>CAZUXV010000066.1:0-14347 GCA_964624445.1 uncultured Oscillospiraceae bacterium | reverse complement strand
GGAAAGCTGGAGCCTGTGCGAGCGCTTCTTCATGCCCTGGACGGACATGATGGCGCTGATGGAAGAGGAAAAGCTGCCGCTGCTTTCCATGGAAAGCCGGCATCCGCTGAACGAATTCGACGTCGTCGGGTTTACGCTCCAGTACGAAATGAGTTTCAGCAACATCCTGGCGATGCTGAAAATGGGCGGCATTCCCCTTGAGGGAAAAGACCGGGGCGAAGAGGATCCGATTGTGGTGGCAGGCGGTCCCTGCGCTTTTAATCCGGAACCGCTGGCGGACTTTATCGATGCGTTCATGATCGGCGACGGGGAAGACGTGATGACGGAACTGAACCGCGTGATCCTGGAACGGAAGGAAAAAGGCCTGAGCAGGAAGCAATGCCTGAAAAATCTGTCAAAACTGGAAGGCGTTTACGTCCCGTCACTGTACGACGTTGCCTACAATGAAAACGGGACGGTTGCCTGCATAAAGCCGAATAGTCCGGAAGCGCCGGCGACGGTAAAGAAGCGCGTGGTTGTGGATCTGAACAGTACCTACTATCCGGAGGAATTTCCCGTTCCTTATACGGAAGTGATCTTCGACCGGATCATGCTGGAAATCATGCGCGGCTGCACACGCGGCTGCCGCTTCTGTCAGGCCGGTATCCTTTACAGGCCGGTCCGGGAACGCAGTATGGAAAAGCTGATCGAACTGGCGGAAAAACTGCAGCAGTCCACAGGCTATGAGGAGATCAGCCTGAGCAGCCTGTCCAGCGGCGATTACAGCTGCCTTCCGGAACTGATCCGAGAGCTGATGAAACGAATGAAAGAAAAACGGGTTTCGATCTCCCTGCCGAGCCTACGGATCGACAGCGTGCTCAAGGAAAGCCTGGAGGAAACCCAGCAGGTCAAAAAGACAAGCCTGACTTTTGCGCCGGAGGCCGGTACGCAGCGGATGCGCGACGTAATCAACAAAGGGGTGACAGAAGAAGACCTGCTCGGTAAAGTACGGGACGCATTTGAAGGCGGCTGGAGCAGCGTCAAGCTGTACTTCATGTCGGGACTGCCGACGGAAACCACGGAAGACCTGGACGGGATCGCCGATCTCGCCCGGAAAGTGATCGCCGAATATTTCAACGTTCCGAAAACCCAGCGTGCAAAGGGACTGCGGGTGACGGTCAGCGTGAGCGTATTTGTGCCGAAACCTTTTACGCCCTTCCAGTGGGCGCCGCAGGATACGCTGGAAACGATCATCGGGAAACAGGAGCACCTGAAACAGGTACTGAATATCAAGGGCGTGACCTTCCACTGGCACGAGCCGTATGTCAGCTACCTGGAGGCGTGTTTCGCCCGGGGCGACAGACGCATGGGCGCCGTGCTGAAACGGGCTTATGAAAAAGGCTGTATCCTGGACGGATGGAACGAGACTTTCCGGTATGATACCTGGATGGAAGCGTTCCGTGAATGCGGACTGGATCCGGCTTTCTATGCCAACCGGGAGCGTGCGAAGGACGAAATCCTGCCCTGGGACCATATCGACAGCGGCGTGACCAAATCCTTCCTCTGGCATGAAAAAGAGAAGAGCGAACGCGCCGAAACAACAAAGGACTGCCGGAAGGGATGCAACGGATGCGGAATCCAGCGCTGGAAAGGAGTATGCGCGTATGCGAATGCTGGCGGTATTTGAGAAAGGCGAGCGGATCCGGCATATCGGCCACCTGGATATCCAGCGGAGCGTGCAGCGGGGACTGCGCCGCAGCGGCCTGCCTGTGGCCTACTCGAACGGGTTCAATCCCCATATCCTGATCACTTTTGCCAGCGCCCTGTCCACAGGCGCCTGCGGGAAAAGGGAGATCATGGACGTCACCATGGCCGAAGAGGTCAGCCCGGAGGAATTCCTGGAAAAAATGAACCGGGCGATGCCGCCGGAGATGCAGCTGAGCGAGGCCAGGGTGCTGGACCAGAAGCATCCTGCGCTGATGGCCAGCCTGAGAGCGGCAGCCTATGACCTGATGATCCGGGATCCCGGACAGGCGGAAAAACTGGCCGCAGCTGTTCCGGCAATGATGTCAAGGGATACCGTTATGGCCATGAGAAAGACCAAGACGGCGCTGAAGGAATGCGATATCAAACCGCTGATCTATGAACTGAAAGCAGAGGGGCAGCATATTCTGGCTACCCTGGTCCTGACAGAGCGGGAAGCCTGCAAACCGGGAATGCTGATGGAAGCGCTGGCCAGGGAAGCGGGAATTGACGAAGATATCCGGATCCTGATCACCCGGACCGCTTTGCTCGGAATGGACAGCGAGGGAAAACTGGTACCGCTGGAGACGCTGTGAAGATGAAAAGGACCATTATTGCAGGACCGGACTGGTATGCCGTCACGGAGGATGGAATGCTCGTGGAATATCTTCCGCAAGGCACAGAAGACGGAAGCGGTACGATCCTCCTCGGCAGAATCGGCAGGCTGATGCCCGGATTAAACTGCGCCTTTGTGGATATCGGACGGAAGAAAAACGGTTTTCTTCCGCTGGATGAAGAAAGCAGCAGTTTTACCGGAGGAAAACCGCGGTCCGGGGAAACGCTGCTGCTGCAGATCAAGAAAGAAGAAACCGGAGAGAAGGGCGCGTACCTGACCAGGGATATTACGCTGCCCGGGCAGTATGTCATCGTGATGCCGATGAACCGGTATACCGGCGTCAGCAGCCGGATCAGGGATGAAGCGGCCAGGGAACGCCTGAAGCAGACAGGCTCGGAGATTGCGAAGGGCCGGTTCGGAATCGTGATGAGAAACGCGGCTGAGGATGCGGACGAAAGCGCTGTCCGGGAAGAAGCGGAAACGCTTTTTGCCCGCTGGAAAGAGATTGAAAAACAGGCCGCTGCAGGCGGCAGACCGGGGACACGGTTCCGTCAGGACGATCCGCTGTCCCGCCTGAAAGCCGACTATGCATCCGGCGGGTATGAGGTTGTAAACGAAACCGAAGATCCGGGACCGGACATCACCCGGCAGCTGAAGCAGGCGGCGGAGCGGACGCTGAAGCTCCCCGGCGGCGGAAATATCGTGATTGACCGGTGCGAAGCGATGACCGTGATCGACGTCAATACCGCGTCTTCCGCGGGAAGCGGATCCAAGCAGCGGACGGTGCTGGAAACGAACCTGGAAGCCTGTGAAATAATCGCCAGGCAGGTCCGGCTGCGGAACCTGGGCGGGATCATCCTGATCGATTTTATCGACATGGACATGGAAACAGACCAAAGTCTGGTTTTAGACAAGCTGAACGAATGCTTCCGGAACGACAGAACCAAGACGGTGATCCACGGATGGACAAAGCTTGGGATCCTTGAAATGACACGGAAACGTACTTCACGGGAATTATCAGTAAACAGGGGATCGGAATGAACAGAGAAGAGATTGTTGTCAGCAGGGAAGAGCTGGAAAGACAAAGAGCATTTTCCGGGATGGTGAAGGCGCTGCCGCACCGTCCACGGAGTTATCATGTGGTTACCTACGGATGCCAGATGAACGCCCACGATTCCGAAAAGATTGCGGGTATGCTTGAAGAAATGGGCATGACTGCGTCCGATCAGCGGGAAAACGCGGATTTTGTGATTTTCAACACCTGCTGCGTCAGGGAAAACGCGGAACGCCGCGCGCTGGGAAACGTGACCTGGCTGAAGGAAGTCCGGAAGCAGAAACCGGATATGGTAATCGCGGTCTGCGGCTGCATGATCCAGGAACCCGGCATGGCTGAAGTTATCCTGAAAAAATATAAATTTGTCAACCTGGCCTTCGGTACCGCCAATCTGCACAAACTGCCCGAAATGCTGTATGAAACCCTGAACAGCGGCAGGCAGACCGTCAATGTGGAGGACCGGGATGTGATCGCAGAGGATCTTCCGATCCGAAGGCTCCGTAATGACGCGGCCTACCTGACGATTATGTACGGCTGTGACAATTTCTGCAGTTACTGTATCGTTCCTTATGTCCGAGGCCGGGAACGCAGCAGGGATCCGGAGACGATCATGCGCGAGGCGGAAAAGCTGGCGGAAGCCGGCGTGAAAGAGATTATGCTCCTGGGACAAAACGTCAACAGTTACGGAAAAGGGCTGCCCGGGAATCCGTCCTTCGCCGGACTGCTGAAAGACCTGGACGGAATCGGTATTCCCCGGATCCGGTTCATGACCAGTCATCCCAAAGACCTGAGCGACGACCTGATCGACGTGATGGCCGGCGGAAAGCACATTCTGCCTCAGTTCCACCTGCCGGTTCAGAGCGGAAACAATGAGATCCTGAAAAAGATGAACCGGCACTATACAAGGGAACAGTACCTTGACCGCGTGAGCAGGCTTCGGGCCGCAATTCCGGGCATCGGACTGAGCACGGATATCATCGTCAGCTTCCCCGGAGAAACAGAAGAACAGTTTCAGGATACGATGAGCCTGGTAAATGAAGTCCGGTTTGACAGCGCGTTCACATTTATCTACAGTCCGAGAACCGGAACGAAAGCGGCGGATATGGAAGGCATCATTCCGGAGGACGTATCGACAGACCGGATCAAACGGCTGATCGCGCTGCAGGAAAACCTGCAGCAGGAAACATTGAAACGGTTTATCGGTACGGAGGAGGAAATCCTGGTCGAGGGACTGAGCAGGCGAAGCAAACTGGCTGTTTCCGGAAAGGGCCGGCATGCCGTTTCCGTGACGGTGGAAGGCAGCGAACAGGATATCGGGCAGATCGTGAAGTGCCGGATTACCGGACTGAAGAACAATACGCTGACCGGAGAGCGGATCTGAGGAGGAACGAATATGAGAGACGTCATGATGAAAGCGCAGGAGCTGGCCGAAGCCATTCTTGACAGCGAAATATACAGGAAGATGAAGCAGCAGGAAGCTGATGTGAAGCATGATCCTGAAGCGGCCGCGGCACTGAGCGATATGATCGAGAAACACGGAAAAGTAGAGGATATCCTTTCATCCGCAAACATGGACGCCAACGAACTGGCGGAAGCGAGCCGGGAGATGGAAGAAGCCGAAAAGCGGATGAATGAAAACGGGATGATCAAAACGCTGAAGGAATACCGGAAGGATTTCCAGACGATGATGGACAACGTAAACCGGATCCTGCGCCTGGTGATTACCGGACAAACAGAAGATGAAGACGGCAGAAGCAGTGGCTGCAACGGAAACTGCAGCGGATGCAGCGGATGCCGCTGAGAGAGAGGACTCCTATGGCACTGTCACCGATGATGCAGCAGTATCTGCGGATCCACGACGCGTATCCGGACTGCCTGCTCCTTTTCCGGCTGGGAGATTTCTACGAGCTGTTCTTTGAGGACGCCAAAACAGCCTCCAAAGAGCTTGAGCTGACGCTGACCGGAAAAGACTGCGGCCTGGAAGAACGCGCGCCGATGTGCGGCGTTCCGTTCCACTCCGTGAATACCTATATCGAAAAACTGATTGAAAAAGGATATAAAGTGGCCATCTGCGAGCAGATGGAGGATCCGGCGCTGGCCAAAGGACTGGTGGACAGGGACGTCGTCCGCGTGATTACAGCCGGCACCGTAACCGATCCGACTATGCTGGAAGACAAGGTCAACAATTTCCTGATGTGTGTTTTCCTGGACGGGAAACATGCCGGAATTGCCTGGACGGACGTTTCAACAGGTGAATTCTACGTGATGGAGCCGGAACTGAACCTGCTCAGCGCGCAGATCGCAAGGATCCAGCCGATGGAAGTGATCTGCAACGACGCGGCAGCCCTTGTTTCCGTCGCGGGCAGCAGCATCCGGGGACTGAGCGGCCAGCCCCAGACCTGGTTCCAGCGGAAGAATGCCGAAGAAACCCTATGCAGTCATTTCCGGCTGACGCAGCTGACATCCCTCGGCCTGGAAGACCGAAAATACGCCGCCTGCGCGGCCGGCGCAATGCTGAAGTATCTGCTCGAAACACAAAAAAACAGCCTGGAGCATATCCGTTCCCTGCGGTTTGCCGAGAACGGACGTACGATGCTGCTGGATCAGAATACCCGCAGGAACCTTGAACTGACGGAAAGCCTGAGGGGCGACCGGAAAAAAGGAACGCTGCTCGGGCTCATCGACAAGACCAGCACAGCCATGGGCGGACGGCTGCTGCGCAGCTGGGTGGAACAGCCGCTGCTGGATCCGGAAGAAATCAACAGCCGCCTGGATGCCGTGGAAGAACTGGTAAAGGACCGGGTGCTCGGTATGACGCTCTCCGAAGAACTGGAGGGCGTATACGACATGGAACGCCTGATGAACAAAGTTGCATACCGGAACATGAACGCAAGGGACTGCCTGGCCCTGTGCGCCAGCCTGAAACGGATTCCAGGTATCCGCAGCCTGCTGTGGAAGACGCAAAGCCGGGAAATGATCCGGATCCGGGAGGAACTGGATCCGCTGGAAGACCTGACCGGACTGCTTGACCGGGCGATTAATCCGGACGCGCCTGTGGTGATCACGGAAGGAGGAATTATCCGGGAAGGTTATTCGGCGGTCCTGGATGAATACCGGGAGGCGCAGACCAGCGGAAAACAATGGATTCTGGACCTGGAATCAAAGGAACGGGAAGCCACCGGCATCCGGAACCTACGGATACAGTACAACAAGGTATTCGGATATTATATCGAAGTCACAAAGAGCTTCCTCGGACAGGTGCCGGATCGGTATATCCGCAAGCAGACGCTGACCAACGCGGAACGCTTTATGACGCCGGAGCTGAAGGAAGTGGAACAGAAGATCATCGGCGCCCAGGAGCAGAGCGTCCGGCTGGAACTGCAGCTGTTTACCGAAATCCGCGAAAAGATCGCGGAGCGGATCGACAGCATTCAGCGCACCGCCCAGGCGCTGAAAAAAATGGATGTTTTCCAGAGCCTGAGCCGCACCGCTTCCGAAAACCGGTATGTCCGTCCGCAGATCAGCACAGACGGATCCCTGTCCATTGCCGAGGGACGGCATCCCGTGGTGGAACAGAACCTGAAGGACGGGGAGTTCATCCCCAACGATACGCTGCTGGACTGCGGTGAAAACCGGATGATGATCATTACCGGACCGAATATGGCGGGCAAAAGCACCTATATGCGACAGGTGGCTCTGATCTGCCTGATGGCCCAGATCGGCAGTTTTGTGCCCGCGAAAGAAGCCTGCCTTCCTGTCTGTGACAGGATTTTTACCCGGGTCGGCGCCAGCGACGATCTGGCCAGCGGACAGAGTACGTTCATGGTGGAAATGAGCGAAACGGCCCATATCCTGCGGAACGCGACCCGGAACAGCCTGATCATCCTGGATGAAATCGGCCGGGGCACCAGTACCTTCGACGGTCTTTCCATTGCCTGGGCAGTTGTGGAATATATCGCAGACCGGGAAAAGATCGGCGCGAAAACGCTGTTTGCGACGCATTACCATGAGCTGAGCGAACTGGAAGGCCATCTGGAGGGCGTGAAAAACTACTGTATCTCCGTAAAGGAACACGGGGAGGACGTGCTGTTCCTGCGGAAAATCATCCGGGGCGGCGCTGACAAGAGTTTCGGCGTTCACGTTGCCCGGCTCGCCGGGGTTCCGCATCCGGTCATCGTCCGGGCCCATGAGATCCAGGCGCGGCTCGAAGTCAGTGACATTAACCAGAACAAGATCGGACAGAACATTCTCGGGGAAGAATCCGTGAACCGGAAGAACGAACAGGTGGATCTGTTTGAGTACAAAAAGGATGAGATTATCCAGGAGATCCAGCAGATCGACGTGATGGCCATTACGCCGATGGACGCGATGAACAAACTGTTCCTGCTGAAGGAAAAGGCCAGAAAACTGTAGTCAGAAAAACATGTTTCAGTTTGAAAGACAGAAGATAACGGGTGAATGATATGGGAAAGATCAGACCGCTGAGTGAAAACCTGATCGGAAAAATCGCCGCCGGCGAGGTCGTGGAACGGCCGGCCGCCGCGATCAAGGAACTGGTGGAAAACAGCCTGGACGCCGGCGCGACCGCCGTGACGGTGGAGATCAAAGAGGGCGGCCTCAGTTCCATCCGCGTGGCGGACAACGGCTGCGGGATCGACGAAAGCGACATCAGGATGGCGTTTGAGCGCCACGCGACCAGCAAGATCAGCCGGGAACAGGATCTGAACGCCATCGCGACCCTGGGGTTCCGGGGTGAGGCGCTGGCCAGTATCGCAGCGGTTTCCAGGGTTTCGATGACGACCCGTACGGCGGAAAGGGAAACAGGGCTGAAAATCCTGAATGAAGGCGGAAAGATCACCGACATCCGGGAAACGGCCTGTCCCGTGGGTACGACCGTTGTGGTCAACGACCTGTTCTACAACGTGCCGGTCCGCAGGGGATTCATGAAAAAAGCTGGGCAGGAAGCCGCTGCTGTCAACGAGCTGATGACGCAGCTGCTGCTCAGCCGGCCGGATATCAGTTTCCGGTTTATCAGCAACGGAAAAACCGAATTCCATTCCCCGGGGGACGGCCAGACCGCGACAGCCCTGCAGACAGTCTACGGCAGCCGGGCCATGAAAGCCATGAGGCCTGTGGACGACCACGGCAACGGCCTGATCATCAAAGGCTATGTCGGCATCGGGGAAAACGCGCGAGGTAACCGGAACCAGGAACTGTTTTTCATCAACGGCCGCGTGATGCACAGCCGCATCCTGAACGAA
This sequence comes from uncultured Oscillospiraceae bacterium, assembly GCA_964624445.1. Classification (GTDB taxonomy): domain Bacteria; phylum Bacillota; class Clostridia; order Christensenellales; family Aristaeellaceae; genus Aristaeella. The sequence continues at coordinate 5,694 of CAZUXV010000066.1, read as the reverse complement.
GCGGTGGAGAACGCCTGCAGGGAAAGGGTCATGATCGGCAAATTCCCGGTCTGCGCGCTGTATATCACCATCGCCTACGAGGCGGTGGACGTAAACGTCCATCCGAACAAGCTGGAAGTCCGGTTCCGGGATGAGACAGGCGTATATGAGGCGGTACACAGTGCGGTACTGTCGGCGCTGAAGGAACGGGACGCATTTGAGCAGCCGACGCAGATGCCGCTGATGAAAGAAAAGGAACCGGCTTCCGAACCCGCGGCCGCCGTACACATACAGATTCCGAAAACCAATACGGTCGTCAGCGTAAGCCCTGTGCTGCCGGCTGAAGCGTCGGCGCCGAAACAGGAGATTCCGCCGCGGCCGGTTCCGGAGTTCCGGGACGTACGGATTCCGGAACCGGAACCCGTAAAGGTTTCCATACCTGCGCCCCAAACTGCGGCCGCTCCTCCAGCGCCTTTGCTGCGGGAAAACGCGGAGCAGGTAAATACGATCCTGCCCGCCGTCAAAAAACCCATGAAAATTTTCGGAGCGCTTTTCAACACTTTTATCCTGGTTGAATACGAAGACCAGCTGCTGATGGTTGACCAGCACGCGGTGCATGAACGGCTGCTTTTTGACCGCCTGATGAAGGAGCATGCATCCGGCGACCAGGCCGGACAGGAACTGCTGGTACCCATCGTGATCGGGGTGACCAAAGCGGAACAGCGGCTGCTGGAAGACAACAGGGACGCACTGGAGAGCATCGGCATGGTGGTGGAAGCCTTCGGAGAACAGGACGTTGCGGTCAGGACGATTCCGATGATCCTCGGTGAAACGCAGACAAGGGAATTTGTCCGCGACATCATCGAGGAACTGCAGAACGGCCGGGATCCGACTTTTGAAAAAAGGAGGGCGTCCCTGCTGCAGACCGCCTGCAAGCACGCGGTCAAAGGCGGAGACCCGCTGACCGAAGACGAACTGCGGAGCCTGCTGGACACGATGATTGAACAGAAAGTGACGCCGACCTGCCCCCACGGAAGGCCGCTGGTTGTGGCGATCACCCACAGGGAACTGGATAAAAAGTTCAAACGAATCCAGAAATGACCGGAGAAAAAGATGACAGAACAGATTACCTGCAGGGTCCTGACAGGCCCCACCGCCAGCGGAAAGACGGAACTCGGAGTCCGGCTGGCGAAGGCGGAAGGCTGGGAGATTCTGTGTATGGACAGCATGCAGATCTACAGAAGGATGAACATCGGTACCGCCAAACCGACATCGGACGAAATGCAGGGCATTCCGCATCACCTGATGGATATCTGCGAGCCGACAGATTCCTACAGCGTTTCCGATTACCGTGACGCTGCCGAGAAACTGATCCTTCAGCTGCATGAAGCCGGAAAAGAAGTGCTGTTTGTCGGGGGAACGGCCCTGTACCTGCAGGCGCTGATGCATCCGATGGGCATGGGCTCGGTACCGGCGAACGAACCGCTGAGGGCCGAACTGAACGCCCGGGCAGGAACCTACGAAGGACGGCTGAAACTTCATGAACAGCTCCGGCTGATCGATCCGGAAACGGCTGCGAAACTGCCGGTGAACGACGTACGGCGGGTGATCCGGGCCATCGAGGTATGGGAGGCGACCGGTATTCCTTTTTCGGCACAGCCGCGGCGGAAGGATGAAAACGAAGGGCGTTTTCTCTGGAAAGCGGTTTCAACGCAGATGGACCGGGCGCTTCTGTACGAACGCATCAACCGGCGGGTAACAGACATGATCCGGATGGGGCTGAAGGAAGAAGTCGGCGCCCTTTTGGAAGAAGGAGTTCCGGAAGACGCCCAGAGCATGAACGGGCTCGGCTATAAGGAAATGATCCCCTGCATCCGGGGTGAATACAGCGTGGAAGAGGCCGCGGAAAAGATCCGGACGGGAACCCGGCATTACGCGAAGCGCCAGATGACCTTCCTGCGGCGGGAGGAAAGCATCCGTTATATCAGGACGGACCAGGACGGCGCGTATGAAGCGGTGAGGGCTTATCTGATCTGAAAGGAGACCGCATGAAGCAGATTGAACAGATGATCCTGCAGGCTGAACAGGAACTGAAGGACACGTTTGCACGGATTGATGAAAACGAAGAGGCAAGAACCCGGCAGGTGCTGGACGCCTTCAGGAAGGAAGGGGTCAGCTACCGGCATTTCGCGCCTTCCAGCGGATACGGGTATGACGATATTGGCCGTGATACACTGGAACGGATTTACGCTTCGGTATTCCACACGGAAGCCGCCCTGATGCGGCCCCATGTTGCCAGCGGGACCGCGGCGCTGAGCCTGACGCTGTTCGGGCTGACCAGGCCCGGCGACCGGATCGTCAGCGCCACCGGCATGCCCTACGATACGCTGCAGAGCGTTATCGGTACAGGAGAAAGCACACCGCCCGGATCCCTGAAGGAGATGGGCGTCACATTTGAATGCGTGGAGCTGAAGGACGGAAGGATCGACGTTCCGGCTGTGGAAAAGGCGATAACGGATCATACCCGTCTGGTCATCGCCCAGCGCAGCCGCGGTTACGCCTGGCGCCCAAGCCTCTTCCCGGCGGATTTCGAAGAACTGGCTGATATGATCCATACCAGGCATCCGGGCGTTACGCTGATGGTTGACAACTGCTACGGCGAGTTTGTCTGTGAAGACGAACCGACCGATCACGGCGCGGATCTGTGCGTCGGAAGTCTCATCAAGAATCCGGGAGGCGGGATCGCGCCTACAGGAGGGTATGTAGCCGGAAAACGAGAGCAGATCGAACGTATCGCGGGACGTCTGACAGCCCCCGGACTCGGACGGGAGGTCGGATCCTACGAAGCTTCCTACCGTCCGTTCTATCAGGGACTGTTTATGGCACCCCACACCGTGGCCCAGGCGCTGAAAACTGCGCTTCTAGCTTCCAGGCTGTTTGAAAATCTCGGGCTGGAAACGACGCCTCCTTCCCGGGAACCGCGGGCGGATATTATCCAGGCCATCAAAATGCAGACGCCGGAACGGCTGGTCGCGTTCTGCCAGGGAATCCAGACGGCCAGTCCTGTGGACAGCATGGCCATGCCGGAACCCTGGGATATGCCCGGATACGACGATCCTGTTGTTATGGCGGCGGGAACATTTGTCGCAGGCGCCAGCATCGAGCTGAGCGCGGACGGGCCGATCCGTCCGCCGTACACTGCGTATATGCAGGGAGGACTGACTTATATCCACGGAAGAATCGCCCTGGCGGAAGCGCTGAAAAGAATGATCGATACAGGCGCGATAACGCCTGCGGAATCTTGACAATCAAAGGTCCGGAACATATAATAAATTATTGTTTGAAACCCATCAAAACACTTGATCGGAGGGACGGAAATGGACATTCAGACTCTTGAATCATATGCACGGCAGGGGAGAAGAGACATCATCACCATGACTGCCGCGGCAGGCGCAGGACATCCGGGCGGCTCGCTTTCCAGCACCGAGGCGATGGTTGCGCTTTATTTTGATGTAATGAACGTCGACCCCAAGGATGACAAAAATCCCGACCGCGACCGGTTTGTACTCTCCAAGGGTCATTCCGCTCCCGCCCTTTACGGTACCCTTTGTGAACGCGGATTCTTCGGAAGGGAAGAGTTTGATCAGTTCCGTCAGCTCCACGGCATCCTGCAGGGCCATCCGGACACCAAAAAGTGTCCCGGCGTGGACGCCTCCACAGGCTCCCTGGGCCAGGGCATTTCCATCGCTGTCGGTATGGCGCTGGGCGCGAAACATACCGGCAAAAAGCTGCACGTCTACACGATCATCGGCGACGGCGAAAGCCAGGAAGGCCTTGTATGGGAAGCCAGCATGGCCGCCGCGCACTATAAACTGGACAACCTGACCGTTATCCTCGACCATAACGGCCTGCAGATCGACGGAACGAACGACGAGGTTATGAGCCTGGGCGATATCAAGGCCAAGGCTCTGGCCTTCGGATATGACGTAATCGAAGTTGCCGACGGAAACGATATGAAACAGGTTGTTGAAGCGCTTCACGCGCCTGCCTGTCCCGGAAAACCCCGGTATATCATCCTGAATACGCTCAAAGGAAAGGGCGTCAGCTTCATGGAAGGCCAGGTCGGCTGGCACGGCAAAGCGCCCAACGCAGAACAGGCCGCTCAGGCACTGAAAGAATTGGAGGGCTGAAAAAATGGAAAAGAAAGCAGTTCGTGTTGCTTACGGCGAGGCCCTTGTTAAGCTGGGCGAAGAAAACGAAAAAGTCGTCGTGCTGGACGCTGATCTAGCGGGCGCGACCATGACCAACGGATTCAAAAAAGCTTATCCGGACCGGTTCTATGACATGGGTATCGCTGAGGCGAACATGGTTGACGTTGCCGCCGGCATGAGCACCATGGGACTGATTCCCTTCTGTTCCACTTTCGCGGTGTTTGCCGGCCGGAACTACGACCAGATCCGGAACGGCGTGTGTTATCCCAAATTCAACGTTAAATTCGGTTTCAGCCATGCCGGAATTACGCTGGGTGAAGACGGAGGAAGCCATCAGGCGATTGAGGACATTGCTCTGATGCGCGTGCTTCCCGGCATGACGGTTTTTGTTCCTTCCGATGCCAACGAGTGTTATCAGTGCGTTGAAGCGGCGGCAAAGATCGAAGGCCCCGTATACATCCGTACCGCACGGCTCGCGTCTCCGGTGTATGATCCCAGACCATTTACGGTCGGTAAAGGACAGGTCATCCGCGACGGAAGCGACTGCGCGATCTTTACCACCGGCATTATGATGGAGCATGTTCTGGAGACAGCCGATCTCCTTGCTGAAAAGGGCGTAAACGCCGCGGTCATCAACTTCCACACGCTCAAGCCATTCGACGATGAACTTGCGCTTGCCTATACCGCCAAATGCAAAAAGATTATCACGGTTGAGGAACATTCCGTGATCGGCGGCCTCGGCGACGCGACAGCCTCCGTCATTATCGGCCAGGGCGTCGAAAAGTTTATGAAGATCGGAATTAACGACGTATTCGGACAGAGCGGCAAGCCGGCAGACCTTCTTAAAGAATATGAACTGACCGGCCCGCAGATCGCAGATAAGATTCTGAAGAACCTGTGATCCTGTTTTCCCCTTTCCGCACGCATCATGACGCCGGAAAGGGGATTTTCTGCAAAAACGGAATGCCTGGTGATCGTTGATATGTATTACGCTTTTATCGTTAATCCTGTCGCGGGGACAGGATTTGCCCTGAAGACGATGGAGAAGCTGGAGGGTATTCTGAACGCTTCATCCGTTCAATACCGCATATTCCGGACTGAAAAACCGGGTCACGCCACAGAGATCGCTGCCGATCTTGCAGGCGATGAAGAGATTATTGCGGTCGTTTCCGTCGGCGGGGACGGAACGGCCGGAGAAATCGCGGCCGGACTGACCGATACAGGCAAACCGATGGGCATTATTCCCGCGGGAACAGGCAACGATTTCATCAAGTCCGCCGGGATCCCCAATGATCCGGAAAAAGCCCTGAACCTGCTTCTGGAAGGGAAAGCGGCACCCATCGACACAGGGACGGTGAATGACAGGTTTTTCCTGAACGTATGCGGCACCGGCTTTGATGTGACGGTGCTTGATTATGCCGAAAGCGAAAAGGAAAAACACCGGGGCCTGACGCCCTACTTTATCGGGCTGATCAAGGCAATCTCCCATTACAAAAGCGTACAG
>CAZUXV010000065.1:0-14564 GCA_964624445.1 uncultured Oscillospiraceae bacterium | reverse complement strand
GGATTCCATGAGCGCGGACCAGCGGTATGAGATTGAGGTCAGAAGGTATCAGAAATTTATCGTCGCCGCCGACGGCGATGAGATCCTGGGCTACGCCTGGCTGGAAGCGTCAGACGAGGAGCCGGCGGACTGCGAAGTGATCGCCCTGTACGTCAGGTACGCGAAAAGGAACCGGGGCATCGGGAAACTCCTGATGCAGCATGCTGTCGGTCAGTTCAGGGAAAACGGAAAGAAAAAGATGATCATCTGGTGCCTGAAGAAGAATACTGAGTCCCGGAAATTCTATGAGAAGATCGGCGGCAAAGAGTTCAAAACCGGTTCCCATAACTGGGGCGGCAAAGACTATGAAATGATCTCCTACCTGTACGATATCGGGTGAGAATCATAGCAGGATTGGCAGGTGAAACGCAATGACAGCGGAAGAAATGTGGAAAGCATCCGGCCTGGAAGGAGAATACGACGCATGGTCCTTTGGAGATGATGCCGACCGGCTGGCGGAGCTGGTCAGGACCGGAGTCAAAAAAGCAACCTGCTCTTTGCTTTGCTTTTATGAAGAAGAAGGAGAACCGCTTCCCCAGGTCGGGGAATACAGCGTGATCCTGGATTCCCGGGATGAAGCGGTATGCATCATCCGGACAACAAAGGTATCCGTTATGCCTTTCGATCAGGTCAGCGAAAAACACGCTTTCCTGGAAGGCGAAGGAGACCGTACCCTGGATTATTGGAAAAGCGTGCATCAGGATTTCTTTACGGAAGAACTGCAGTCGGCCGGGATGACTTTCAGCCCCGCCGCGGAACTTGTTTGCGAGGAATTTGAAGTCATATATGAGTAATCCATTTGTTTATTTCCGTCTTGATTCCATCGGGGAATTAAAACGCGATACATCCTGTTCCGTCCGTGAACTGGACTGGCATAAAGACCTGGCTGTCATTCAGCGGTTTTATGCCCGGTTTACCGATACACCGGTCAACCCCGACGAGTTCGATCAGACAGTCGGAAACCCGCTGGCGGTCATGAAAGATGAGGAGATCGTCAGTTTTGCAATCCCGCTCTCATTCCGGGACGGCGAAACGGAAATCGGCGGCGTCGCCACGGTTCCGGAGCAGCGGAACAAGGGCCTGAGCAAAGCGCTGATCGCTGAAATGGCTTTCAGAATCCTGAACAGCGGGAAAGCCGCCACCCTGACAACAGAGCAGGAAAACCTGCCCATGCGGGCGGCCGCAGCGGCCATCGGCATGAGGGAGTTATAGGAAAGTGATGCAGCATATGGAAGAAAGAGAACTGGAAGTAAAGCGTTACTGGAATGAGGTTTCCGATTCAGAATGGTACCGGTCTTTACGGACAGAAGAAAGGCTGGACAGGTTACAGAAAGATCCGAAGGCCGCGTTTTACCCCGGCGTGCTGGAGCTGATGGCAAAACACGTCGGTGATTTCAGAGGAAAGAAGATCCTGCTGCCTTCCAGCGGCGACAATCACGCGGCCTTCGCTTTTGCGCTCATGGGCGCACAGGTTACCTCGGCCGATATCAGCGAACGGCAGCTGGAAAACGCCGGGCAGATTTCCGAGCGCTGGAATCTCGATATAGAGTATATCTGCGACGATACGACCCGCCTGTCGAAATTCGGCGACGGAACCTTTGACCTGGTCTATACGTCCAACGGGACGCTGTCATGGATCACGGACCTGGCAGAGATGTACCGGAATATCGAAAGGGTCCTGAAAAAGGGTGGTTATTCGGCGATGTATGACGTTCATCCTTTTACCCGGCCCTTCACGATGGAAGCATGGAAAGCACCCGAGATCAGGAAATCCTACGACGACGTTTTCCCCGACCTGCACTGGAGGGTTCAGGATATCGTCAACGCCACCGCCCGGGCCGGACTGCGGATCCTGGAAATGGCGGAGATCCCGTCGGCGGACGCTTCGTTCTGGTATACGTTCGATGAGCTGAAAACTAAAACAGCCGAAGAAACCGCGAACATCAACGACTGGAAACACAACCCCATGGCGGCAATCCCGGCGTGGATCGCAATGATCGCGCAAAAGCAAGCCTGATCACCTTCATCAATCACAGGAAAACTGAAAGGACAGCCGATGCGGTACAGAATCCGATTCTTCCTGATCCCGGTTATCATCGCGGCGATGCTGGCCGGATGTGCAGCCGGAGAGAGCAGCCTGCCGTTCACGGAAGGCCTCGCATACGACGAGGCGGGTCATACCTGGACAACGGAGGAAGAAGTCTTCCGGAAGCTGGTCAGAATCATGCGGCAGGAATGTTCTGCTCCGGATACAGACAGCGGCGTATACCTGCTTGCCACGGATAACAGTGTGATCTTTCTGTGCGGCGTCAATGCCGTTGAGACGGACGGAACAACTCGGGTGAATGAATACACGGTTTTTGAGATCGGCTCGGTCACCAAGACGTTCACGGCAACAGCCGTCCTGCAGCTTTGGGAACAGGGAAAATTGGATCTTGACGACCCGCTCGGAAAGTATTTCCCGGAATTTGAAAAGGGCGCCGGGATCACGATTCGTCAGCTGCTCCACATGCAGTCCGGCCTCCGGCGGGAGTTCTTTCCGGCAGAGGATCTGGAAAACGATCATGATCTCCTGAAGAAATACTATACGGACGGGTTTTCCGATGAGGAACTGCTTGCGGCCCTGTTTGAGGCAGAACCCGGGCACGTCCCGGAAACAGAGTATGAATACAGCAATGTCAACTATACACTGCTGGCCATGATCATTGAAAAGATCACAGGCAAAAGCTACGGAGCGTATATCCGGGAGCATATCTTTTCCGTTTGCGGAATGGAACATTCATACTGTACGGAGCCGGGCCGCCTCACAAGCGTACCCGAGCCGGTTCCGGAAGAAACATATGCCTTCGATTTTAATGACGTGTTTCCGACCGGGTATATGTCCGATTTCCGGACCGCGCGGGGCGCCGGCGATATCTGTTCCTGCGCGGCTGACCTGCTTGCCTTTGACAGGGCGCTGACAGGCGGAAATCTCATAAGCCGGGAATCGCTGGATGAAATGTTCAATACGGAAAACGGATACGGATGCGGATGGCTCAATGTCGGCCGGCTCGAACCCGCTTACCTGCACAGCGGCGGAACACCATCCTATATATCCCATAACCTGTACTGCCGGACAAAGAAATACGGCAGTCTGTACCTGATCATCCTGAATCCATCTCTCCGCAATCCGTCGCATGCGGAAGGCATCATAAAGAACATCCTGATGAATTACTGAGTCCGGAAAAGAATCACGGAAAGGACAAAGCAAAAATCATGCATCACAACTTCCTCTTTGATCTCGACCAGACACTGCTGGATTTTCATGCTTCCGAGTATAAAGCGCTGGACATCGTCCTGCAGGCAAACGGCCTTTCATTTTCGAATGAGATTTACCGGGCGTTCAAGGCATACAACAAATCCCTCTGGCTGGAGCTTGAAAAAGGAACCATCTCGAGGACGGAGCTCTTTACGAAGCGGTTCCTGGACGTTTTCAGCCGGTGCGAAGGAGACGCGTCCGGGCTGGATCCCCTGAAGGTCAACGATGATTTCATCCGCACGATGTCCGTGAACGGCGTGCTCATGGACGGGGCGCTTGAATTTGTCGCAAAGATAAAGGAAAACATACCGGATGCAAGGATCTATATCGCCTCCAACGGCGCCACCGTAAACGCGAAAGGCCGGATCGCTTCCACAGGCCTTGACCGGTATATCGACGGTTTATTCATCAGCGAGGACATGGGCGTGACAAAGCCCGACCCTGCCTTCTTCGAAATCTGCCTGGACCGGATCGGGGAACCCGGATCCTCATGCATCATGATCGGCGATTCGCTGTCTTCGGATATGCTCGGCGCGAAAAACGCGTCCCTGGATTCCGTATGGTTCATGCCGTCCGGAAACATCGAAGAAGCGATGGCGGCATACGATATCAACTACTGCGCATCTTCCTATGATGAACTGTATGAAATTCTCGAAAAGTGGTCGTCCGGAAGATGAACGGAAACTGACGGAGGAATATCAATGGAAAAAGGACGGATTCTCTATCTGAACGGCGTGACCAGCTCCGGCAAGACATCCATCGTGGAAGCGCTGCAGGCGCGCAGGGACGTTTTCTTCTATGTCGTGGCCAACGACCTGTTCCAGGAAATGATCGGGGAAGAATATCTGCAGGAAGACTACTGGAAATACCTCGGTGAAGTGATCATCATGATGTACCATACGGCAAAACTGTTTTCCGATATGGGGAAAAACGTGATCATTGACAGCATCCTGGTGGAACGGGACGGCATCGCGCCCCATTATGCGCGGATGAAAGAGATCCTGAAAGACAATCCCCTGGATATCGTGGAGGTGTTCTGCCCGCCGGAAATCTGCAGGCAGCGCAACATCGACCGCGGGGACCGGTATGAAACGCAGTCGGAGGAGCAGGCGGCACTGATGGCGCCGGGGATTCAGTACAGCTTCCGGGTGGACACCGGCAAACTCTCGCCGGAAGAATGTGCCGACGCCATTCTCAAAGCCCTGTTCTGAAACGGAAAACGCATAAAACGAAAAAGGAGTCGAATACAGATGACAGCCATACCGTATTTCAAAGCTGAAAAGATCGCAGACCAGAGCTGGATGATCAAAAACGCGTTTGTGGAGCAGTCCTGCGCAATCTGCTATCTGATCGAAGGCAGGGATTATGCCCTCCTGATCGATTCGATCATCGGCCTGGGGAACCTGAAGGCTTTCTGCGAAACGCTGACGGACAAGCCGATCAGACTCGTCAATACCCACGCCCATTCCGACCATGTCGGGGGCAGTTTCCATTTTGACGAATGCTGGATCCACCACCGGGATATCGGTCTTTTCCAGACCTGTATCGGCGTCAAAAAAGAGCAGCTTTTTGAGATGGCAAAGCAGACCGCCCTGCCGGAATACCGGGACCGGATCGAGCCTGACAGCAATTTCGCGGACTGGAATCCCATCAAGATCTATCCGCTGTATGACGGCGATGTTTTTGACCTGGGAGACCGGATTATTGAAGTGGTCGAGGTGTGAGGGCATACCGCCGGATCCGTTGTCCTGATCGACCATAAGACCCGGATCGCCTATACCGGGGACGCCTGCAACGGAAACACCCTCCTGGAGTTCGATCATTCGCTCCCGGTCATTTCCTATATGAGAAACCTGCTGCACCTGAAAAAACATCAGCCGGAATTTGACATGATGTACGGCGGGCATGAAGTTTTCGGCCCTTCCCTGGTGGACGAAGCCATCGAAACAGTGGCGAAGGTCATTGCCGGCACAGACGACCGCTGCGAAAGGACAGGGATCCTGGGCGGGCCGGTGTTCTATGCCGCGGAGAAGGTAAAGGACGGATATGAACGGGTGGACGGAAAACATTTCAATATGAGCTATATCCCCTCACAGGTGCTTTCCGGCGGAGAAACAAAGCAGGTCATCCGGGCGGATAAGGCCGGAAACGATTGAAGAAGCCTGAAAATCATGGATCATCGGCACCGGAGCCCCCAGATAAAATATTTTTGAAGAAAAGGTCAAATTGCAAGGTAAATTCCGGTTTTGGTGCAGCAAGTTCCGGAAACTGCTGAAACCATAAAAATCAACGATTAGGGAACAAACAAGCATCAAAAAAGATGGTGTATCAGGTGGCAAACAGCCTCCAAAACGGATATAATCGTGCTGCAGCAGGTGAAAGAAGGGTACAGCAAACAAGCGAGTGGATCATGAAAAAGAGCGCTTCTCAAAGTAAATTCCGCCCGCTGAAGTAAGTTGTAAGTGCTGCATCCCGGTACGAAATCAAAGCTTTAGTGTATTACCAGATTGTTTCCCGCTGTTCATCGTTTTCCGAATGGAGAACCAGATAAACAGCATACTCCCAGGAATCCCAGGGGCCGTGAGAATAGCCGCATCGGATCCTGAGAGCTTTGAGGTAATTCATGGGCGAACCGTCAGGTTCGAAGTAATCCCACGGATTTGAATCAAGATCATGGCCATTGAGTACCCAGCTAGTGAATTGGGAACGTTCAGATTTGGTCATAGGGACAGCTTCTTCCAGATCACGGAAAGCTGCCAGATTCATTCTGTACTCAAAGGTGTTATTCTGGTAAATCATTCTGCTCCCCCTTCCTGAACACGGATTTGTTCAGAGTCACCTGTTGTGCTGGGATGGTGGTGCATCCCAGCAATTCAAGCAGATCACTTCCATAGAGGAAGCTGAATACATCATAAGGGCTCTTGTTTCCCAGGCTCACCCGGCTGTAGGAATTGATATGGTTCATCATCAGGGTGATATCCGCCTGAGTATACTGACCCATATCTGTACCTTTTGGAATAAAGTAACGGATAAATTCGTGGTTCCTTTCTGCGGAGCCCTTCTGGTAGGGAGCCTGCGGATCACAGTAGAATACCCTGGTTCTCCGGATTCCATCTGGTGTGAATTCAATATGCGCCGGATTGGAAAACTCGCTTCCGTTATCCGCAAGGCATAGCCTGAAAATGCTGCTGAAACGGTCATGCCCAGAGACTGATACAGGAAATCAAACACATTCTCTACAGACCTGGCATCATTGCTGTCCCGCAGGAACGCCAGCATCATCTCGCAATTGACGAAATGAATTGTCAGGAGGACCTTGCCGCCTTTCCTGCCAATGACGGAGTCCAGTTGGATCACCGGAGTATCAGGATCCTCGTCCATAAAGCGCTGAAAGCAAGCATAATCCCTTCCAACCCTGCAGGAACGATCCACTTTGAATGTTGACTTCTTTCTTTTCCTGACCCTGTAGCGAACCTTCCGGGGAAGATCAAGGTTTCTTGCTGCGATCAGGCCGGAATCAACCAGCCGGTAAATAGTAGCCTCGCTGCCCATGAGCGAATCCCGGTTATGCACACTGATATGGTGCGGAGATTGTCCCTGCAGAATAAGCGGGGAAACCTTCTTATCCAGTTCCTTCAGTTCTTCTTCAGTGAATCCAATTCCGGATCGGGCTTCAGACAGAAGTGACTTGTATTCCTGCTGAGCGACAGAAGCCTGATACAATTTCTTCTCGAAATTACAATTGGTAATAAAGCTGCATCCATTACAGACGTAAGCGGTCTTTTTCCGACGTAAACATACCATTGGCTCAAATTCCGGACAATGCTGGTTGCAGTTGATACAGTTCCGACAGTATGTATGCCTTTTCGGGGAGCCGCATGAAGTGCAGACTGCTGTCTTTTTGCATTCAAACTGGTGCTTGCAGTTATTGTAGTTTCTTCCGTTAAGAGCACCTCTTCGCCATGAATAGGAATGTGTATTGACTTCTTTGGATATGGTAGTAGGGTCCTTGCCAAGCGCTTTTGCAATGCCGACATAACTCATTTTGTGATTCAGTGAATCCTCGATGAACTTCCGATCCCCAATCGTCAGGTGTTTATTCTTTTCCATTCTCGGTACCTCCTTAACCCGAGACACAGCAGGAAAAGAATAGCATAAAGGAAACTGTGGAAAGCGTGGAAAAGGATCGTAGACTTTTCCACCCTTACCACAGCTGGATGACGGCGGCTACGTCGGAGAAAACGGGACGCTTCGCGGTATTATTATTGTTATTCAGAGTGAATTCCGGAGGCTGTTTTTCAAACTGACTTCAGCTCCTAAAACGGAATTTAACTTGCAAAATGAGGAAATTGCAAACGATTGCTGCCATCTCCCTGATCGGCTGCGTATCAATAAGCGTGCCGAGCAAAACAGGTCGGCAGAAATAAAAGGAAGAAAGTAAAGGAGATTAACTACGATAAAAAAGAAGATTCTGGTTCTGGTCCTGGCCCTGGTGATTGCCGCTGTCGCGGTGGTGTGCGTATCCTGCGCGAAGAAAGACGAACTCAAAGACGGTAAAGTCAGCTACACGATCATTAACAACACCGGCAAAAACGTGACCGAGATCACGCTGTCCGACAGAAAGAGCGACAACAAAGTGGAATCCAAGCCCGAAGAAGGCGGCATGCCGGATGGCGATTCCATCGGCCTCGAATTGCCTGTCAAGCTGGAGAATGACACCACGGCTGACGTGATGTTCGGCTACACCGTGGAAGGCGGCGACAACGTGACCGGTTCCATCATGAAAGTGAATGGTACCATCACCATGAAGATCGTGGACGGTTCCCTCACCTTCGACATCCAGTAATTCAGAAAAACAAAAGGGGCATTGCAGCGATCCCGCTGCGATGCCTCTTTTTTTGTTCTGTAGTTCCCCACCGGCATTCTTCTGTTGGCGACAGCCGGCGGCGAAAATTTATCTGAAAAATCCCCCGGAATATGCTATCATTGAAACCGGAAAACCTGTCCGGAGTTCATCAATCCTTTCAAATTGAGCGGTGCAGCAATCATGAATATTGACGGAATTGACTGCCTGGGGATCGACCGTGTGCTGAAACGCGGGAGCGGAGAGATCATTGCGGAAACAGATCATGCGCTGCTGGTCCGCGATCGCGTCAGCGAAGCCCTGATGCTGGCGTGTGAAGACGCCGCGGCCGGCCTTGCGCTGCTCGACCGCCATGCCGGCAGCGGCTGCGGCCTGCTGATGGTTTCAGACTACGCCACAGGTCTCACGACCTTTGAACGGTACGGGTTTTCGGAAAAGCTTGAGTGTTACCAGGTGGCTTATTACGGAAAAAAGCCGCCGGCAGACAACAGACTAACCGTCCGGACGGCGGATGAGAACGACCTGCCGATGCTGACCGAAACCTATCACCTGATCAGCCCGGAGGAAATGGAAAAAGTGGTCAGGCGGAGATCCGTCCTGCTCGGCTATGACGGGGACTGCCTGGTGGGCTTTATCGGCGAGCACCTGGAAGGAAGCATGGGGCTTCTGTACGTTTTTCCCGAATACAGACGCAGGGGATTCGGGGCCGCGCTCCAGACGCATTATATTGTAAAGACCATGGAAAACGGCTGTGTCCCCTTCGGCCAGGTGGAAAAAAGCAACCTGAACTCGCTGAAACTGCAGGAAAAGATCGGGATGACCCGGTCGGACAACCTGATCGTCTGGATGTGGAAATAACGCCCCCGAACCGGCATTTGCAAGGAGTAAAATATGATGATCGAGACCGAACGCCTGCTCCTGCGGGAATACATGCCGGACGATTTTGACGCCCTCTATGAAATTGTCTCCGATCCGGAAACGATGGCCCACTATCCCGCGCCTTTTGACGAAGCCCGCACCAGGCACTGGATCGACTGGAATCTGGAAAACTACGCCCGATACGGCTTCGGCCTGTGGGCAGTCGTGCTGAAGGAAACCGGGGAATTTATCGGGGACTGCGGCATCACCATCCAGAACATCGACGGGGAGATGCTACCGGAGGTCGGGTATCATATCCATAAGAAATACTGGCGGCGGGGTTTTGCGAAGGAAGCAGCACGGGCCGTCCGGGACTGGGCATTCCTGAACACAAAGTACACCGCGCTGTATTCCTATATGAAATATACCAATGAGGGTTCCTGGCGCACAGCTATGGCCAACGGCATGAAAAAGGTGAAGGAATATCCCGATCCGAAGAACACGGTTTCCTACGCTTTCGCCGTCTCAAGGGAAGAATGGATCCGTGCAGTGCTGTCCTTCCGGAAGATTACAGACTTTGACAGGGGCATCATGTACAGCATTCTGAAGGATGCGTATTCTTTTGACGAACGCTGCGCGCAGTGCTGGGACGAAAACTGGAGAGAAACGGATAACTTCTTTTTCGATCATCCGGAGATTGCAGCCAGGTACGGTTTCGTCACCTGCTTCCATGAAGAGCCCATCGGCTTTATTTCCTGGGACCCCAGAAACCGGCCGGAATATGTGGAGATCGGACACAATGCCATCCGGACGGCCTTCAAAGGAAACGGATTCGGCAAAGCGCAGCTCGCGGAAGCGCTCCGCCGCATCAGGGAATATGAAGGGCTGAAAGAAATCCGTGTGCGGACGAACAGCAACCTGATTGCCCCGAAAAACTATGAAAGTGTAGGCTTTGTCCTGTATGACCGGCAAAAGAATCCGAGCGAAACAGCGTTTTCCGGGGATGATCTGTATTACAGAATTCAGCTGCGCGGAACCATGGAACTCCAAAATGTGCGGGAAACCTTTCCCGGTATCGGATGTGCCCGGACAGACGCAGCCGGAAAAACGACAGCTGAATACTACGGCGTCGCCGATCGGGAAAGCAATACGCCGGTGAACAGGGAGACCGTTTTCCCGGCCTGTTCCGTCTCAAAGTTCATTACCGCGGTCTGCGTCATGAAACTGCATGAGCAGGGCGTCATTGATATTGATCATCCTGTCAATCACTATCTGCAGCAATGGAAACTGCGTACATCGGACGGAAGTGAAAGCGACGCCTCCATCCGGTCAATTCTGTGCCATACTGCCGGAATTTTTGACGGGGATGACGCGTTTTACGGACTCCGCCGAAATGATCCGGAAATCAGCCTGATTGATATCCTGGAAGGCAAAACCGCTTACAATAACCGCCCGGTCCGGGCGGAAAAACCGCAGGGAGAAGCTTTTGAGTACTCGGACGCCGGGTACTGTGTCCTGCAGCAGATGCTGCAGGAGATCATGCATCAATCCTTTGACGGGATCGTCCGGGATACACTGTTCAATCCGCTGGGCCTGACCAGTACTTTTTTCGCAACGCCCGGCAATATGGCCCGCTTTGAAAGCAGGATGGCGACGGGTTATGATGAATCAGGCCGACCCATTCCGGGAAGATTCCCTTCCGTGCCCGATCTTGCGGCATCCGGGTTGTGGAGCACCCCGGAAGAGCTGCTGGTCATCTCAGGGGAATTTATGAAAGCGTATGACGGCGGAAGCGGCTTCCTGCAGCAAAAAACGGTCCGGGAAATGGTGAAACCCGTGGAAAAGTTCCCCTGGACAGGCCTGGGGCTGTTGATCGGAGAAAATGATACGCTTGTCTCCCAGGGTTGGGGAGAAAACGGACAGTGCATGCTGAAAATGAACTGCCGTACAGGGAAGATCGCTGCTGTCATGACAAACCGGAATCCCGGCGTTGATCAGCAGGCTTCCGGTGTGGAATGGCTCGCGGAACAGAGAGGAAGATTACATGGATAAGTATATCGAAGGAAATAAGGCGGCATGGGAAGAAGCTTTTGACCAGAGGCATGCTGCCTGGGGAGCCGATATCACAGACCGTATCCAAAAGGAAGACTATCCTTTTTTCAACAGGGAAACGGCGGATGTCCTGCGGCAGATCCGCACGGAGGGAACGGTCATCGGCCAGTTCTGCTGCAACAACGGACGGGAACTGCTTTCCCTGGTAAAAAGCGGAAAAGCGGCGAAAGGGATCGGCTTTGATATCGCCGAAAACCAGGTGGCTTTTGCCAATGATAAAGCAAAGGAACTGGGCCTTCCCTGCGTGTTTGAAGCGGTCAACGTATATGATATCGACGACCGGTACGGGGAACAGTTTGATATTGTCATCATCACGATCGGGGCGCTCTGCTGGTTTGACGACCTGAGCCGCTTCTTTGCCGTTGTCGCAAAGTGTATGAAACCGGGTGCGGTCATTGTGATCAATGAGCAGCATCCTTGTACGAATATGCTGGCTTCAGAGGGCGATGAGGAGTTTGATCCGGCGCACAGGACGGAATGCCGGTTCTCCTATTTCGAGCATGAATGGACCGGTAACGGCGGCATGTATTATATGACGCAGAAAAACTATCATTCCAAAACCTTTACTGACTTTACCCATTCGATGTCCGAGATCATCTCCGGGATGTGCAGCAACGGAATGGTAATTACCGGCCTCCGGGAGTTTGACAGCGATATCAGCGGCGGTTTTGCCGCGATCGATCACAGCGGTTTTCCGCTGTCCATGATCATCCAGGGAAAAAAGCTTTAAGCGGACAGCACGACGGCAATTGAGTAATATACTTACGGGAGCAGGAAAATGCAGATTGTGAAGTGTACAGATCAGGATATCCATACACTGGCAGTGCTGAACAAACGCCTGATTGAAGACGAAAAAAGTGGCAACCCCATGAGTACGGAAGAGCTGGAAAACAGAATGGCGTCGTTCCTCACCGGTGAATACAATGCTTACTTTTTCAAAGAAGCGGATGAGATCATCGGATACGCTTTGGTCAGACATACCTGCTCGCCGCTTTATCTGAGACAGTTTTATATCGACAGGGCATACCGGCGGAAGCATTATGGAGAAAATGCCTTTCATGCATTATTGGAACTTCTTCATACGGATACCATTGATCTTGACGTACTGCCATGGAATGAAGCAGGCCTGCAATTCTGGAAAAAGCTGGGTTTTACTCCAACCTGTATTTCAATGAACTACAACCGTCCTTTGGAATCATAAACCGGGATTGTTTGAACGACCGACAAATCGGGATTTGCCGGGTTGCTTTGGAAACGGCATTTGACAGAAAAGGAGCAGTATTGTTTGATCAGAATTGAATTATTATCAAAGGATAATTTTCATCCGGATTCGTTAGATCACTATCAAAGAAAACAGGAAGTTAAAAAAGTATACCGAAAGCAGGACGGAGCGTATGTTCTCGTAGATTGTGTGTATACGGAAGATTGGGATGCAGGGAAAAGACGTTCTGTTGCCAAAACGATCAGCGGAGATGATTACAATACATATCTTGCATTGGATGAAGACAGAGTCGTTGGCTTTATCGGTTTACTGAAACAACTCGAAGGCCCTTATATGATTCTGGATATGATGCATGTATCTGCAGAATGCAGAGGGCTGGGTATAGGCAGACGATTATTCTGCAAGGGAAAAGAAGAGGCCCGGAAAGCAGGAGCTGAAACGTTGTATATCTCTGCATGCTCTTCAGAAGAAACCGTTGCATTCTACAAAGCGATGGGCAGCAGACTGACAGACTTCCCCATAAAAAGAATAGCAGACGCCGAACCTTATGATTTACAAATGGTTTGTTGTTTGGAAGGTTGAGAACCTTCGGGTTCCTTCGTCAGAAACAAAAAGTATATCTGCAAGATCGCTTCACCGGAGGAAATGAACCGGAAAAGCAGCGTTTTACGGGAAACAGCTTTGAATGTACCAAAGGAGGATGCCCGATGAAAAAATCTTATTCTGAAATGCCCGAATCCCTGAAAGGCAACTATGCTGATGTTTCGAGAGCCTGGGGCTTCTGCTGGAAAGAATTCGTGATGACGGTACCGTCACCAATGTTTCTGGTGACGACCTACAAAGCAAATGGCTTGACCAACGCATGTATGCAGTCCTGGTCCGCTTTCACCAGTGCCAACCACGGGAAAGGATATTATGCAATTCTCGGGAGCGTGAATAAAGGCGGCCATCTGTACAGCACGCTGAAGGAAAAGCAGGAGGCCGTGATCAACTTCTTTTCCACAGACTATTATGATGCCTGCATGGCCACGATCAGGCATAATGAAGCGGAAACGGACAAAATCGCCGCAGCCGGGTTAACAGCAGAACCCGCCCGCTGGGTTAATGCACCGATGGTCCGGGAGTGCTTCATGAACCTGGAGTGCCGGTATGTCTGGGAAAAAGAAATCGTTCCGGGAGATGATCATGCGATGATTTGCCTGGAAGTAATCGGGGCCCATATTGATGAGACGTATCTGGCAGACAAGACCGGAGAAAAGGGCCTCCTGTACAATATCCATTATCAGCTGAATCCGGAGCATATTGAGAAAACAAATCACGATTATGCCGGTGTGATTGTGAAAAAGATCGATATGGGAGAATACTGATATGAAGTGCGAACTGTTAGCAGAACAAAATCTTGCGTTGTTGCTTGACTTTATTGATGATGAGAATACGAAATACAATGAGACCGTGCTGAAGGCATTTTTGAATGAAAAGAACGCATACGGCTATATTGCTGTACACAACGAAAAAGCTATTGGATTTGCATACGGCTATGTTCTGAATGAGCCGGGCGGGCAAAAAGTATACTATCTGCACGCAATTGACGTTATGGAAGGATCACAGAATCAAGGTTACGGAACGGAGCTTGTCCGGTTCGTTCATGAACATTCAAAAGCCCTGGGCTGCCGCAAAATGTTTCTGCTTACCAATAAGCACAATGTTTCCGCCTGCAGGTGTTACGAAAAAGCAGGAGGAATCTGTAATGCCGCCTCCGATGATATCGTGTTTGCGTTCAAGTGATGCACAGCGGAAAGCGGAAAAGAAAAAACCCGGAAGCTTCTCGTACAAGCCTCTGAGGCATGTGGTGACAGTTGGACTCGAACCAACGTCCGCAGCCTCAATCGGCGCATTGCTCCCTTGGAGCGGTCGCACTGCTTGTTTCGGCTGACTCGTTCGGGTCGCTTTTGCCTTACGGCAAATGCCCCACCGGGGCACCGCTTCCCTCGCTCCCCCATGATGTGAACGATGTGCTCTCACTATGTAGTATAATCACAGCGAAAACCACAAGATATAGTATATTGTTAAATAAAAATCGGAACACTTCCACAAGACAGAAGTCAATTTGTGGCTCCAGCGAACCGTTCACATCGACAAACACGAAAACCAGTGTGTCTTTGTTCTTTGAT
>CAZUXV010000064.1:0-14742 GCA_964624445.1 uncultured Oscillospiraceae bacterium | reverse complement strand
CATTGGAGGCATTGAAGTCTTCAACCTGCTTTTTGGTCAGCTCTACCGCGTTCTCCGCGACCCAGAGCGTGATGTTGTACTCGCCAGCCAGATCAGAAGCGGAGGCGAAGGACATCATTGACAGGACCATGAGGGCGGCCAGTACAATGGCAAGGAATTTTTTCATGGGTCATTTCTCCTTTTTATATTATATTTTTGCCGGAATCAAAAACGAACAAAAACTCTCCTTCTGTTCCGCCCGTTTTATTCCGTTCAAATTCACGCACATTGTATTACCGAATTCATAAATTGTCAACAGGTAATTTTTGTTAAACCGTTGATTTTCCACAATTGGTATCGTTTTCAATATCTTGTGGTCCGGTGTCCTTTTACTGCACAGAATTGAGCGTCGCGTCGTCGATTTTTCCCCAGGCGCCGTTGCCGGCTCCCTGGCATTTCACATAGACGCCGACGGTCACTTTTGTCCCCGCCGGATGATCAAAAACCGGAATGATCCCCTGGTTCCAGCTGTTGTATCCGGTAATCGGGATCTGTTCTGACCGGGCGGTCTCTTCACCGTCGATCTTTATGTAGGCATAGATATCGGTATCCCCGCAGTCGCCGCCCATAACGGATACGGCAAACCTGAACTTTCCTTCCGGCAGGTCCGGGACGGTCTGTTCCAGCGTGAATTCAACGCTGTCCTTTGCGGCACTCCAAAAATGCATGTGTTTTGATCCGGTCAGGGAATCGGTCTTTTTGTCTTCGACATACAGTTCATCCGCTTTTTTCAGATCCGTGAAGGCCCAAGCGCCGTTATTCTCTTCGAAGCTGTAATCCCGCAGGAAATTGTATTCGATCATGGATACATAACACTTTGCTTTCATGCCGCCGGCCTCACCTCTGACCTCATATTTGGCAACGCCGGAAGAATGCATGAGCCGGTCCTGTTCCTCCGTCAGGTCCCATACGACGGGTACGGCCTGCCGGCTGTCGTCCGTCATGACGGCGTTCACGGTTTCCGGCAGCACAAGGGGCATGTTCAGGTCGCAGATGATCTCCGGCTCTTCCAGCGCGTCCGGAACGGGATCGGTCTCATTGCCGGTCCGCATCAGGCGGAAGACCTTAAGGGATTCCAGTGGGCGGCCTGCAGCGTCAAAGAAAGCCTGGTTGTCCACGGCGCTTCCGCCGTACCATTTTCCGGCGTCTTTGGGATCATAGATCCCGGCATAGCTGCTGGCCCAGCCGGAACCGTACCGTTCCCATTTTTCATGATTCTCTTCCCAGCTGTCCGTGCCCACAGTGATCCAGGCGCCTTCCCAGTAGCAGACACCGATACCGGAGGGGGTAAGGTTGACAACCGAGTCCGTGATGTTCCGGATGCAGTTGGCCTGGCCCTGGGGCGTGAAGGGATAATCCTTTACGATGCCGCCGCCTCCGCCGATGGTATTGGCGGAGAAGTCGGTATCTTCTTCCGTAAATGCGTAGGAAGTTTCCATGACCATAACCTTCTTGCCGTAGGTGTCGGCGATTTCGGTGAGGATTCCGGAGAGGTTGTCCAGGGTACCGTGCCAGTAGGGATAATAAGACGTGGCGAAGACGTCGTAATGGATGAGCCCGTTTTTTTCATAATAATCTATCTTTTTCGCGTAAGTCCGGTAGCTGTCCGTATTTTCCGGATTGGCAAAATGCAGGGCGATCAGTGCTTCCGGATAAACCTCCCGGGTCGCGCGGGCGCCGGCGTCCATCAGGTAGGCAATGTTCATCCAGGTTTTTTCTCCGGCCATTGCGCCGTTGGTTTCGTTGCCAAGCTGAACCATACCAACGTCCACGCCGGCTTCTTTCAGCCGGGCCATGCAGTCCAGAATATAGTCATAGGCTGCCTGCGTCTTTTCTTCGATTTCCATGCCGGCCCAGGCACGGGGGGCCATCTGTTTCCCCGGATCTGCCCAGAAGTCGGAATAGTGGAAGTCCACCAGCAGTTTCATTCCGCAGGCTGTGACGCGTTTTCCGATTTCCACAGCCGCAGCGATATCGCAATTGCCGCCGCCGAAACCGCGGCCTTCATCGTCCCAGGGGTTATTCCAGACCCGGACGCGGATATAATTGATGCCATTATCCGCCAGAAGCCGGAACAGATCTGTTTCATTTCCGTCATAGTCATAATACTTTACGCCGCTGGCCTCCTCCGCCAGGACGCTGGAAGTGTCCATGCCGAAGATGAAATTCTCCGGCAGGTTTTCGACCTTTTTAACATAAAGAGTGCTTGTCCCTTCCGTCAAGGCAGCAGAGGGGAGCAGCAGGGCGAGCACCAGCAGAGCAATCAGCAGAATTCGTCCATTCATGTGGTTTCCTCCTTTGCGGGGTCGAGCAGGGTGAGCAGCAGTTCCGCTGTCCGGCGGGCCAGGCCGTCTTCCAGATGAACGGATGCGGCGCCGGGATACAGCCGGTAGGTTTCCGCAGGATCATACAGAAAGCAGTCCGCCCCCGCCGCAGTATCGGAGACTTGATTAAAGGCAAGCTGCCCTTCCTCCTGCAGAAGCCATTCCCGATATTCATCCAGATGGCTGTCCGGCACCAGATACAGATCCGCCTGTTTCAGCCGGACAGAATCGAAGAGGGCATAGGAAAAAGGATGGATTTTCACCATCCGGACTGCACCATCCAACGCTTTTTCCAGCTTTTCCGCCAGTTCCGGAGCGTTTTGCACTTCACAGTCCGCATAGATAACAATCTTATATTCCGGCGCAGTATCCGTGATCTGATTAAATACGAAGCCGACAAACATTGCTGCCAGCACGGTCCAGAGGACTGCCGGCAGAAAGAAGCGGCCGAGTTCGCGGAAAAACCGTTTCAACCGTGAGGGTTTCGGAATGGCAGGCTGATCGGTTCCGTATTCAAGAACTTCCATGCCGGTAATGAATTTCCGGGCGGTTTCCACCTGGACGAGAGAACCGTCAGGGGGCATCTGTTCTGCAAGTTTTTCACTGACGTTCAGGGAGAGGGTTCCGTCCGCTGTTTCCAGCCGGGCTTTCTGTACCCGGACGCTTTTGGGAATCCGAAAACGATCGCCTGTCAGAAAGAAACGTCCTTCGCGAATCTGCTTTTCCGCTTTCGCCAGACTGGCCAGATGCTGTGCTTCCGCACGGGCGGGTTCCATCAGGAAGAGCCACAGGCAGATCATCCCCCAGCCGGCAGCAATCATGGCGGCCATAGCGATTGCCAGCATAAGCCGTGCATTGCCGGTGCGTGTCAGCAGACAAAGCAGGATAAACAAGGCCAGGGCGAGTCCGCCCAAACAGGTAAAAAGACGCGCTGCGGACCGGACGCGGGCTTTGCTGCGCTGAACAGCCTCGTCATTCAGGAAGCGTTCCATCTGTATTCTTCATCCTTTGGCGGGTAGTTTTTTGAAATATAACATCTTTTCGATCACTTGACAAGGATTGCCGGATGGTACATGATACAGAAAAAGACCGTGGAAAGAAGGGAATATGCATGAAACGTTTTTTCCTGCTTGCGCTGGTCCTGGCATTGGTCTGCGGTATTGCCTCCGCGGAAGAAAAGGGGCTGGAAATGGAGAATAACAGCCGTGTGTTTTACGAGATCTTTGTGGGTTCCTATTCCGATTCCAACGGAGATGGTATCGGTGATCTGCGGGGGATCATCAACCGGATGGATTACCTGAACGACAATGATCCGGAATCCGGGAAAAGCCTCGGCGCAGAGGGTATCTGGCTGACGCCGGTATTCCTTTCTTCTTCCTATCATAAATATGATGTGACGGATTATTATCAAATCGATCCTGCCTTCGGAACGGAAGACGACCTGAAGGAATTGATTGCACTGTGCCACGAGCGGAATATCAAGCTGATCCTGGATCTGCCGCTGAACCATACCGGTGCGGACAACAGCTGGTTCCGGAATTTTAAAAACGCTCATCTGATGCACAGCCCCGACAATATCTGGTATGACTTTTATGCCTGGCTGGAACCGGACGCCGAGATTCCAGCCGGCCGGCATTTCATGCGTATTCAGCAGCCGGAACTTTTGGTGGAGGCCAATTTCTCCGACCATATGCCGGAGCTGAATTTTGACAACGAGCGCGTACGGAAGACGGTGCTGGATGTGGCGGCATACTGGCTCGGCATCGGCGTGGACGGTTTCCGATTTGACGCTGCGAAATATCTCTATTACGGAGAGCATGAAAGAAATGCCGAATTCTGGACCTGGTATATGGAAGAACTTAAGAAAATCAATCCGAATATTTACACGGTTGCAGAGGTCTGGGACGGAGATGGGATTACCAACCGCTATCTGAATGCGTTTAACTGCTTTCGGTTTTCCACTTCCCAGGCGGAAGGACTGATCGCGGAAACCGCCAAGGGCGGTGATGTGAACAAGCTGGTCAGAGAAACGCAGAGTTATCTGGATACCATTCATGCATTGAATCCGGAGGCGATGAATATTCCCTTCATTGCCAACCATGATACAGACCGGGCGGCCGGATACCTGACTGTGGCTAGCGGCCGGATGGCGGTCGCAGCGAATCTGTATATTCTGATGCCAGGTTCTCCCTTCATCTACTATGGCGAAGAGATCGGCCTGCGAGGATCCCGCGGCGGCGCGAACACAGATGCCAACCGGCGCCTTGCCATGCTCTGGGGTGACGGGGATACTGTGAAGGATCCAGCCGGCAGTACGTATGACAAGCAGACGCCCTACTCTGTACAGGATCTGGAAAGCATGCCCGGCAGTCTGCTGAAGCACTATCAGAAGCTGATCGCCATCCGGAAGGCCAATCCGGAGATTGCAAAGGGGGAATATACCGCACTGGCGTTCAGCGATACCAAGCTGGGCGGTTTCCTGTGCACATGGAACGGCAGCACGGTCGGGGTTTTCCATAATACAACGGAGAAGACCCTGACAGTGGACCTGGCGGAGGCGACGGAGCAGGCCTTTACGGAAATCGCCGCCATGATCGCGGTGGATCCTTTTGACAATCTGGCAACGCTGGAGGGCACGGTGCTGACCCTCGGTCCGCAGACGAGCGCAGTGCTGAAATAACAGGCAGGAGGCAGGAGACTTATGAAAGAACCGATCAGGATTGTATTTTTTGACGCAAAAGACTATGATATCCAGTCCTTTGAAACCGCGCTGCCGGCATACCGGGAAGCACATCCGGACCTGCCGGAATGCAAAATGAAGTTTTTCGACACCAGGCTGAGCGCGGATACGGTGAACCTGGCGAAGGGTGCGGACGTAGTCTGTATCTTTGTGAATGATATAGTCGACGGGGTCATGGCAGAAACGCTGGCCGGCATGGGTGTGAAGCTGATTGCCCTGCGCTGCGCCGGATACAACAACGTGGACGTGGAGGCCTGCTTCGGAAAAATCCATGTGGTCCGGGTGCCGGCCTATTCGCCCTACGCGGTGGCGGAGCATGCCGCGGCGCTGCTGCTGACGTCCATCCGCCGGATCCACAAGGCGTATATCCGGACCCGGGATTTCAACTTCAGTCTGAATGGGCTGACCGGCTTTGACCTGCACGGCAAAACCGTGGGCGTGATCGGCACAGGCAAGATCGGGGCCTGCTTCATCGATATCTGCCTGGGCTTCGGGATGAAGGTGCTGGCCTTCGACAAGTTCCCGAGCGAAAAGCTGAAGGAAAAGGGCGTCCGCTATACCGATCTGGAGGAGCTCTGGAAGGAATGCGATATCCTTTCCCTGCACTGTCCTCTGACAGATGAAACGGCGCACATGATCAACCGGGACAGTATCGCAAAGATGAAAAAGGGCGTCGTGATCCTGAACACCTCCCGCGGCGGATTGATCGACTCGGAAGACCTGCTGGAAGGGATCAAGAGCCGGCAGGTCGGCGCAGCCTGCCTGGATGTGTATGAGGAGGAATCCAGTATCTTTTTCCACGACTTCTCCGGCCATATCGTGGAGGACGATACGCTGGCGCGGCTGATTTCCATGCCGAACGTGATCGTTTCTTCCCACCAGGCCTTCCTGACGCAGGAAGCCCTGGCAAACATCGCGGACACAACCCTGGACAATATCCGCACCTTCCTTGCGGAAGGCACGAGCGTGAACGAGCTGTGCTACAAATGCGGCAAGCTGAAGGAGTGCGGCGGAAAAAAGAGCGGGAAGTGCTTCTGAAACCCGGACAGCAAAAAAGAGCTGCTTCGCGAATCACGAAGCAGCTCTTTGTTTTCTTTGAAATTAAGCCCCTGTAACCGTCACGCCCTGGATACGGGTTACGGCGGGGATCAGCAGGCTGTCATACTGGCGGGTTTCCTTTGAGAAGCGGAAACCGCTCAGCAGTTCCCGGACGTTGCCGGAAACGGAGCCGCCGCTGACCGGGGTTACTTTGCCGTCCCGGTGCAGATAGCCCAGGCGGATTTCGCCGGCGATATCGCCGGTGATGGCGTCGGTCTGGAAATCGGAGAACTCCACCACTTCCAGATAATCCCCGCTGCGCAGGTCCGCGGCGGATTCCGTTCCGCCGGAAACGGAGAAGTTGGAAGCCGCGAAGGAGGATTCCAGCCCCAGGTACTGGCTGAACTGACGGCTGCCCCAGTAGGCGGCGGCCTTGCCATGGTCGATCAGGGTCAGATCCCGGATGGGCGCGCCTTCGGCGTCCCAGGCGGTGTTCTTCGAGGAGTTGGGCAGGGTCTTTACGGCTTCAACCGTCATGTTCTCCGGTGCGACGGCGTCACCGAGCTTCCAGTTGGACATGCCGCGGAATACCATGTCGGCGGCTAGCCGGTCAATGAAATAGAAGTACAGTTCCCGCGCGGGGTCCGTGGAGAAGACAACGTCCGCCTTGCCCAGGTTCGGCGTGGAAGAGGTGACCAGTTTGTCCCGGCCGTAGGTCAGCGCCTCGGTCAGGTCCTGCGTCAGCTGTTCCCGGCTGCAGGTGCCGGAATGGAAGAGCCGGTACAGTTCGATCTCATGGCCGTCCCTGCGGGCGTTGACCACCGCTTCCACCATGGAGGAGGGATAGACGTCGGAAACGTCGATGCCTTCGCTGTTCAGGAAGCGACGGCTGACGGCGCTGACGAAGATCTCATAGCTGTTCAGGTCTTCCGTCGCGGTTTCCGGAACGGAGGCGAGGGTGCGGATGAAATCTCCGCTGATCGCTTCCAGGTCGATCGTTTCCGCTTCGGCGGCCGGCGCCAGGCTGGCGGCAGGTTTGTTCAGGGTATAGGCGGGATTGCGCACGTAGGAAGCGTCCTTGCAGAGGCCTTCCACGATACCGCGCATCTCTTTTTCGGACGCATCCGCGGGGACTTCCGCCCGGGCGGAGCCGAGGCAGTCGTCAAACTTTTTATACACCTTGACGCCGAAGGAACGGATATCCTTGGCCCGGTGCTGGTCCAGCGCGTGGCGGATGAAGTAGAATTCCCAGCCTTTTTCGGTTTTGTCCGTCACTTCCCAGGCGTCTGCCCCGGACGTTTTCAGCACATTAAGCAGCGTATCCAGCGCCGCGTTTTTCATTTCAGCCATTATCCAAGCCTCGCTTTCGCTTTCAGATAGGGGCCGCCGTCGGCCACCTTGACCCATTCCTTATGTCCCTTGCCGCAGGCGCCGGAACCGAAGACCTCCCGGTCTGTGGATACCATGGACACGGAACCCAGCAGGTCCGGCACATAACCGGTCATGACCAGGGGAGAAACCACCTTGCCGGTGAGTTTGCCGTCGATGATTTCATAACCGCGGTCCAGGATGCACTGGATACCCCAGTGCTTCGGGTCTTCCATGCCGGACTGCATGCCCTCAAGCAGATAGCCTTTTTGAATGGAAGCGATCATCTCATCGAGGGTGCTGGTGCCGGAATCGAACATGGTGTTCGTCATGCGGGTATAGACCTTGTGGGAAAATTTTTCCCGCTTGCCGTTGCCGGTGGGCTTGACGCCCAGGCGCAGGGCGCTGAGGGCGTCGCAGATGCCGCCACGCAGGATGCCTTTGTCGATCTCCGTGACGTCGCCGGCCGGCGTGCCTTCGTCGTCGAAGGCGTAGGAGGTGACGTCCACGGCGCACAGGGCGCCTTCGTGCATGGTCACCAGGTCGGAACCGACCCGCTTGCCGATGTAGTCCGCGCCCAGGGCGCGGCCTTTGACGAACATGTCCATTTCCACACCGTGGCCGAAGGCTTCATGGGCGATCAGACCGGTTACGTCGGGCGCGGTGATCACGTCGTATTCGCCGGGCTCGACCCGCTCCGCGGAAACCAGGTCCTTTGCGATCTTCGTGATCTTCGGAATCCGGTCCTCCATACTGTCGAACAGTTCCGGTCCTTTCCGGCCGGACAGGGAGGTGTAGGCGAAATCCGTGCGTTCCTCCCCGGCGACCAGACCGGCGCACATGCCTTCGCTGAAGACGTAGGACTGGCGCAGGTCCTGGTTTTCCGTCAGGAACATTTTGCACACATGGGTGGAGGAAGCGCGGACCATGCAGTCAATCAGGTGCAGGCCTTCGGCCTGTCCCTGCTCCATTCCCTTGTCGGAAACGGCCGAGAGCCGGTCCACCAGGGAAGAGATATCCTCGTCCTCGGGCAGGCGGCCGGTTTCCATTTCTGCAAATACGGTTCGGGCTTCATCCGGCAGGATGCCGGTCTCGTAGGGTTTGACGCCGGCGGCGTTCAGCAGGCGCAGCTGGGCGTCCAGTTCTCCGGTGATTTTATCGCAGGTTTCCAGCACGTTTGCCGGATCAAAACCGGTAAAGGCGGATTCGGCGTACAGGCCGTTCCGGTAAACGCGGACGACGGTGCCGCGCTCAGTGGCGATGGTTTCACGGGATACGGATTTTGCCCGCTGGGAAATGGAAACGGAAAACCCGGTGGAATCGGTCGACAGCACGGAAACATAGTCATACCGTTTCCGCAGCAGGTTGATCAGTTCCTTCAACCCCGGGGCGATACCCGTCAGATAGGAAGAAAAAGGTGCGTTCATAACAGTTCTCCTTTGCTCAGTCTTTGCGACAAAATTAATTGTACAAAGAGGAAAACCGGAAGTCAAATGAGAATATGATTAATTAAATGTATCCAAAAGACAGTATCCAGAGAACAGAGAAAGCACAGGCCGGATACATTACGAATGTTGCGCAAAATGTTTGCAATTCATGCAGTGTTGTGGTACGATACGAACTGTACTTTTCGATACAATCGAAAATGGTTTATTGATCGGGAGGAATCCCGATGATAATAAAATCTCAAAAAAAGAAAGGAAAGACCCAACATGACCAAGTTTGCAAAGATCCTGTCTCTGGTTCTCGCGCTGACTATGATGTGCGGCGTGGCTTTTTCCGAAGCGCCCCAGCTCGCAGCCGAAGCGCAGACTGAGGTGGACGTCGAAGCCTACGAAGAAGAGTCCTCCAAAGTCTACGATCTCGTGCTCGGTGAGTACAACGAATACTATACCAAGGCCAAGGAAGCGACCACCGTTTCCGAGCGCTATGCCCTGATGGCTATTGCGGAAGCGAAGCTGTTCGAAGCGGCCGTCATGATCCCCCTGGAGAGCCGCGGCGGTCAGTACGCCATCACCCGCATTGCCCCTCGCTCCACCTCTTCCACCCTGTGGGGAAATGATGAAGACCGGATGCACCAGGCCATCATCATCAAAGAAGGCATCCTGAAGAGCGAAGAAGTCCAGGAACTGCGTGCTCTGTGGAACGAGCTCCGCGGCACCGGCACCTGGGATGCCAAGTGCAAGGAATACCTGGCCGGCAAGGGCTATGAGCTGACCGACGAATACAACTACGCCTACACCAGCGATCCCGCCACCTGGGACGTGCTGAACACCTCCAAGCAGGCGGATACCCGCGCCATCGTGAACACCTATGACGGACTGTTCGAGTATGACAGCGAGAACGTGCACCAGCCCGCCCTGGCCACCGAGATGACGGTGAGCGAAGACGGCCTGAAGTACACCTTCAAGATCCGTGAAGGCGTCGAATGGGTTGACAGCCAGGGCCGCAAGGTCGCTGACGTGAAGGCTGACGACTGGGTCGCCGGTATGCAGCACATGATGGACTGCCAGGAAGGCCTGGAGTACCTGACCGGCGCGGCCGGCGCCAACATCCTGAATGCCGACGCCTATATCGCCGGCGAGATCACCGACTTCTCCGAAGTCGGTGTCAAAGCGCTGGATGATTACACCCTCGAATACACCCTGGCGGCTCCCAGCTTCTTCTTCGAGACGATGCTGAGCTACAGCGTGTTCGCTCCCATGAGCCGTGACTATTACACCTCCCAGGGCGGCCAGTTCGGCGCCGAGTTCAACAAGGAAGCCGAGACCTACCTGTACGGCAAGGATCCGGACCATATCGCCTACTGCGGTCCGTACCTCGTCACCAACTCCACCAAGGAAAACACCATCGTGTTCCAGGCCAACCCGAACTACTGGAACAAGGACAACATCAACATCCATACTATCAACTGGTACTTCAACGACGGCACAGACGCCCTGAAGGCCTACAACGACTTCAAGGCCGGCATCCTGTGCGGCTGCGGCCTGACCGCTGCTTCCCTGGAGCAGGCGAAGGCTGACGGACTGTTTGATGATTATTCCTACGTGTCCGCCACAGACGCCACCTCTTTCATGGGCTTCTTCATGGTCAACCGGACCGCGTTTGCCAACTCCAACGATCCGACCGTGGCTGTGTCCACCCAGACCGTTGAGCAGGCTGCCCGCACCAAGGCCGCCATGCAGAACGCCAACTTCCGCCGCGCACTGCTGATGAGCCTGGACCGCGGTACCTACGAAGCCCAAACTGTCGGTGAAGACCTGAAGTACGCCTCCATGATCAACACCTTCACCCCCGGCAACTTCGTATTCGTTCCGGAAGAAGTGACCGTTGATATCAACGGTGAAGCCAAGACCTTTGCGGCCGGCACCTACTACGGCGAAATCATGCAGGCCCAGATCGACGCGGACGGCGTGCCCGCCAAGGTATGGGACGCTGAGACCCAGCTGTCCTCCGGTTTCGACGGATGGTACAACCCCGAGAACGCTGCGGCTTACCTGGCCAAGGCTGTTGAAGAACTGGCTGCCGCCGGCGTTGAGATCAGCGCGGAGAATCCGATCTATCTCGACCTGCCCGTGCAAGCCACCAACGAAATCTATGCCAACCGCGCCGAAGTGCTGAAGCAGTCCGTGGAAAAGGTGACCAACGGCTTTGTGATCGTCAACAAGGTGGAATGCGCCACTTCTGCTGACTGGTACTATGCCGGCTACTATCCGCTCAACGGATACGAGCATAACTTCGATATTTACGACGTGTCCGGCTGGGGTCCCGACTACGGCGATCCGCAGACCTACCTGGACAACATGCTGCCTGATCACATGGGCTACATGATCAAGTGCTTGGGTATCTTCTGATCTGTCAGGACAAGGACGCTGCCTGATTAAAAACATGACGGCAGGGGATGACGGTTTTCCGTCATCCCCTTTGCCGATGTTTTCGGGAACTCTTTTTTGTTTCAGTTTTTCGGGAATGAGAGTGATATGGAATGACTAAATACCTGCTCCGCAGAATCCTGCATGCCCTGGTCTCGGTGGTTATCGTGGTAGCCATCGTGATGATCCTGATCTATTCCTGCCTGGACAGGCAGCTGATCTTTGCGGGGGATTCTGTCTTTACACAGCTGGGCAACAACCAGAAGATCGTCTATCAGTACCGGAAGTGGGAAGACTTCGGGTATATCGACTATGTGCCGTACGCCGACTGGCTGCAGGAACAGGCCAAATCCGGCGAACTGACGCCGGAGGAAGCCACAGCGCTGGCTAGTATCGGCACAAAGCCGGACAAAGATTCGGAGCAGGTAGCTGAATACGCAGCAAAGTTCCAGGCGGAGTATGAAGCAAAAGGCTATACAGTCATGCGGCTGGACGCCAAAATGGCCAAGAAAAACAAGGTAGCCTCCGGCGGACAGCCCCAGCTGTTTGCCTACAAGGACAAGCCGCTGCTGGGCCGTCTCTGGAACTATTTTACAGGCATCATCACCGTGGACAATATCCATTATGTGCAGGAGGATATCGGTCAGCGCGGCCTGACGTTCACCCTGCATGATCCCGTGTACGGCGGGAAAAAGTTTGCGCCGGCGATCATCGGCAACGGGACCCGGAACAAATACCTGCTGTATACCGACAACCGGTTCCCCTTTATCCATCAGAGCCTGATCAATATCAATCTGGGCAAAAGCTATACGGTCAATTCGGGCGTGGACGTTTCAAAGAGCATGTCCACCCCTCAGGGTTCCTATGTCACGTCTGAGATCACCTATCCTTCCGGCCTGACCGAAATGAGCGCGGATGACCTTCATTCCGCGACATACCTGGCAGGCTCCCGGGAGGCGAGCCTGGTCAACAAAGACCGTTTTACCGATGACTATACCAATGTAGTCACGGTCAAAGGCGGTCTGAGCAAGCTCGGATACTCCTTTGTGATCGGTATCATTGCCTCCGCCCTGGCCTATCTGCTGGGCGTACCGCTGGGCATCGTCATGGCCCGGCGCAAGGACAGGCTGGTCGACAAGATCGGCACCCTTTACATTATCTTTATCATAGCGGTTCCTTCCCTGGCTTATATCTTCCTGTTCAAGGCGATTGGCTACAGTATGGGCCTGCCCACCACCTTCAACATGGATTCGACAGACTGGCGGATGTATGCCCTGCCGATCGTTTCGCTGGCGCTTCCGTCCGTTGCAAATCTGATGAAGTGGCTGCGGCGCTTCATGATCGACCAGATGAACGCTGACTACGTCAAATTCGCCCGTTCAGGCGGGCTTTCCGAGCGGGAGATCTTTTCCCGCCATATCCTGAAAAACGCGATCATTCCGCTGGTTCACGGCATTCCGGGTACGATCCTGGGTGCCATGGTCGGAGCCATCATCACGGAGCGCGTGTATGTGGTCCCCGGCGCCGGCAACCTGCTGACCAAGGCGATCAATATGTACGATAACGGCGCGATCGTCGGCGTGACGCTGTTCTACGCGCTGCTGTCCGTGATGTCTGTGATCCTGGGCGACGTGCTGATGTCCATGGTGGATCCCCGGATCTCCTTTACATCGAAGGCGAGGTGAGCGAGCGTGAGTGAAATGAAGAATACACAGCTGACGGATCTGTCAGAATTCAATATGACCGACGGCGAACTGTTCGCCCATGTGGACCATTCCGCGCTGGAATCGGAAAAGATCACCGCGCCCCGCTATTCCTACTGGAAGAGCGTGTTCCGGATCTTCTTCAAAAAACGGATCAACATCATCATCCTGACCCTGTTTGCCATCATCCTGGCATTCACCTATATCTATCCCGCGATCAGCCATTATGATCCTTTCGTGAACCTGATGGACGGATCGACCAAACACCTGCTGCCTTCCGCAGCCATGGACAAAATGGGGCACAATATCCACTGGATCCTGGGTTCCGGCGCTTCAGGCCAGTCCACCTTTGACGCGGTGTGGTACGGCAGCCGGATCTCCGTATCGATGGCTTTCATCTGTGCGCTGATCAACCTGACGCTGGGCGTTGTGATCGGCGCCGTCTGGGGCTTCTCCAAGAAGGTGGATATCGTGATGATGGAGGTCTACAACATCATCGGCAATGTGCCGTATATCCTCTTTATCGCCGTGCTGGTACTGATCTTCTCCGCGGGCTTCTGGACCATGGTCTTCGCCCTGACGGTCACCGGCTGGCTGTTTATCGCCTATTTTATCCGGACCCAGGTCATCATCATCCGGGACCGGGAATACAATCTGGCTTCCCGCTGCCTGGGTACGCCGATCACGCGGATCG
The DNA here is from genome assembly GCA_964624445.1 of uncultured Oscillospiraceae bacterium. Taxonomy (GTDB): domain Bacteria; phylum Bacillota; class Clostridia; order Christensenellales; family Aristaeellaceae; genus Aristaeella. Next base: position 964 of record CAZUXV010000064.1, on the reverse strand, counting down.
CCATGAAGAACATCCTGCCCTTCATGACTTCCGTCATCGTGACGCTGGCGGCCACGGAGATCCCTTCCTATATCTCCTATGAGGTGTTCCTTTCCTATATCGGCATGGGCATGTCGGATATGTCCCTGGGCAAGATGATCTATTCCGCTGAAAACGCGATGCTGACGCCCGGATGGCAGTTTGAATTCTGGTCCCCGGTCGCAGTGGCGTCCTTCATCACGATCGTGCTGTATGTGGTGGGCCAGAATCTGGGCGATGCTTCAGATCCCCGGACCCATATGTGAGGTGGCTTATGGCAGAGAATAAAGTATTGCTCAGCGTCAGGGATCTTGTGGTGAAATTCAAGGTCCGCGGCAGGATCCTGACAGCCATTCGGAATATTTCCCTGGATATCTATGAAAATGAATCAATCGCCATCGTTGGCGAATCCGGATCGGGCAAGTCGGTTTTCACGAAGACCTTTGCCGGTATGCTGGATTCCAACGGCTTTATCGACCAGGGCAGCATCATTTTTGACGACGCCGAACTGGCGGACACCAAAGTCAGCCTGAACGGGCAGGCCCGGAAGGCCATCGCTGCGGCGGAAAGACAGCTGAACGCGGCAAGCATGCTGGAACCCGGTGCGGAAACCTGGCGGAAGATCAGGGCGCTGGACGAGGAAAAAGCGGCCCGGGCGACCATTTCACCCGAAGAACTGGAAGCGATGGACAACGAGATCTCCGAGCTGGTCTTCCAGCGGACGGAGCTGTTCAACCTGAAGCAGACCTATGATCCTTCCAAGGAAAAGGAACTGATCCGGAACACCGGCAAGCGGATCAGCGATATGGATCAGCAGATCAAAAACCTTCAGGCGGAGAAAAAGAAACGGATCGCACGGCGGAAGCAGGAAGCGGCGCAGGATCATGTGTTCCTGAAGGAAGTACAGCAGAAAGAGCAGGAGCTGCACGCGCTGTATAAAGAGCAG
>CAZUXV010000063.1:0-15065 GCA_964624445.1 uncultured Oscillospiraceae bacterium | reverse complement strand
GGATCAGGGAAATCAGTTTCTTCATGGGTTCTCCTCCTTAATTGTTAGGTTAACGCGTTAACCTTTGTTGTTTATATATTAGCTGTCAATTTCGTCCTTGTCAAGCCCATTTTTGCAATTTTTGAAGAAAAATTCCTTTTCTTTGCGCATCTTTTGTCGTTTGATTGGTTAACGTACAAGTTAACAAACAAAAAACAGTCCCGCTTTCGCAGGGCTGTTTCGTGCGCTTTTCTGTTTCTACAGGGCGCTTGATACCAGGATCCGGCCATGACCGGAAATGCTCACGTTCTCCATCCGTGCCGGAACCAGCACACTCCGGTATGCCGCCAGTTCATGACTGTGGTTTCCCCATTGCAGCGTACAGTGCACCGTTGACGTCAGGAACTGCATCCGGCCGGACGGCAGCGTCCATGTGCCGTCCACATCAACAGCATCCAGCCGGAAATGCGGGTCGCAGACCAGCCTCGTCACCTTCCCGCCTTCGCAGACCGTTTTTTCCGTTTCCGGTCCATGAGACAGCGGCTCCGCTCTTGATACGGAAATAGCCTGCCGGGTATGCAGCTCGCGGGGCTTCCCGTCTTTTCCGACCCGGTTCCAGTCCCAGAAACGGTAGGTCACGTCGCTGGACTGCTGGATCTCATAGCACTGGATCCCGGGACCGAGGGCATGGATCGTCCCGCTGGGGATATAAAACACGTCCCCGGGCTTCACCTCCACCCAGTGCAGGCATTCCTCCAGCCGGCCGGCTTCCACGATATCGGCCAGTTTTTCCCCGCGGGTATCGATCCCGTAGACCAGCCGGGCGCCCGGCGCCGCGTCCAGGATATACCAGGCTTCACTTTTTCCGAGTTTTCCTTCATGGTCCATCGCGTAGGCGTCGTCCGGATGCACCTGTACGGACAGGCACTGGTGTGCGTCGAGGATCTTGAGCATCAGCGGGAACGTCTTTTCCCGTTTTCCGGTCAGCCAGTCGCCCCAAGCCGTGAAAACCTCCTGCAGGCTTTTCCCCCGGTACGCGCCGTTTGTCACCCGGCTTTCATGGCCGGGCAGCGCTGAGATCTCCAGGCTTTCCCCGGTGATTTCCTCCGGCGCGTGCTTGCCGTATTTCTCTTTCAGTGCGTGTCCGCCCCAGGGCGTACTCTGCCCGTACCGGAAGGAAGGTTCCATGATCAGCGGATAAACTTCAACGTTGCTTGTCATGCTTCCCTCCGTTACGCCTTCGCGTACCATGCTTTCACGACGTTCTCCGCCTGCTTGCCGACAATGGAAAAGCCCGTTTCCGGCTTTGTTTCCGGCAGCTTCGTATACCAGTCCCACCAGAACATGCCGCCAAACCACGGTTCCTCCCACACGGACCGGAAGCAGGATTCATAAAAGTTTGCCTGTTCCTCCTCGCTGTAAGGGAATTCCCTGTGGGAAAAGTCATAGGGCATCATCGCGCAGCCGAGCGCGCTGCGGCAGCCGATCTCCATAAAGATAATCTGCTTGCCGCCGTTCAGCCGGGAAACCTCCGCCAGCTGCGCCTTGTATCTGTCCCACTGTTCCTTCATTTCTTCCGCGGAAGCGCCGGGTCTGTCCGCTACCCGGAAATAGGCGGATATACCGATATAGTCCACCGCGTCCCACCAGCCGACGTTCATTTCCTTGCCGTGGTTGGTATTATAGACCAGCGGCCCGTGATAGATCTCCCGGACCGCAGCGATGGTCTGCCGCCAGAGCGCTTCTTTCTTCTCGGTGCCGAGCATCTCACACCCGACGCAGAACATCTCGCAGCCGGTCTCCTCCGCGATCTCCGCATAGTGGCAGAGGAAAGCCTTGTAGGAGGAAAACCATTCCTGCCAGTAGTCGCCCTCGCCCCATTCCCGTTCCGGGAAATCAATGTTCGCGCGCCAGACCCCGTCCAGGCAGTTCACGATCGGTTTCATGCAGACTTTCTGCCCGGCGCCGTGCAGGCGGCTCACCGCCGTCGCCACATCCCGGTCCGTCACCGTGAACCGGTAATCCGGCCGGATCTGCGTGGAATGGTATGTTTCCTGACAGACCGTGAATGCCAGGGCAGCCCAGTCCCCGCCAAGAGCCGCCAGCCGGTCAATGGACAGGGCCGCTTCCGGCGTCCGGTAATCCCCGCGCCTTCCGTCATATCCGTAGGTAAACCCTTTGATCTTCATGTCCTTCTTCACCTGGTCCTTTCCCGGGCGGTTCTGCATCCGTTAACCTTTTTGTTAAGTTAACGTGTTAACCTTTTGACGGGCTTATTTTATACGCCGGGCCGCCGCTTGTCAATCCCTTTCTTTTCTGTCCGTTTTTCCTCCGCCGGGTCTTCGCTTTTCCTGAAACCGGCCGGTGTTTCCCGGGCGGTGAAAAATTCGCTATTCTGAAAAAAAGCTTTTATCTTTTTGTCATCTTTTCAGATTGACACTGGCCCTGTCTTTTCCTATTCTTTTCCTTGTATTTATTTTATTGTATTTCTGCGGATCGATTGGAGGATAAGAGATGGATAGCAACAAACGGCCCGAAAGCATGCAGCGTATTACGACCCCGGAACTCGCCAATGCCTTTATCGAAGAACAGATCAAGGCCATCCGTGAGCAGGTCGGGGATAAAAAGGTCCTGCTCGCCCTGTCCGGCGGCGTGGACAGCTCCGTTGTCGCTGCCCTGCTGATCAGGGCGGTCGGCCAGCAGCTGGTCGCGGTTCATGTCAACCACGGTCTCCTGCGCAAGGGCGAACCGGAACAGGTTATCGAAGTTTTCCGGAACCAGATGAAAGCCAACCTGGTCTATGTGGACGCGGTCGACCGCTTCCTGGACAAACTGGCCGGTGTGGACGATCCGGAACAGAAGCGCAAGATCATCGGCGCCGAGTTCATCCGCGTCTTTGAGGAAGAAGCCCGCAAGCAGGACGGCATCGCCTTCCTGGCACAGGGCACCATCTATCCCGATATCACCGAGAGCGTGGGCGTCAAGGCCCACCACAACGTCGGCGGCCTGCCGGACGATCTCCGGTTCGAACTGGTCGAGCCCGTCAAGCTCCTGTATAAGGACGAAGTCCGCATGGTCGGCAAGGCCCTGGGCCTGCCGGACGGCATGGTCTACCGTCAGCCCTTCCCCGGTCCCGGCCTGGGTGTCCGCTGCGTCGGCGCCATCACCCGTGACCGCCTTGAAGCCCTCCGCGAAGCCGACGCCATCGTCCGCGAAGAGATCGGCAAGCTGCCGGAGATCCCGTGGCAGTACTTCTGCGTGATCCCGCCCTTCCAGTCCACCGGCATCCGCTATGTGGACGGCAAAGGCGAGCGCTACATGGGCTGGGCTGTGATCATCCGTGCGGTCAACACCGTGGACGCTGTCACCGCCACCATCCCGGAGATCCCCTTCCCCGTGCTTTGCACCATGCGCGACCGGATCATCAAGACCGTTCCCGGCGTCAACCGCGTCCTGTGGGATATCTCCGAAAAGCCTGTCGCCACCATCGAATTCGAATAATGGATAGCCCTCCGGAGCAATCCCGGCAAACAGGCAATATAGTATCAGACCGGAATCCCGATTTTACAGTAAAGGCGGCTGCGGTTCAGAACCGCGGCCGCCTTTGCGTGTACTGTTAACAGGGTTAGTGAATGCTTGAAAAAGCCATGTTTCAGAGGCTTTTTTCATATAGGGGTTTGTTGACAGTCTGAAGGCAGATTCCTCCGCCTTTTCTGTACAAATCCGGAACCTCTTCTCCCGCCGTTCATTTACATGCGGACGGGAATGAATACGGGGCGTTCTGCCAGATGGGTATTGGGGCTGTGCAGGGCCAGCCGTACCTTCCCCTCCAGGGTACGGAAAAGCATTCCGTGCCCGCCGTCCTCCAGAAAAAGCGGATCAGCTTGTGAAAAACGCCCGTCGATATCGCCGTTGTCTGAAACCGCCACTCCCTGCGCGTAGCCTTTTTCGGAAAAGCCGGACCAGAGGCAGAGAAGCGTTCCGTCCTCCCGGCGCCAGAGGAACGGCCCGTCCGTCACATAGCCTGCGGTTCCGGAAGAGTGGCGGACCTCCCTGCTCCAGGAGGGGTCGGATCCCCGGAAAAGCAGGAAAGGTTTGCCTGCGGAAGCCTTCAGGTCATCCGTGAGCGGCATTGCGAGCACTTCACCGTCCACCGCCTGTACCCATTCGTGGCAAAAAACCATATAGGGCTTTCCGCCCGGAGAAACATAAAAGGTGCCGTCCAGGCATTCCCACTCCGGAGGCGTCACAGGCCCATCCGACCAGAGCGTAAATGGCCCGCGCGGAGAAAGCGACCGCAGGATGGCGGTTCCCCGCCGCCGGAGTTCGCTTTTGAAGCTGGCAAACATATAAAACGCTCCCTGCCAGGGATGGACTTCCGGCGCCCAGTAATTCCGGTCCGCCCAGAATGTCCCGTCATTCCGGAAGCAGGTGAATGGCCCTTCCCAGGAAACCAGATCAGTCCCGATATACACGTCAAATCCATCCGCCGGCCCCCAGCAGGTGGGCCCGCGGGTCCCGTAAAGCCAGTATTTTCCGTCATGGACCAGGACATACGGATCCCGGATGTTAATCTGTTCCGTCTGTATCATCAGCCGTTCCTCCCTCCCCGCTGTTCTCTGTCCTGTCCTGATTCGGCAGTGCCGCCGCCTGCGAGGCGTTCCGCCCGTCCCGCCCGCGCCTGTATTGCAGCGGCGTCTCGCCGGCAACCTGCTTGAACCGCCGGATGAAGGAACCCGGATCGTAATAGCCGCTCCGGATGCTGATCTCCCGGATGGTCAGGTCGGTGGACGCGAGAAGCTCCCTGGCGTACTCCACCCGGAGAAGCGTCAGATATTCCAGCGGAGACATGCCCATCTTCTCCTTGAACGAGACACTGAACCGGGTGGTTGACAGCTCGAAGGAGTCCGCCAGCGCGGTAATGGATATTTCCGGATCGCTGAAGTGTTCCTCCATATAGCGGACCACCTGACCGATTTCATCCTCCCCGGCAGCTTCTCCTCCGCTGTCTGTTTCCCCGCACAGCAGCCGATCGCACAGTCGGCGCAGGAGTTCGTCCAGGTCGTCAATGGACTGGCAGGACGTCAGCGTGAAAATGTTGTAGATTTCCTGCACCGAGCCGCTGCCGGACAGCTTTGCCGAATGCGTATGGATCAGGGAGTTTATTACGTCGCTGTAGATCATCCGGAAAGCAAACGGCGACATATTGGTGTTTTTCAGGAAATGCAGCAGATCGCTGATCCGGCCGTCCAGAACCTCCCGGCTGCCCAGTGTCAGCGCCTGGCTGATGGAGGTCGTGATCTTCCGTGCCTGGGGCAGGATTTCCGGCAGGTTCGATGTGATGTCGCTGTACTGCAGCACCTTCTGGCTGCCCATGACAAAGCGGTTCTCATAGGCAGCGGAGGCTTCCAGATAAGCGGCGGGCGCTTCCGTAAAGTCCGCGTGCGGAACAGAGATCGCCGTAACGCAGCGTCCTCCGCCCGATTCACCCTCCCGGCGGATCAGCTCTGCCAGGCTGAAAAGCGTCGCGGCTTCGTCGGCGAAAACCAGGTAAAGGGTTGCTTTCAGCGCAACCAGTTCCACGCCGGCCCCTGAATACCCGGTATAACTGTTGAACGGTGAACTGTTCAGGTCCAGGGGATGGTCGTCTTCCCCGCTGCCGCCGGACAGGATCACCGCGTATACGGCCCGGTCCGTTTCCAGTCCGACAGCCCGGCCTGCGGACGCCGCCTCCTCCATTGACGCGAAACGCCCTTTGACAAACCGGAAGACGAAGTCGTGACGCTGGACAGGAAGCGCCCGGTCCAGCCGGGTGGACAGTTCCTGGTTCCGTGTTTTCAGCTGGCTGATTCCCGAGGAAATCCGCTGCAGTTCGTCCTTCTGAACTTCGTTTTCCTGTCCGGACAGCATGCCGGTGATGGCACGGATGGGGCTCGCATGGCGTTTTGCCATCCACAGTGCGAGCACCAGCCCCAGGAATACAAAAACCGGAAGGATAGCGAGATTGCTGAATATCTCCCGCCCGATCGACGAGTTTATATCCGCGTTCCGGAGCACCGTTGTGTAAGACAGCCCCCAGTTTTTGCCGGAGAAAGTGACCTGCGTCCAGTCCTGGCCTTCCCACCGGAAAACCCGTGAACCGGGTTCCCGGACAGTTTCCAGCTGCTCCCGGGGAACTGCCAGCTCCTCCGAGGAAGAAAGCAGCGTATCCCCCTGCAGGATATAGGTATTGATATGCCCGTTGATCGCGTCGGTAAACAGCGACTGGTAAACGCTGTCCTTGATCAGGAAAACCAGGACGCCTTTCCCGGATCCGGGGCTGGTGCCCAGGGGAACAAGGAAAGTCACCACGCGGGAGCTGTCCACCAGCGTGGACGAAACCTGCTGCGCCGGCAGAATCGTCAGTCTCTCAGCGTTCTGGATCATGGCCGCCAGGTTTTCCATGGGCACGAATTCGTACCGCATCATTCTCGCGAAAAGGGACAGTTCCATGGAGGACGATGAGGAATAAATCCTTTCGTCCCCGAAGAAATAAAGGTATACCTGGTCGCAGAACGTGCTGCTGGTGGTGGTGTAAGGCATCAGCTGGCGCTGCAGGTCATAGGCTTTCCATGGTTCCTCTCCGTACCTGAAAAACTCGATATCCGGACTGAGGCCGATCTCCTCGGCCGTGTTCAGCATGGCGGAAATATAGCTTTCATGTTGCGCGGAGATCCGGGAAAGACGGTTGATCTGGCTGTCGATGATTTCCCTGCGGGTTCTGTCGCTGAGGCGGATATACAGATATCCTGTGATGCTGAAAAAGAGCAGCAGCACGATGGCGATGTACGACAGCGCGTAACGGATAAACACGGATGACCTGCTTTTCCTGATCACGTTTTATTTCTCCCCCCGGCGCTCATAGATCTGCTGGTAAACCTGCCGGTACGCCGCGCTGCCGTTTTCCGTGAGCTGCCGGCGGAATGCTTCACGTCGTTCTTCGGTGACCCCCTGGGTCACCATGGCGACAATTCCCGCGTCCACCGCAGATTTCAGTTTGGCCTTCAGCCGGGAGACCTCCGCGGATTCCGTCACGGTCTTGGGCGCGACAGAGGTCAGTATTTTTGCGGATACGGGTTCGAGCACGCCGGCCTGTTCATACAGCGCGCAGTAGCCGGCTTTTTCCTGCCTGTGCGCGGCGGGGACGTAAACGGAATTGTAATACTCCGCCGGAGCGAAAAACTGTCCGCAGATCACAGGCACGGATTGGTACAGCTCATTGTCCGGGGGAACATAGCGGACTTCATAGCGGCCGTCCTCCCGCCGGATGAGCGTATCGCCCACCGCGCCGTTCTGGGATACCAGCATGTTCTCCGTTTCGAACTGGGCGTCCAGCCACCGGAGGCTGGCTTCAATATTCCTGTTGTCGGTTGTCAGGGCGGCGCCGAACTCGATAATGTCCATATTACGCGGCAGGCAGGCCTGCTTTCCCTCCGCGTGGACCGGCAGCATCACCTGGTAATTGTCCGTGACGCCCGGGCTCAGGGCGGTGTTCTGCAGCCGCCAGTAGCTGAATACGCCAGTGTTCCCTTCGTTCACTTTTGCCGCCCAGATGCTGCTCCCCTGGCTGATGAAGTCCACGTCCAGCAGCCCTTCCCGGTACAACTGGTGTAGCCAGTCCAGCGCCTCGAAAAACGCGTTCTCCTCCGGGGCGAAATGCACCCGTCCCGTCCGGTCCGCGTAGACGTATTCCTCGTTCAGCGGAAGGCCGAAAAAGGAGAACAGGTTGTAGATTCCGGTTGTGTTGTCGTCAAAGGTGAATTCCAGGGGGATTTCGTCCTGCAGGCCGTTGCCGTTCGGATCGTCGTCACGGAAATGCCGGAGCACCTCCGTCAGTTGTTCCACCGTCTCAGGCACCGGAAGCTGCAGGCGGTCAAGCCATGTCCGGTTGATGAAGAAATGCCCGTTCGTATTGACGTCCTGGGAAATCAGGAACCCCAGCTGATAGATATGCCCGTCGGACGCGGTCAACTGTTCCCGCAGCCCGGCCTGTTCCATGCGGCCCGCGTAATTTGGAAGGAATCCCCTGTCGATGTATTCGTCCAGCGGAACGAGGAGATTCCGGGTAACGCCGTATTCCTCCACGTCCAGTGAACCCCGCAGGATCAGGTCGGGCATCTTACCTTTCACGAAAGCCAGGCCGACGGAGCTGCTCCATTCTGAATCCTTGACCTCCGTGAAATCCACATGCACCCCGGTCTGCTGTTCGATCTGCCGGTAGTACCACATGCTGCTGAAATCCACGGCAATATTCTCGATCTCATACTGCAGCGCCGACAGGGATACGCCGGAAGAAGCGTTCCCTTCTTCCGGTCCCGGCGCGGCGCAGCCCGTCAGCAGGAACAGCGCTGCGGCCAGCAGGCAGAATGCTTTTATAGAATGGTTCATCGTTTTCTCCCTCTGTACGGCAAAAGGGCACTGCCGCCGGAACCGGGTCCGGCGGTAGTGCCCGGCGGCTTTCGATGCTGCTATTGTATCATCTCATGCCGCTCCGTTCAAGATTATTACTTTGCCAGATAGGCGTCGTAGGCGTTCTGGTACAGCTCGATATAGCGTTCGCAGCCGATGGCCTTCGCCTGTTCCTGGAAGGCGTTCCAGCTCTCGTCTGTCACGCCATTGCGTACGAAGTTGGCGAAGGATTCCTCCACCAGCTTCTGCAGCTCGGTATAGATATCCGCCGCTTCCGTAGCATCATCATTACTCATCTTGCTCAGGTCGCGCAGGTACTGGAAACTTTTGGACTCCAGCACGCCGGCTTCAGCGTACCACTTGCTGTCCTCATAGCGTTCCACGCGGTGCGGCGCCATCTGGTAGATGGAGGTGTAGTAATCACCAGGGGCAAAGAACTGGCCCATGGTTACAGGAACAAACTGGTACAGGCCGTTGTCGGCGGGGATGTTGATAACTTCATACTTGCCTTCGTCGTTGAGCACGATCTGCTCGCCCACTTTGCCGTTCAGGGAGACCATCATCGTCTCGGTCTCCAGCTGGGCATCGACCCACTTCAGGGCGGCCACGGGATCCTTGCAGTTCCTGGTCAGGTAGACACCGGCTTCCGGCACTTCCAGGATCTGGGATACGCAGGCCTTGAATCCGTCCGCCGCGGGAGGCAGGATGGACTTGAAGTTCTCAATGTTTTCCGCTTTGATGGCGGTGTTGATCAGACGCAGGTAGCAGAAGTAGCCGACTTCACCGTCGTTGACCTTATTGGCCCAGAGGTTGGAATCCTGTGTCAGGGATTCCGGATCCATCAGTTCTTCCTCATACAGCTGGTGCAGCCACTCGACGCACGCACGCCAGCCGTCCTGTCCGCAGGTGAACTGCACTTTGTTGTCCGCGTCGATGAAGTAGTAGTACGTGTTCTCCGGGACACCGAAGGAAGCGAACTGGTTCCAGATGGTTTCCGGCCCGAACTGGGTGTAGGAAGCGGAGAAAGGCCACTTGATGCCGTCGGCCTTCATGGCGCGGAGCAGTTCCGTCACTTCGTCGATGGTCGTTGGTGCGGCCTTCCCCAGTTTTTCCAGTTCTTTCTGGTTTACGTACCAGGTGCCGGTATGGTTCACGTTCTGTGCCATCAGGAAACCGATGTAGTAGGATTTGCCGTCGCTGGCGGGAATGGAGTCACCGGCATTGTTGATTTGCAGGCGGCTGACGTAGTTAGGCATAATCTCCTCGGTGAGGTATTCATCCAGGGGAAGCAGCAGTCCCTGGGAGACGCCGTACTCTTCCACGTCCACCGCGTGTCGGATGATCATGTCGGGCATCTGGTCCGGAACGGCGAACATCAGGTTGACATTTGTGGCCCAGTCCGCGTCCTTGACCATCTGGAAGGTCACGTGGGTATTGGTTTTCTTCTCCAGTTCATCAAAGAACCAGAGGCCGTTGAAATCAGTGTTCTGGTTTTCCAGCGCGTACTGGAAGGCGGTGAGTTCCGTTTTCTCCTCGGCGAAAGCGGCGCTCAGGCTGAGCAGCATGCAGCATGCCAGCAGCAGGGAAACGAGTTTCTTCATAGGGGGTTCCTCCTTTTTTATTTCAGGGCGCTGTGCCCCGGGATACGGTTGAAGAGGTTTATCCTTTCAGGGATCCGATCATGACTCCCTTGACAAAGTATTTCTGCATAAAGACGTACAGGACCACAGCCGGAACGGTCGCCACGACGATGCAGCAGTATTTGGCGACCTCTGCCTTCCGCAGCGCGGCCTGCAGGCCACCGAGGTTGTCCGCGTACGCGGCGAAGAAAGTGTCGGAGGAGCCGGTGGAGGTAAGGGAAGCCAGGATCTCCCGCAGCACCAGCTGCAGCGGATAGAGGCTGCGGTCCCGCAACATCACCAGCCCGGTGAAATAGTCGTTCCAGCGGGCCACGCCATAGTAAACGGACAGTACCGCTACGATCGTGCCGGACAGGGGCAGCACGCACCGGAAAAAGTAGGTAAAATGGTCTGCCCCGTCGATGGTGGCCGCCTCGTACAGCTCGTTCGGAATGCTGGTCTGGATATACGTCCTGGCTACCATCAGGTTCCAGACGGAGACCAGGTTTATCAGGATCATCACTGCCCGCGTGTTATAGAGCCCCAGGTCCCGGATATTCAGGAAAATCGGGATGAGGCCGCCGGAAAAAAACATGGTAAAGGTGATGGCCAGGTTTACAACCTTTTTCCCGGCGAACTTCCGGGACAGGGCATAAGCGGCCGCCAGGGAAATCACCACGCTCAGGGCAGACCCGACTACCGTATAGAAGATGGAGTTCAGGTAGCTGCCCAGCAGCTCGTCGTTCTGGAAAACAGCTTCATAGCCCATCAGGGAGAAATCCACCGGCCAAATCAGGACCTTCGCCTGCAGCACGGCGTCCGGATCCGAAACGGAAGCGATCAGGATCAGCCAGAGGGGATAAAGCACGATAAACAGGACAACAATCCAGAACAGGAGATTCATTGCGTTGAAAACCCGGTCTTTCCGCGTTTCGCGGACGCGGTTTTGTTTTTTTCCTTTCAAGGCGAAAACAGTCATCCCGGCCCCTCCTTTCTCAGAACAGGCTGATGTCGCTCATCCTGCGAGACAAGGCGTTCACCAGCATGATGATCACAAAGTTGATCACGTTCAGGCACAGCCCGATGGCGGAAGCGTAAGAATACTGCGCCTTGTTCGCGGCGATGCCCACGTTGTACACATAGACGCCCAGGATATCCGAGGTGGCCATGTTTCCGCTGGTCTGCAGCAGCAGCGCCTTGTCCGTATTGGAGGAAAGCAGCGATCCGCAGTTCAGGATCAGCATCATCACCGCGATCGGAATCAGGTGCGGAATGTCGATGTGCCGGATTTTGTCCCATCGGGTCGCCCCGTCAATGGTGGCCGCCTCATACAGCTGCGGATCGATACTGGTCAGCGTCGCGATATACAGGATCGTATTCCATCCAGCGTTCTGCCAGATCTCCGATCCGATGAACAACGGACGGAACCAGCCGGGTTCCATGATGAAGTAGATGCTTTTCCCGCCCGCGGCAGTAATCATATGGTTGATAATGCCGTTCGTCGGGGAGAAGAAGAGGTAGATCATGCCTGCCAGGACCACTGTGGAAATAAAGTGGGGCACATAGATGGCCGTCTGGGCGAAGCCCTTGAAACGCTTCAGGTTCAGCTGGTTCAGTAGGATCGCCAGCAGGATCGGAACCGGGAACCCGAAGAGCAGGCCGAAGAAGTTCAGCAGGAAGGTGTTCAGGAACATTCTTCCGCAGTAATAGCTGGAAAAGAATTTCGTAAAATATTTCAGTCCGGCCCACTGGCTCCCGGTAATCCCGAAGGCCGCCTTATAGTCCCGGAAGGCGATCTGGACGCCGTACATCGGGAAGTAGCAGAAAACGATAAAGAACGCGAGGCATGGAAGCAACAGAATCCAGAGCTGCCAGTCCCGCCGGAGCGTCAGGGCCGTTCTGTGCCTGAGCGTTTTCCGCCGGGGCAGGGTGGAAACAGAAGCGTTCATCAGGAAAAACCTCCTTCAGGGTTTTCGGTGCTGTGAAAATGATCCGATCGTTTTTCGCCTTGATTATTGCCCGGATTTCGGAGAAATAAAAGAAGCTAAAATTTTGCGCATCCTTGAAAATAAAGGCTTCCGGCAATTTGTAAAAATATGCAGTTTTTTCGCATCTGTCTTTATACCGCAAAAAATGATAAAATTTAACGGTTGAGAAAGTGCTTTATCACACAGGGAAAGGGGAACCGGAGCCATGCTGCCCGAGACAAGCGTCAGTTTCCGTACGGAGGATGAAAAGCTTCTGCGCGTCTTCCGCGTCGCGGAACAAAAATGCCGCCTGAACCTGGAGCGGTTCGGCGGCGACACCGTGCTGGTGGAAGGCGGCGGATATGAAAAGATCTGGCTGGAGACCCAGCCCATGGGCGGAGAGATGTATGCCCTGCGGAACCTGGAGGCAGCCATGAACAATTCCCTCCTGTTCATGCGCCACCAGCGTGCGGACGGCCGGATGCCCGGTTCAATTCAGTATACGGGCGGAAAATGCGAGCCCCAGTTCAACAAGTACCAGGGCTTCTGCTTTCCGTTCCCGGCGCTGAATCTATATTATTTATCAGGAAGGGACAGGATCTACCTGGAGCAGCTGAAGGACTCGCTGATCCGCTTTGACGATTGCCTCTGGCGCACCCGCCATCTGACAGGAGACGGGATCCTTTCTTCCTTCTGCGTCTATGATACGGGAGAGGATCTGGCCGTCCGTTACGGGGACGCTCCCTGCTGGTGGGAAGAGGACTCGCCTCCGGAAGGATACCAGGTCGTGCCCATGGCCAGCATGGACGTGACCAGCTGGAGCTTCGCCGCCCGCAGTACGGTCGCCGCGATCTGCCGCCTCCAGGGGGATCCGGCGTCCGGGGACTGGGCCCGGAAAGCGGATGCGGTTGCAGTATCGCTGCGAAACCGCCTCTGGTCGGACAAAGCAGGCGCCCTGTTCGACCGGGACAAAAGCGGAAAGGTAATCCCCGTCCTTTGCCATAATACGCTGCGCTGCATGTACTGGGGCAGCGTGTCCCCGTCCATGGCGGACCGGTTTGTAAAGGAGCATTTGCTGAACCCTGCCGAATTCTGGACGCCTTTTCCGCTGCCCAGCACTGCGGCGAACGACCCGGCGTTCCGGAACGCGCCGGAAAACAACTGGAGCGGCCAGCCGGAAGGCCTGACTTACCAGCGGGCAATCCTGGCGCTGGAGCGATATGGTTATGACCGGATCGTCACCACCCTCGGCCGGAAGCTGATCGACGCCGTGGACAGGTGCGGCTGCCGGTTTGTCCAGCAGTATGACCCGTTCACAGGCAGGCCGTCCCTGGTCAGCACCGTCACCCATCAGCCGGTGGATGAGAACAGCGGCGAGCCTGTGCAGGACGCCTACGGTCCCACCATGCTTGCCTGCCTGGAGTATATCGCCCACTGTTACGGGATCCGCCCGTACCTGGGGGAGGTCTGGTTCAGCCTCGGCAACGGAAAGCCTTATGAATATGAAGCGGAATTTTACGGGCACCGTTATGAAATCCTCAGCAGCGGCAGGGAGGCGGAAATCCGCGTGGACGGGAAACCCGCGGGGCGGTGGGACTGCGGCCAGCGCGTTATGGCCGATGAATCAGGCAGACTGCTGCGGACCGTTGTGATCGAAGAAAGGCAGGAAGCATGAGCCAGGTAAACGTCAGCGAAGCCCCGCGCTGGTGCGGGGAACTGGAACAGGCAATGGAACAGATGGCGCTGGATCTGCTCCGGGACGTTCGCGGCTGGGACGGCCCGGAGACCGTTTTCACGCCGGAAGCCTTTGGATATGTCCCCGGGGAAATGGCCACGGTGCCGATCCAGCGTGCGGTCGACGCGGCGTCGGAGCACGGCGGCGTTGTGCTTCTTGCGCAGGGGGATTATGTCAGCGGCACGGTGGTGATGCGTTCCGGCGTATGCCTGGAAATCCGCGCCGGCGCGCGGCTGCTGGGCAGCACGGACCTGCGGGATTATCCGGAACACCGCGCGCGGCGCCTGACGGTCCAGGATACCAGCATGGGAATGCATCAGTCCCTGATCTTTGCGGAAGGCTGCAGCCATATCTGCCTGCGGGGCGGCGGAATCATTGACGGACGCGGCAATCCGGGCAGTTTTCCGGGAGAGGAAACCGCCCAGGGAACGCCCGGTCGCCCTTTCCTCCTCCGGATGATCGACTGCCGCCACGTCCATATCGCCGGCCTGACGATGAAAAACGCTTCCTGTTGGATGCAGAACTATCTGAATTGTGAAAACCTGCTGCTGGAAGGCCTTACGGTGCGCAACCACGCCAATTACAATAACGACGGAATGGATATAGACGGATGCCGGAACGTGGTCGTTCGCCACTGCCGGGTTTCCAGCGGCGACGATGCCCTCTGTTTCAAAGGTGCCGGGCAGCGCGAACTGGCCCGCGTCCTGGTGGAGGACTGTGATTTTTATTCCGCCTGCAACGCGGTCAAGGTCGGCACCGATACCCAGGGTGATTTTCGCCGGGTGTATATCCGCCGGTGCCGGATCGGCGGGCTGGCGGAGGATCCTTCCGGGCTGAAGCATCCCTGCGCTGACAGCGGCGTTTCGCTGGAAATCGTGGACGGCGGTACGCTGGAGGATTTTCTGATCCGCGGCGTCCACATCGTCCGGGCGTGGAGCCCCTTCTTCCTTCGCCTGGATAACCGCGGGCGCGTCAGGCCCGGGGATCCGATTCCCGGCCCAGGCACCCTCCGCCGCGTTCTGTTTGCGGATATTGAAGGAATTGAAAACGGCCCGCGGGGTTCCTATATCCTGGGCATCCCCGAAAAGCCGATTGAGGATATCGCGTTCTGCGGAGTGCAGCTGTGCCGGGAACTGCCCGCGCGGACGGCGCTGCCGGAAAAGGCCTTCGGCGATTTCCGGGGTTTCTATCCCGATGCCCATATGATCGACCCTGTCGGCGATGCGCCGGCTTATGCCCTCTGGGCGCGCCATATCCGCGGCCTGACGTTGCTGGACTATCGCATCCTGCCCGCTGCCCCCGATCCCCGCCCCGCCT
>CAZUXV010000062.1:0-15360 GCA_964624445.1 uncultured Oscillospiraceae bacterium | reverse complement strand
TTGATTCGTAGTCAAACACTCTATCCAGCTGAGCTACGAGCCCACATGCTGTCCGTGACAGCTTAACAATAATAGCACAACGGATAATGCCTGTCAATCATTTTTGTGTGATCAAACATGAACCGTTGAAAAACAGGCAATTTTCTTGTCACCCCTCCCTGATTCAGTTATAATTATCTTGTTGATTTAATCGTCAGGAGGTCCTTCCATGGCAGTCAGTCAAACCGTTCTCTCCGCCGTCTTCAGCGACGAATCCCCTCATTACCGTTTTCCTTCCGAGCCCAATAGCGGCGACACGGTCCAGATCCGCCTGCGGGTCGCGAAAAACAGCGCAGAGCGCGTCATCCTGCTTTTTGAATCCCTGACCGTCGGAACCATGATGGTCAAGGCAAAGAGCGACGAATTCTTCGACTGGTATGAAGCCGGCATCATCTGCAGCGAGAGCGAGGTTATCTACCGCTTTCTGATCGAATGTCCGGACGGGACAAAGATCGCCTTTGACAAGAGCGGGGTCCGTGCCGATGAACACCATACGCCCGATTTCAATCCCGCCTACGCCTTCCGCTTCATCCCCGGCTTCCATGTGCCGGACTGGGCCAAAGGCGCCGTTCAGTACCAGATCTTCACAGACCGCTTCTGCAACGGCGATCCGTCCAACGACGTGGTGGATAACGAATACTATTACACCGTCGGTCATTCCAAGCATATTACTGACTGGGACGCAACGCCTACGGATACCGATATCCGCGCATTCTACGGCGGTGACCTGCAGGGGATTCTGGATAAGCTGGATTATCTGCAGGATCTGGGAATCGAAGTTCTCTATCTCAACCCGATCTTCGTCTCCCCTTCCAGCCATAAATATGACTGTCAGGATTATGAGCATATCGATCCCCACTTTGGCGTCATCACCGACGATATGGATCATGTGATGCAGGCCTGGGAAAAGCACAACGGCTACGCGCCGAAATATATCCGCCGCGTCACCAGCATGGAAAACCTGGAAAAGAGTGACGCCCTCTTCGCCTCCCTCTGTCAGGAGCTCCATCGCCGCGGGATGCGCATCATCCTGGACGGCGTGTTCAATCACTGCGGCTCCTTTAACAAATGGATGGATCATGAGGGCATTTATCTGGGCAAGGCGGGTTTCCAGCCCGGCGCCTTCCAGAGCATCCACAGCCCTTACCGTTCCTATTTCCGTTTCAATGATTCAAGTAACGGCCGCAGCCCGATGTATGAGGGCTGGTGGGGCTATTCCACCCTGCCCAAGCTGAATTATGAGGATTCCCCGGAACTGTGCGAGGAGATCTATAAGATCGCCGAAAAATGGCTTTCCCCGCCCTACAGCATCGACGGCTGGCGCCTGGATGTAGCGGCGGACCTGGGTCACAGTCCTGAGTTCAACCACCGTTTCTGGGCCACCTTCCGCCAGCGGGTCAAAGCGGTCAACCCGGACGCGCTGATCGTCGCGGAACACTACGGAGATCCCTCCGCCTGGCTGAACGGGCGTGAATGGGATTCCATCATGAATTACGATGCCTTCATGGAGCCGGTGACCTGGTTCCTTACAGGTATGGAAAAGCATTCCGATTCCTACCGGGACGATCTGTATCAGAACGGTGCGGCCTTCTTCGGCATCATGATGGACAAGATGGCGCGTTTCAAGTATCCTTCCCTCATGTGCGCCATGAACGAACTGTCCAATCATGACCACTCCCGTTTCCTGACCCGTACCAACCGGATGATCGGCCGGATCACGACCCTCGGCCCCGGCGCTGCCGGTGCCGGTATCAACAAAGGCGTTTTCCGGGAAGCCGTTACCATCCAGATGTCCTGGCCGGGCGCACCCACCGTCTATTACGCCGACGAGGCGGGCCAGGTGGGCTGGACCGATCCGGATGACCGCCGGACCTATCCCTGGGGGCATGAAGACCAGAGCCTGATCAGCCTTCACCGGGATCTGATCAGCCTGCGCCTGGATCTTCCCGTGCTCAAGAACGGTTCCCTGAAGCAGCTGCTGGCGGAATACGGCCGGATCGCCTACGCCCGCTTTGACGATGACACGCGCTGCATCATCGCCGTCAACAACACCGCCGGATGGACGGATTTCCGTCTCTTTGCCCGGGATGCCGGCGCCCTGGAAGGCGAAACATTCTTCCGCCGCATCCAGACCTCCGAAGACGGGCATGAGACTGCGCAGGATGAGCTCTGCAAGGTATCCGAAGGTTTCCTTGCCTTTGATCTCCCGCCCTTCTCCTCCGTGATCCTCTCCAATGTAAAACAGATGTGAAGTCGTTATCAAAAAGGGTGAACCTCCGCGGTTCACCCTTTTTCATCTTTTCCGGCCTTGCCGGATTCATTATTCTGCCTTTTCAAAAAACTGGGACATGATTGAATTGTTCAGGCTTGTCAGGTCCATCGTTCCGCTCTTTGAAATCGGCGATCCCTCGTCCTCGATGGTACCCTCGAACGTCTCCGCTTCCTCGTCTATATGCAGCAATCCCTCCGGCGTGATATAAACAAACATCTTCATCCCTTTGTCACCCACATACACAAGATGTCCGTCTTCAAATACGGCCTCATATGTCTTCTTTATGCCCATTATATCGGTAATCTCAATCTCCCCGCTCGTCAGCACGATCGTGGCTTCCAGCCCCAGGTCCTGCGTCGGCACTTCATAGCCTTCCACAATCATATACTTCAGTTTCCACGTACCCAGAAACTCCTCTTCGGTCGCGTCCGTCCGGTATTCGGCTGCTTCTTCTGCAAAAGCCGCCCCCACCAGTATCATCAGTGCCATTACAATCAGAATCATCCGCTTCATATCCTTCTCCTCCTTTTGGAACCGCCGCCCTGTTGGCGCGTTTCTGTTTTTTCACACTTTTGTTTTGTAAAATGATACCAATTGCCTGCAGAATTGTCAATGACCGTCCACAGGCAATCGCTTTAGCGCGTTAAAGCGAAATGGCCAAATAAAAAGGGAGCAGCTCTGCTGCTCCCCCTCGATTACTCTACCTCGTGGTCACCGTAGTCATATTTGGTAATCTTGATGATCTTCCCGTCGTCGTCATACTGGTATCTGTAGCTCACCGCTCCGTCCTCCAGCATAATTGCAAACCCGTCTGTATCATAGAACTTCTCATATACCACCCGGTTCAGTACGTCAAATTCCCGGTATACGATTGCGTACCCCGCCTTACACCGGATCGGATTGCCGTACTGGTCATAATACTTTTCCCGGTTGATATTCCCTTTGTCATAGGTATATGTCACCTGGTAATACGTATCGTCGCCATAGGGAACCGGATTGTCGTTCTCATCCCGCCATGTCACGGCGATGGTCTTGTTCCCGCTCATAACCCGAAGGCGCGTCACAAAGCCTTCTTCGCCTGTTACCTTTTCTCCGTTGAAGTCGTAATAGGTTTCCCGGATCACGTCCTTCTCTCCGGAGTCTTCCACCCGTAGTTCCGCCTTCGGAACCGCTGTCGGTTCCGGTGTGGGCGTCGGTTCTTCCGTAGGCGTCGCTGTCGGCTCCGGCGTGGGTGTCGGTGTCGGACTGGGCGTCGGCGTAGGGCTTGGTGTGGGTGTCGGCGTATCCGTCGGCACGGGTGTAGGTGTATCTGTTGTATTCGGGGTCGGTGTGTCCGTCGGTGCGGGCGTCTGCGTATCTGTTGGCACCGGTGTAGGTGTATCTGTCGGTGCGGGCGTCGGCGTGTCTGTTGGCACCGGTGTCGGTGTGTCTGTCGGTTCCGGCGTCGGTGTGTCTGTCGGTTCCGGTGTCGGTGTGTCCGTCGGTTCCGGCGTCGGGCTCGGCGTGGGTGTATCTGTAGGTTCCGGCGTCGGGCTCGGGGTCGGACTCGGCGTTGGGGTCGGGCTCGGTGTCGGGCTCGGGCTCGGTGTCGGTGTGTCTGTTGGTTCCGGAGTGGCCGTCGGCACGGGTGTCGGTCTTTCCGTCGGGGTGCTTTCCGGCGTCGGACTCGGTGTCGGGGTCAGTTTGGGAGTTGGTGTCGGCGTCCGCATCGGTATCAGTGTCGGTCCGTCCCCGTTCGCCTGTTCGTCAGTCTCAGCGTTGTTGACAGCCTTTCCCTCCCCCGGTGCCGCTGTCTGTGTTTTCTCCGGTTTCGGCGTAGCCGTCGGTTTCGGTGTGGCCGTCGGTTTCGGCGTAGGCGTCGGCGTCGGTTCAGGGGTTGGTGTGGGTTCCGGTGTTGGCTCCGGTGTCGCAGTCGGTTCCGGCGTCGGTGTTGTCCGCGTCTTGGCAGGCTCCATCGCTTCTCCCTCTTCCACGCCTTCCACGCAGGGCATTCCTTCCGGTGTCAGCACCTTAAACAGCAATGTATTCTCTTCTTCTGCCGGCGTCACCTTCCGTCCGCTTACGTTGGCATATGTTCCGCCGCTTACCATCTTTTCGTCGTCATAGCGAACGGTAATCCGGCTGTATCCTTCTTCTCCGATTGCTGTCTTCTGCCCCTCCGCATCATAGAATGACAGCTTTGTTACAGCTGTCCTTTTGCCGTTGTACTCAAATTTGATGACGGCGTATCCGTCATGGTTCATCTTCCGGTTCCCCTCGGCGTCCAGGTAACGGATCTTGTTCGGCCATTTCACCTTCCCCTGATACTCCAGTTCCAGGATCTCACATCCGTCTGGCCCTTCTGTCGGGTTCCCGGTTTCGTCCGTAAAGATAAACCGGACTGTATTCTGTTCTTTGTTGATCTCTGTCCGATAGCTTGCTGCCGCTTCCGCCGCGGTGCAGCCGATCAGCATCAGCACAGCTGTTATCAGTGCAAGGATCCGTTTCATTCGTAATGCCTCCGGCCGGTACTTTTCTTTTTCCATTTTGCCATATATCCGTCTTTTTGTAAAAGGCTTTTCTGCTTTCTTGCTGCCTTTCTCCGGCAAATCGCTTACTGTTCCTTCGGACTGCCGTCCGTCATGTAATAGGTTTCTCCGGTCAGGTTCCCGTTCTCGTCATATGTCCTCACCGTCCTGAAATACCCGTCCGTACAGAGTGTCGGCTGGCCCTCCGCGTCAAAATACTGTTCCTGGATCACGCGGCCCGCATCGTCATAGTCGTATGTCGTCTGGTAAACACCCCGTTTGTCTGCCATCGGCTCTCCGCGCCTGTCCAGATAGCTGGCGTAGATCACCTGCTTTTTGTCGTTATACCGTTTCCAGATCATCTCATATCCGGCCGCACAGCTTATCGGTGCCCTGTTCTCGTCCAGGTATTTTTCTACGCTCACGTTCCCGGCTTCGTCATATTCTATCTGCCGCGCGTAGTATCTGTCGCTCCTTGTGCTCGGCTGGCCGTCTGTGTCGTACCATGCTTCATAGATAACTTGCTTTTTGCCGTTGTATTCCTTCCGGATGCCGGCGTATCCGTCTTCACAGTTGATCATCTGCCCGTCCGGGCCGTAATAGCGTTCCTCCGCTGTGTTCCCCTGGGCGTCAAATGCTCTTTCGATCTTCACATACGTGTCGCCCAGCGTCATCGGCATATCGTTCGTGTCAAACCAGGCTTCACTGGTCGCGTGCTTGCTGTCTTGCCAGGTCCGGTCAATCCGGTGATACTTATTCTTCGCGTGCGCCACCGGTTCCCCGTTCACGCCGTAATAGCTTTCGCTGGCCACAAGCCCGTCCGCGCCGTAGGTCCGTTCCATCACTGCCAGTCCGCCGCCGGCAGTCAGCGTCGGCGCGCCGCCCAGCAGATATTCATACCGGATCCCGTGGTTCTGTTCGTCAAACGTCCGCCGGATCTCGTCATATCCGTCCTCCCGGGCAATCGGTTTCCCGTCTGCGCCGTAGGTCACCTCGCGCACCGTGTTCCCGCGCTCGTCAAATGCCCGTTCGATCTTTACGTACGTGTCCCCCGTCGTCATCGGATACCCGTCCGTGTCAAACCATGCCTCGCTCGTGATGTGGTTCTCGTCCCGGTATGTCCGGTCAATCCGGTGATACTGGTTCTTCTTGTGCGCAACCGGCTCTCCGTCCACACCGTAATAGGCTTCCGTGGCGATCAATCCGTCTTCGCCGTATGTCCGCTCGATCACGGCCAGTCCGCCGCCCTCAGTCAGCGCCGGCACGCCGCCCAGCAGGTATTCAATCCGCGTCGCGTGGTTCTGCGCGTCAAATGTCCGCCGGATCTCGTCATATCCGTCCTTCCGGGCAATCGGGTTCCCGTCCGCGTCATAGGTGGCTTCGCGCACTGTATTCCCGCGCTCGTCAAATTCCCGCACGATCTTCACGTATGTGTCCCCCGTCGTCATCGGGTTCCCGTCCGTGTCAAACCATGCCTCGCTCGTAACGTGCTTCTCGTCCCGGTATGTCCGGTCGATCCGGTGATATTTGTTCTTCGCGTGCGCCACCGGTTCTCCGTTCACGCCGTAATAGCTTTCGCTGGCGATGAATCCGTCCTCGCCGTATATCCGCTCAATTTCGCTCAGTCCTGCGCTTGCAGCCAGCGCCGGTGCGCCTCCCAGCAGGTATTCAATCCGCGTCGCGTGGTTCTGCTCGTCAAACGTCCGCCGGATCTCGTCGTATCCGTCCTTCCGGGCAATCGGTTTCCCGTTCGCGTCATAGGTTACCTCGCGCACAGTATTTCCGCGCTCGTCAAATGCCCGTCCGATCTTCACATACGTATCCCCCGTCGTCATCGGGTTCCCGTCTGTGTCGAACCACGCCTCGCTCGTGACATGCTTTTCGTCCCGGTATGTCCGGTCAATCCGGTGATATTGATTCTTCGCGTGGCCCACCGGTTCCCCGTTCACACCGTAGTATGCCTCAACGGCGATGAATCCGTCCTCGCCGTATTCCCGTTCAATGACAGCCAGTCCGGTGCTCACAGCCAGTGCCGGTGCGCCGCCTGCCAGGTATTCAATCCGCGTCGCATGGTTCTGTTCGTCAAACGTCCGCCGGATCTCGTCGTATCCGTCCTTCCGGATGATCGGGGTCCCGTCTTCGCCGTAGGTCACTTCCCGTACTGTGTTTCCGCGCTCGTCAAATTCCCGCGTAATCTTCACATACGTATCCCCGGTCGTCATCGGGTTCCCGTCTGTGTCAAACCACGCTTCGCTCGTGACATGCTTTTCGTCCCGGTATGTCCGGTCGATCCGGTGATATTTGTTCTTCGCGTGGCTCACCGGCTCGCCTTCCGTGCCGTAATAACTCTCCCTGGCGATGAATCCGTCCCGGCCGTATGTCCGTTCGATCACAGCCATTCCGCCGCTCACGGTCACCACCGGCGTCCCGCCCGCCAGGTATTCAATCCGCGTCGCGTGGTTCTGCCCGTCAAACGTCCGCCGGATTTCGTCATATCCGTCTTTCCGGGCCGTCGGTTTCCCCGCTGCGTCCAGTGTCACTTCCCGCACCGTATTCCCGCGCAGGTCAAATACCCGTACGATTTTCACATAGGTATCCCCGGTCGTCATCGGGTTCCCGTCTGTGTCGAACCACGCTTCGCTCGTAATATGCTTTTCGTCCTTGTATGTCCGGTCGATCCGGTGGTATTTGTTCTTCGCGTGGGCCACCGGCTCGCCGTTCACGCCGTAATATGCTTCCGTGGCGACGAAACCGTCCGCGCCGTATGTCCGTTCAATGATGGCCAGTCCCCCGCTCTCGGTCAGCACCGGTTTTTCGTTCAGCAGGTATTCAATCCGCGTCGCGTGATTCTCTTCGTCAAACGTCCGCCGGATCTGGTCATATCCGTCCTTTCGTGCGATCCGCTTGCCAAACCGGTCATAGGTGATTTCCTGAATCGTATTGCCGTTTTTGTCGAATTTCCGTTTGATTTTGACGTAGCTGTCCCCGTTCGTCACCGGCTTGCCCCAGGGGTCAAACCATGCTTCGCTGGTCACATGCTTAGCGTCCAGGTATGTTTTTTCATTTCGGTGATAGCCGTTCTTTGTATGCGTTGTGGCTTCGCCTTCCGCGTTCAGGTACCATTCCGCGGTCATGTTCCCCTGCCCGTCATATTCTCGCTGGACCACCGCCACGCCGTAGATGTTGTTTTTCAGCTTTCCGTTCGTATAGTATCCGGTCTGAATCGCCCGGCCGTTGCCGTCATACAGTGTCTGGATTTCGTCGTATCCTTCCTTCCGCTCCGTCAGGCGTCCTTTCGCGTCGTAGGTCTTCACGTCCGTGGCATTGCCCCGGCCGTCAAAAATCCGTTCAATTCTCACATAGGAGTCGCCGGTGGCAACAGGCGTCCCGTCCGGGCCGAACCACGCTTCGCTCGTGATATGCTTCTCGTCCCGGTATGTCTTCTCAACCCGGTGATATTTCGTTTTGCTGTTGACCGCAGGCCGCCCGTCTGCGTCATAGTACGCCGTCACCAGTGCCAGGCCCTGGTAGTCGTTCTCTCTCGTGTAACAATGATATCCTTCGATCAGCGTCGCTTTCGCGCCGTCTGCGTCATAATACGCTTCCTTCGTCAGTGCGTTCCGCTCGTCATATTCCCGTTCAATCACCGCATATCCGGCTGCGAGGTTAACCG
The DNA here is from genome assembly GCA_964624445.1 of uncultured Oscillospiraceae bacterium. Classification (GTDB taxonomy): domain Bacteria; phylum Bacillota; class Clostridia; order Christensenellales; family Aristaeellaceae; genus Aristaeella. The sequence goes on along the minus strand of CAZUXV010000062.1, from coordinate 6,869 downwards.
CTTTCCCCTCCGCGTCATAATAGCTTTCCCTTGTCACCATTCCGGCGGCGTTGGTCATCTTTTCAACCCGGGCATATCCGGCCGCGATGTTCATCAGCCTGTCGTCCGTGCCATAGTATTCTGTAATGGTGCTCTTCGCGTTGATCTGGAGCGTCTCGGTGCCTGCTTCGTCTTCGCCGCCTTCTCCCTCGTCGGCGTCTTCAGCCTCCGCAGCCATCATCTCCGGCTGTTCTTCTTCCGGTTCTGTTCCCTCCGTGTCGTCGTCTTCGTCTCCGCTTTGTACTTCGCCTTCTTCGTCTGTTTCGTCGTATGCTTCGTCTGCTTCGTCCGCTTCCAATGCGCTCAGATCCCGCATCAGTGCCGTCTTTACATAGGCATATTCTTTGCCCGGGGTCAGTATAAGCTGCCCGGCCTTGTTGTAGTACCGGGTGCTCATCTTATCGCCCTGGCTGTTATATTCGGTTTCGACTACGGCATACCCGTCCTGCAGATCCACCAGTTCCAGCCTCAGGTCATAGTAACTCTGCCTGATAACCTTGCCGCTGCCGTTATATTCCGTCCGGACCTCGTAATATCCGTCCTTTCCGATCACCGGAAAATCGTTTGCATTCCAGTAACTCTCGGATATCTTGTTCTTCCCTTCCCATTCTGCCCTTACTTCTTCCGCGCCGGCTTCTCCTGCGCAGGGGTTTCCGTCCGCGTCAAACCAGTCCGTCTTAATGATGTTCCCTGCCTCGTCCCGCTCATAGGTCATCTTCGCGTATCCGGCTTTGATGTTGATCGGCGTTTTCTTGTCCGTACCGTAGTAACTGGTACTTACCAGTTTTTTGTCTTGATATTCATTCACCATATAGGCATAGCCGTCCGGGTTCAGCATCGGCTGCCCGTCCGGACCCATATACTCGGTGTCCGTCAGCTTGTTTTTGAATATATAGTTGTTTCTGAGCTGGGCATATCCGAGCTTTTCCACCGTCATCGGCTGGTCGTTTTCGTCCAGATACTGCACCGTGATAATCTGTCCGTATCCCGAATATCTTCTCCTGACGCCGCTGTATCCGTCCGTGCTCCTGCCCCTTACGTTTTCGCCGGTAAAATAATATTCTTCCTTCAGTGCGTTGCTCGTCAGCGTCTCTATTCCGCAGATCCCTTTTTGGGTGTAATACAGATTTCCTTCCGCGGTATAATACATGGTCCGCTTCCGCTGGTTGGCAAAATAGCTGTATTTCGCGCAGGCATACCCGTCCGGTCCGGCAGTCATCTCTCCGTCCGCTCCGTAATAGCGAACCGCCGTAACCCTTGTCCCGTCAAACTCACGTTCCATCCGGGCATATCCGGCTTTTTTGTAGAATAACAGGTTGCCAAGCTCGTCATAGTAGGACACCTGGCTTTGGGTCTTCCCTACATATTCAATTTCCATCCGGGCGTACCCGTTCGGTCCGATCACCGGTTCGTTATTCACGTCATACCAGCTGTCGCTCTTGATCCTCGTTCCGGCATCATACAGGATAATCTGGTGGTTGTTCACCGGGTTCCCGTCCGCGTCATATTCCCATACTTCCTTGTATCTCCCCGCGGCGGTCTTTTCTTCATGCTTCGCGTATCCTTCCGGACCGTTTACCGGGTTCCCGTCCGCATCAAAATACCGCTGATCCCTCACTGTCCGCCCGCCGATGCTGTACTTCCGTTCCATCCGGGCGTATCCGTCTGTACCGTTGATCAGGTTTCCTTCCGTGTCCAGCAGTTCAATCGTGGCGATCCGGTGGTTTTTTCCCTCATATGTATAGCGGATCGTAGCGTATCCCTTGTCGCTGGCAATGACCGGATTTCCATCATCGTCGACATACGTCTCCGTGGCAGGCTTGTTCCGCACCTTCCAGTCATACACCACAACCGTTTTCAGGTTTGTGCTCAGCTCCGCCCCGGCCTGTCCGGCCAGAACCAGCGTTCCCAAAACCAGAATCAACCCGATCAGTCTTTTCATATCTTATCTCCATCAAATCATCATAAAGGAAACAGGGGAGGGAAACAGGGGGGACGGTTCCTCCGTTTCGCGTCAGTGAAACAAGGAACCGTCCCCTCTTTTTCACTCAACGCTTCTCTTCAATCAGCATTGCTGCATTCTTCAATATCGCGTCTGCAACTCTGTCACCGTACTTTTCCCGCGCTGCCTTGATTCCTTCCGTCATGCACGTTCCGCGGCCTTCCATCGCGTGTGTGTCCGTCGCGATAAAATCTATCAGTCCTTCTTTGAAGATTCCGTCAAAGAATCCTCTCCGCAGCAGCGGCTGTTTTCTTGTCAGGGTCCGCGCGTTAATCTGCACCATTGCCCGGAACCGGCTCTTCATTTCTTTCACCTGGCTGATCTTCCCGATCGCAGGATATCGTTCCATATGGGCAATAATCGGGATAAACCCGCTCCCCGCAACTTTCTGCAGCGCGTCATAGATATGCTCTTTCGTGTCCGTCGGGCTGAACTCGATCATCGCGTACTTCGTCCCGTTCATGGCTGGAACCCGGCCCTCCCGCAGCAGCCTCGGCGTCAGGTCTGTATAGAGAATCTCTGCACCTGAATACAGTTTCAGCGCCAGTCCTTCCTCACGGATATACCGCTCTGCTTCTGCAAAATGCCGGAGGAAAACATCTTCCGGAAATTCATACACTCCCGGCGTTACATGCGGCGTGCAGATAATGGCTCCAATCCCGTCCGCAACCGCGTTCTGCAGCATTTTCTGCGTTTCTTCCCGTGTCTCCGCGCCGTCGTCTACGCCCCAGATCACGTGGCTGTGTATATCCGTAAACAAAATCTGCCTGCTCCGTTTCTCGTTCTTTCATAATATATTCCCCCGGATCAGGGTGATCCGGGGGAATATAGTGGTTTCACATCATTGACTGTTTTTTGTTTATGTGATTAGTTGCAAACAACAACCAGGAAAGGATTGTTCAGAACTTTGTTGAACAGCGCGGCGGGAACCGTCACATCGATACTGGTGTTATCCTTGACGATGCCTTTGAAGGGCTGTTCCCAGGCAACACCGTCTTCACCGATGATGCCGATCAGAACCTTCACCTCTGTGCCCGCTTCATAGGGAGTGGCGAACTTGATGTTCAGGATCTTATCCTTCGTAACACCCGCGCAATCGCCTTCAAACTGGGCAGCCACGATTTCGTTCACGTTGGTGATACCGTCAACAGTAACGTCTCCGAAGGCGCCGGTAAAGTCTTTCTTTTCTACAGCGGCCTTGATCGCGTCGACAGCAGAAGCAGCAGCATCGGGGATGCTGTCAAGGAACTTGATGCCGATTTCCGGTTCTGCTTCTTCAGTGGTATCGGTGGTATCACTGGAACCGGAGTTCTGTCCGAAGTTATGGGCTTTGATCGCCTTCAGTTCTTCTTCTGTCGGCCAGACAGAGCCGGAGGGCTTATCATCCTGCTTTGAGGGTTTCGCTTCAGCCAGCGCACACACAGCGGTCAGGATCATAGCCAGGGCCAGTACCAGGGAAAGGATCTTTTTCATAATTCATTCGCCTCCTGATTGATTTAGCAACTGATATATACTAAATTCTTACAGATTATACCTCTTAAAATGTTTTCTGTCAACCGTTTTCTGTGTTTTTATTATTTATTGTTGTTCGGTTTTCATGTCATTTCCGTTTTGCTTACGGCTGCAGCGTGTAAAGGTGTTCCAGCACCCATTCCACCGCTGCGCCTTCTTCCATATGGAATTCCACATATCCGTCTTCGCCGATCTGGTATTCGCCCGCCGGATGATCCACTTCCAGGATTTCATAATCTTTCATCTGGACCAGTTCCTCCGCCAGCCGCTTGGATGTCATGTTAGTCGTGCTGATTTCCTCCAGGCTCTTCAGCAGCCCTTCACCGAATTCCAGGTCTTCGCCCACCTTCTGCCGCATTTTCTTGATTGCTTGTCGCATGAACTCTGCCTGGCGGACCATGCGTTCCCTGTTGGTGCCTTGCCCGACGGTCATTCTGGACCGGACAAAATGCTCCGCGTCCTTCCCGTGCAGGGTCACCGTCGCCCCTTCGGTCCACGCCGGGTTCACGCTCGTCATGTCGAAGTCCATGTGCACCGTCACGCCGCCCAATGCGTCGTTCAGCGCGGGAACCGCAGAATAGTCGATCATATAATACCCGTCGATCTCCAGTCCGTCCATCAGGTTCTGTACCGCCCGCACCGTGTATTTTGCATTGTCCTCCGGAGTGCCTCCATAGTTGTGGCTCAGGCAGATCTGCAGCACCTTTGTTCCCACTTCATTGCCGAACACGCCCAGAATCATCACATCCGTCATCGTGTCACGGTCAATCTGCAGCTGGTGGACCTGTTTTCCCGTGTGATCGATCGCTACCAGCATCAGGAAGTCCGCCGGTGATCCGCTCCGGTATTGTTTAACCCCTGTCGCGTCCTCGTCGCCGCTCCGGTCCGTGCCGGCAATCAGCAGCGTGGTCACTGCCGGTTTCTCCCGGTAGGTCCGCCCGTGCCACTCCACCGTCTTCAGCTGGCCGAATCCCTCAGTCATCGTCTCCCGGCTTTCTGCGTATTCATCCTCTTCCATACGTCTCAGAATCAGGATTCCGGCAGTCAGCAGCACGATGGCCGCGAGCACGATGATCGCAGCCTTGATAATTGTCTTTTTTTTCATTTATTTGTCTGTTCCTTTTTTCCCTTTTTCCTCTTCCCTCCGGTAATACCCGGCCTCATATCGCCCGTACCGGCCGTATTTCCCATACCGTCCGTATTTTCCGTACCGCCCGTATCCGTACTTCCCGCCGTAGCTGTAATACTTCTTCGTGCTCAGCCGGTCCATCGTTACCTTGTTCATCACGCATCCCAGAATCGGCACGCCGGTTCGCTCCATCTGGTCTTTCGCGTCCTGAAGGGCCCGCCGGTGGGTCTTGTTGTATTCCAGCACCAGCACGATTCCGTCGCAGCTCTTGGCAATTTCCGCCGCGTCGATTACCAGGCCGACCGGCGGCGCGTCAATAATCACAAAATCGAATGTTTCTCCCAGCGTCTTCACCAGGTGGTCAAAGTCCGGTGTGGCAATCAGGCTCAGCGGCGTCTGCACGTCTGTCCCGATCGGGATATAATACACGTTCTGCTGGTTCGTTTCGTATACGACATCGTCAATCTGGCATTGTCCGCTCAGCAGGTGCGCCAGTCCGTATTTCTGCCCCGTCAGTTCAATGTCATAGTGAGCGTTCATCACGGAAAGCCGCAGGTCTGCGTCCATCAGCACCACCCGCTTCCCGCGGCGGGCCATGTTCAGCGCCGTCTGAATCGCCACAAAGCTTTTCCCGTCGTTCGGTTCACAGCTGGTAATAACGACTTTCTTGATATTCTTTCCCGCAAAAGTCAGGTTGGAGCAGATCGTGTTCATCGCTTCGTTTCCGGCGTAGTCCAGCGTCAGCTCGCCTTTGATTGTCGCTCTCTGCATCCTTCTGTCACTCCTTCCTGCCCTTTTTCGCGGCTTCGTTGTTGTGTTCTTTTTCAGCGTTGTGCTCCATGTCCTGCAGCGGGATCATGCCCAGCGTCGGCAGCTTGCCGACCTTCGCAATGTCCTCGCTCGTACAGATCCGGTCGTCGCTGATAAATTTGATCGTCACGATTGCCATCGCCAGCAGCGCGCCCAGCAGGAAGCCGATGATAATATCCCGCGTCTTCTGCGGTGTCACGGGTGCCGTAGGCTTCCGTGCTTCTTCGAACACGTTCGGCTCGCGCATGTCCATCTTCGCCGCGATGAATTCCCGCGCGACCTGCGCGTAGGTATCCGCCATCAGCTTGGCTTCCTCCGGATCCGGGCTGTTCACGCTCACATACAGCACGTGCGTGCTGCTGGGGTTCGTAACGGAGACCATCTTGCTCAGCTTGCTGTAGCTGTAGTTCAGGTTCAGCCGCTTGTCCACCAGTTCGTGAACATGCCAGTTCTTGAACACTTCCTTATAGTCCGCCGCCAGGTTTGAACCGATCTGCAGGTCCGTCAGGCTGATCGTCGTGTCGCTGCCGACGATATAGATCTTCGCCGTTGCCTGGTAAATCGGCGTCACCAGGTAGTTTACAATCCCGAAAGCGATCGCGGCGCCCAGCAGCGCTGTCAGCACAATCCAGTGCGCCTTCTCCAGAAACCGGTAAAACAGCGCAACCAGGTCGATCTCAACCACATTGTTGTTCGATCCGGCCCTTGTCGTGCTGCCGACCGTTGCCTTGTTCTCGCCCGCAGTACTCTGAGTGTTTGTCTTTTTCACATCCGTCGTAGCCATGTCATACCTCGCCGTTCGTTTTGGGGACATTGGTGCCTTGTCTGTTTGTCCCGCTTTTGCCGCTGGTCATTAACCAAGTAATTATAACTGAATTCTTTTGTTCGAACAAGTAGGAAACGTGCTTACCTTCCTACGCTGCCCTGCCTGACTACCGGCTTGATCTCCCCGCATCCGTCAAATGCGTGCGGTGCAATCTCAATTTCGCCGCTCTCGTAGCTTGCCGGATAGCTGATATACACCAGCTGATCACATCCCTGGAATGCATAATCTCCGATATACGTGCATCCGTCCGGAATAATCACCGCCTGGAACTTTCCGCCCGCGAAGGCATATTCTTCAATCCTCGTCAGGCTGTCCGGCAGTTTCAGCGTCAGCAGTGTGCTCGGGTCAATCTGGTCTTCCGTCTTCACCAGCACATATTTGCTGAACAGGTCGGATTCGAACACGAATACACCCGCGTCGGAGGGCTCCGTCAGCGCTTCCGCTACCGGTCCGTTCCCGTCATCGTGCAGCCGCACAACATAGGCGGTTCCTCCGGTCACGTTCTTTACAGTGATCGTTACTTCGTCCGACAGCGTGTCAACCGATCCGAT
>CAZUXV010000061.1:0-15557 GCA_964624445.1 uncultured Oscillospiraceae bacterium | reverse complement strand
GGGCCGGGAGGAGTAAAGGATATGGAACTGAACATTGAATCACAGAAACAGGAGTTTCTGACCATTTGCCGGTCCTGTATTCAGCGGGAAGGCGTGGAGGATCTGCTGGGGTGGCTGGAGAAGGCGGACTTCTTTACCGCGCCGGCGAGTATGCATTACCACGGGGCGTATGCCGGCGGGCTGTGCCAGCACAGTATTGATATGTATCAGTATGCGAAGCGGCTTTTGTTCCTGATGGATAAGGCACCGTCGGAAGAGTCGGTGGCCATTGCCTGTCTGTTCCATGACCTGTGCAAGGTGAACCTGTACCGGGTGGATAAGCGGAACCAGAAGATCAACGGGGAATGGAAAGAAGTTCCGTATTACGTGATTGATGAAAAGTTCCATTTCGGGGGACACGGCGGGAAGTCCGTGTTCCTGATCCAGCAGTTCATGAAGCTGACCACGGAAGAAGCAGCGGCCATCAACTGTCATATGGGATTTTCGGACGGGAATCCGAACGCGGTGCGGGATGTGGGGAATGCGTATCATCAGTTCCCGCTGGCGTGGATTGTGCATGTGGCGGATGAGGCGGCAACGTTCCTATTGGAGAGGTAAGGGTTTGCAATGAAGGCGAAGGTGAATGCCAGACAGCGGCGGGAAGCGGAAGCACTGAGGAGAAAAGGCGCGGTCGGGAAAGAAACAGTCTCTGCCGGTCTGCCGTCTGCTGCTCCGGAGAAGCCGGCGCCTGTTTTTGTTCCTCCCCGTATTCCGGATGTTTCGCCGGAAGAGGAAACCCGGGAGTTCCTGGAATATCTGGAACGGTTTGATGGAACGATGAACAAGGACGACACTATCCGCCTGTCCCCAAGGAAGAGCGGCCCGGTGGGGCGGCTGAATCTGGAAGAGGGCATGCCACTGGTGGAGGAAGCCCTGGACAGGATGAACATCGGCCTCCAGGAATTGCGGGTCAGCCGGGTGAAGGTGGTTAAGCTGATCCATGGCTACGGCAGCACCGGACGGGGCGGGAAGATCTGTTCCGGCGTCCGGCAGGAGCTGGCGTCCATGAAACGGAAAGGCTTTATCCGGGAGTTTATACCGGGGGAACATTTTGGTCCGCTGGACGCGGCGTCCCGGAAACTGGCTGAGCAGGAAAAGGGAATCACCCGGGATCCGGATTACGGCAGGATGAAACACGGGATTCCGGTTGTGGTGTTGTGAAATATCATTTTATAGGTGCTATAGTATGACAACAATACAGATCGGCAGGCTGGAAGCAGATAAAAGGCTGGATGAGGTCCGGCTGTGGCTGGGAACCGGGAATCAATAGCGGGGATTGGATCATTTGTCAGAGGAGGCGGGAATATGGCAGAGCGGCTGATCTTTCACTGCGACTGCAATAATTTCTTTGCCTCCTGCGAGATTCTGGAGAAACCTGAACTCCGGGATGTGCCCATGGCGGTGGCCGGGGATCCGGAGGAGCGGGTCGGGGTTGTGGTGGCCAAGAACGAGCTGGCCAAGAAGTACGGGGTGAAGACCACGGACACGGTCTGGCAGGCGAAAAAGAAATGCCCGGGCATCGTGTTTGTACCGCCCAGGCATCATTACTATAAAGAAATATCCGATCAGGTCAACCTGATCTACCGGGATTATTCGGATTATGTGGAGCCGGCGTCCATCGACGAATCCTACCTGGATCTGTCGGGGACGCTGGAATATTATCATCTGTCTGCCCGGGAGCTGGCAGATACGATCCGGGAGCGGGTGAAGCAGGAAATCGGGATCACGATCTCGGTGGGGGTCGCGAACAACAAGGTCTTCGCGAAGATGGGTTCAGATTATAAAAAGCCGGACGCGACGACGGTGATCCTGGGGGAGGATTATAAGGAGATCCTGTGGCCTTTGCCCGTTTCGGACCTGATGTTCGCTGGGAAGGCGTCGGTAAAACTGCTGAATTCAAAGAACATTTATACCGTCGGGGACCTGGCGCTGCAGTCGAAAGAGCGGGTGGTTTCCCTGTTGGGCAAGGGCGGAGAAACGCTCTGGGCCTATGCCAACGGGCTGGATGAGGAACCGGTACGGAAGTGGGGAGACAAGCCGGAAGTGAAGTCTGTTTCCCACGGGATGACCTTCCGGCGGGATCTGTTTACGGAGGAGGAATTCCTGACCGGTGTGGCCGTGCAGGCGGACCGGATCGCCATGAGCCTGCGGCGGCAGGGGCTGAAGGGGTCTGTAGTGAGTGTGCAGATCAAAACACCGGAGCTGGCGATGATCTCCCGGCAGGTTTCGCTGGATCACTATACCTGGCTGGAGCATGAGATCCGGGATGTGGCGATGAAACTGATCCGGGAAAACTGGCGGGCCGGGATGCCGATCCGTGCGCTGACGGTGGGGGTCACCAAGCTGGTGCCGGCGGAGGAAGCGGCGGAACAGACGGATCTGTTTGACATGCTGGGGGAAAAGAAGGATACCGGAAAGGCACGGGAGAAGCAGGACAAAATGGAAGCCGCGGTGGACGGGCTCCGGCAGAAGCTGGGGAACATGGCGGTTACGCTGGGTGTGCAGGAGAACGAGGACATCGGGATCCGGCGGGAATGGAAAAAGAAAATATAATTTTCCCGGGTAAACCAATGGTCGATTGCCTCACTATTCTTATGTGTGAGATTGTGCAATGGAAAAATAATGTTAGAGGACTTGATGTAACGAATAAAAAACCACCGGTCGTACATTGGCCGGTGGGAGAAAGACCCCTGTCTTTTTTGATTGGGGTACAAGTATGTATCGAGAAGCTGCAGGCATTGATTTTTAATCATTTTTTGCGGTTTTTTGTTGGGTTGTCCGACCGCTTGTCCGACAATTATTGACATCGTGGGGGTCATAGGTTCGAGTCCTACTAATCCCACCAACAGAAACGGACCCTTCAAGGGTCCGTTTTCATTTGGCTCTGGGACAGTTGACCGGAACTTATGACCCGGAGGGGACCGGACCCCGCCGTCGCCAGCGGCAGATGAAGGCGGGAGAAGGTCCAATAAGCAAAGATAAGCGGCAGCGAAGCTGAAACCTACTGAACACATGTGGTTGTTCCCCTGCGTTTCAGTTGACAATAACAGGCCTTTCTGATATATTACGTTCATCATTGGATGGATAAAAAACAAAACAGAAAAGAGGGAACAATCATGAGAAAATTCGCTTTCGTACTGGTTTTGGCATTGCTGGTGAGTGTACTGGTTTCCGCGACAGCGGTTTCCCCCGCGGACATGCTGGGCACGTGGTATCTGGGCTATTTTGATTACGATAGCCATCAGGCCAGCATCATCGAAGAATACAAAGTTGAGCTGAACCGGGATAAAACAGCCGTACTGGTATTAGGCGGCGAGGAACAGCAGACAACCTGGGAACTTACGGACAGCGGAGCGGAAGTAGTGATCGGCGACAGTTCCACATCTTTTTATATGCAGGAAGATGGTTCCCTGAAAGCATATGTCGCTATCGGTGCTGAGGGAAATAAATATGATTGTTTCTTTTTCCGGGAACAGCCGAAACCGGTTGAAATCCCCGAAAAGGCGGATGTAGCGGACGAGGATGAATATTTCGGGACCTATGCGCTCACGCTGCAGACGAAAGGGAACATGCTGATCCCCTTTGAAAACGGCGAAGAAATCCTAAAGATTACAATTGAATTTGCTCAGATCACCGTTTCGGGTTCCAGCGTATATGAAGGAAGCCAGATGTCAGATTTTAAGGACGGTAAGCTGATTATACCCGCGAAGGATCTTGTTTATTCCGCTGAAGGTAACCTTTTCATCGAAAAAACAGGAACAGGGATCATGGCAACCTGCGAAGGTATTCCGGACACGGTTTATTATCTGAGCCCTGTGGGAGACCCTGAAGTTAAGGAATAAGTAATACATGAAACGAACCGCATTCATTCATCATTAAATACGTTGTGGTTCGTTCAAACGTTCAATAATTTTTCACATCATGAGGAGAAAGCCGCCGATGACGATGACTGACAGTGGCAGAAAGCTCATCGGCGGTTTTCTCTACGGACAGGAAGCGAGTTTTACAGTGAGGAACCGCGGATCGAGCATGCGGACCTTGGGTTCGATTGATTATTTCACTTCCCCAACCGTAAATACCCCCGCGAACTCATATACAGCTGAATCCAGATCAAGGACCAGCGCCGGAATGACAGCAGCGTCATCGCAGGTGACAAGGATCCCGCGGTTATACATATACCCGGATTCGTCCACAAAAACTACATTTTCATGGGTATAACCGGTGGTGCGGGTGAGCCAGAAGACGTTTCCTCTTTCTTTCTTTTCTTTCCAGACACCCTTCCATAATGCGTAGTCTGTGGGCTTAAACTGCCTGGCACGGTCCGGGACATCGTCGCGCCGGCTGAAACCGTGTATTTCCGAACTGTCATGGATAAACAGCTCCGATTCCGCCGGAAGGAAGATCCGGTCTTCGGTTCCCGCTCCTGAATCGATGCCAAAATAGTAATTTTTTTCGTTTCGTACGGCTGTTTTCAGAATCGCTTCCTGCTCTTCGGCGGAAAACGCTATGCTCAGGAAGCTCTTTTCATTTCCGGAGAAGTCTTTTGCGGAAGCATTCGCATCCGCTCCGTATCCGTTCAGCCAGCTGCGAAGCGTACAGTTTTCCCAGCTGACATCCCGGAGATCCGACTGGAACGGTTCACATTCCACAGCGGTATGCGAGAGCAGGAAGGCCGTCCCGTCACGGACTTCCAGCACGCGCCACAGAAGCGGTTCACAGGCAAAGTAACGGATGTTATCCCCGGATTCAGAAACACGGAGAAAACGCCGGCCGCCCAGCTCACATTCATCTCTGTCCCATTCGGCGTTTTCAAGATTCCTGTAGAGTTCACTATCGGACTCAGACGTGATCTCCGACTGCGGATAGGTTCCGAAGCGAATCAGGGCATAGGTGACTTCCTTGCCGTCCGATACTTCCGGGTCCGGCCGGACAACCGGGTTCACGATCTGCTCCCTTTTCCGGGGATCGTCATCTGCTTCCGCCCGGGTGGCGCCTTCCGGGATATCCTTTGAGGAGACTGTTCCCGCCGGTTCAATCTGCGCCTTGTCCAGATCGATCCACAAAGCGGGGAGAACGCCCGCGTCGTCACAGGTGGCAATGGTTCCCCGCTCGTAAATATAGCCAAAGTCGCAGATGTAGGTTACGCTTTCCCGGTTATAGCCGTTTGTCCGCATGAACCAGAAACTGTTCCCCATATATCCGTTCACGGAGGACCACCAGGAGCCCCTGCATTTGGCATACAGGGTGGAACGAAAGCGCTTGGCCGGATCATCATATCCGCTGCCGGCATAGAACCCGTTCCGGGCAGCAGATGAACCGAACACTTCGTCATTGGAAAGCAGGAAAACAAAGTCTTCGGTATCTTTTCCGCATTCCGTGCCATATGCTTCGTTCGACCGGTTATCCACCACGGATTTCAGCACAGCGTTCCGCTGCTCAGTGGTAAAAGCTGTATCCAGAAAGCCTTTTCCGCGATAATCGATTCCGGCCTCGTTTTCTTCCGCCAGATAGCTGTTCAGCCAGCTTCTGACTGTAGAGTTTTCCCAGCTGACCGGCCCTTCTTTTTCGTTGAAAGGCCGGCAGTCCAGCAGTCGGTCCGCCATCAGGCAGGCGTTTCCGCTGTCCAGGGCGATGATACGCCACCGGATGGGATCGAAACGGAAATAATGCCACTCGATGCCTTCTTCCCAGCGATAACACCCTGCCCGGTCCGATGCACTGTTTACGGCGTTTTCACGGTTCAGGCGAAGGTAACGGATCCCGTCGATCTCAGTTTCATCGTCATTCCAGTCGGCGCCGGACAGTTTCTCAAACAAAACGGGATCTTCCAGATAATCTCCTTCCTGCAGGGCGTAACTATCCACCGACGTGAAAGGCGCGGAGACGATCTCCGTCTGGGGATATGAACCGAAAGTAAGGCAGGCCCATTCGGTTACCAGGCCGGTCGAAAGGGCATCGTCCTTTTCGACAATGGGCTCCCATATCCAGTCTTCATACAGATCCTGTTCCAGCGCTTCCGCGGAAGCGAAGACCTGAACGGAACAAACAAACAGGCAGAGAAACAGAAAAGCGGCGGCAAGTCTTTTTTTCATGGCGTTTTCCTTCCTGTAACATTGGCTGAACGTTTTCGGAAAGATGACTGAAGGTTATTGTCTGTTTATTATTTATTTCGTCACGGCAGGACAAATCTCTGTCGGCAGAGTCTCACAGGGAAAATGCAGGAAGGGAAGATCCGCGCTTGCTTTTCTTTCCGACAGATTCCCTGTATAATAATACAAAAGATACAGACAAAATGAATCACAGGAGGTAAAACAATGGACGTATTACAGGCAATTTCAGACCGCCGATCCCATCGGGCCTATCAGGCGGACCAGCTTCCGGAAGACGTGCTTTCCCAAATCCTACGGGCGGGACTGGAAGCGCCGAGTGCCCGGAATCATCAGCCGTGGCATTATTCCGTGGTACAGAACCCGGAACTGATCCAGGCTGTCCATGATGAAGCGGCCGCGGTGATGGGAAAAGGCGGCAGCCCGCGCTTCGCCGATCCGGATTTCCAGATATTTTATCACGCGCCGACGGTGATCTTCCTTTTCGGTGAAAAGGAATTCGGCTGGACGCAGGTGGACTGCGGAATCGCGGTGGAGAATATGGCTTTGGCCGCGGAAGGACTGGGCGTCGGCAGCGTGATCCTCGGCCTGCCCAAGCCGGCGTTTATGGGAGAAAAGGCAGACGAACTGAGGGCACGGCTGGGCTGCCCGGAAGGATATGATTTTGTGATCGCACTGGCGCTGGGCTATGCGACGGATACAAAAGAAGCACACGACCTGCGGGAAGAGAAGATCAGCCGGATCAGGTAAGGGAGACGGCAGTTCTGAATCAATGGGGTGAACGTTTGAACATTATCGACACATCCGGGGAATGGACCTCCGCGTTCGACGGGGATCATTTTGACCTGGCCAAGTGGGAAGCTTATATCGACAGGAATGTTCCCGGCGCAAAGGAACTCTGCCTGGACGATATGCGGGAATGCATGGAAGCGGGTTTTACGTGGAAAAAGGATTTCCTGCCGGTACTGAACGCTGTTCAGCGCAGCCCGGAACAGCGTGAAACAGCCGTCAGGTCTTTCCGGGGCGTGATGGAAAACCTGGACCGGAAGATTTCGGAACGGTTCGGAAGGAATGTGGACTGTGACGTGATCCTGTATCTGGGCCTGTGCAACGGTGCGGGCTGGGTGACAACGCTGAGCGGGAAAACCGTGGTTCTTCTCGGGATCGAAAAGATCATGGAGCTCAACTGGCAGGATACCGACGCCATGACCGGCCTGATCATCCATGAGCTGGGCCATGTTTACCAGGATCAGTACGGCGTGCTTCACAGGGAAACCGGTCTGACGCGCGACATATTTCTCTGGCAGCTCTTCACGGAAGGGATTGCCATGGTGTTTGAGCAGGAAATCGTCGGAGATCCGGATTATTTTCACCAGGATACGAACGGATGGAAAGATTGGTGCGACCGGCACGCCGGGCAGATCCGGGAATCCTTCCGCAGCGACCTGGAGACCATGAAGCAGGAAAACCAGCGCTACTTCGGCGACTGGGCCAGTTTTGAAGGCCGCGGCGATACAGGATACTATCTGGGGGCGCGGTTTGTCCGCTTCCTGCTTGAAACAGAATGCTTTGACTGCCTGATCTCCTGGAATATCGATGACGTGCGGGACGGATTTGAGCGCTTTACGCAGTGAGAAAAAGCATAACAGGTTAAAAAAGATCCCGGTGTGTCAGGCACACCGGGATTCGTACTGTCAGGGGTTATCCGATGCGGCGGATCAGCCCTCGGCTTATTTCCAGGCGACGGCTTCGACTTCGCCGACGGTCAGGCCGTTGGCTTCGCAGTAGTCGACAACAGAGCTGCTGACGTCGTCGACTACCGTAATGGTGCTGCCGGCGCCCAGCTCCAGCGAGCCCAGGCCTCTCTCGCTGATATAGATCATTTTTCCTTCTGAATCCCTCAGCACGAAAAGCACCTCGACGCCGGACAGCGGTTCCTCGCCGTTGTTGGTAAAGGTGGCTGCGGTATGGTAGCTGACGGAGGAGAACATCTCTTCGGAACGCAGTTCCACACCGCTGAGCTCAACCGCGGCGTCTTCGCTGTAAGTGAAGTCGGACGCATTGATCTCTTTTTCAAAGCCGGCTACTGTAACGCCTTCGTCGATATCCGCCAGGAAGGAGACATAGGATACTTCGCCGGGAGACAGGTAACGGGATCCGCTGGTGCCGAACCATTCACGCTTGCCGACTTCGTTGCCGTCAGCGTCCTTCAGGATCAGCTTCCCGTTGTCGATATAGACGGCAATATCATTGTTGTTCTTTACTTTGGCGATATAGACGGCCTCCCGGCCGAAATAGGACTCGCGGATGTAGAAGTTCTCTTCCAAAACGGTCACTTCCGGCTTGGCTGTTTCGTCGGTTCCGGAAATGGGAGCGGTCTGGTCACCGGAGTCCATGGCTGCGGTTATAGCAATATAGATCGGTGTCAGCTGGATCAGGACTTCGGTAAAATCTTCCGCACTTTTGCCTTCGGGAACGGTACTGTCAGCCATATAGACCGCAAACTCGGTGGGGGTGATCTTTCCGGGCTCACGGGAGAATTTGACCAGTCCGTCGAGCATGCTTATATCAATGCCGTCCAGACTGCTGATATCCATTGCGGAAAGGGCTTCGGCGTCAGTGTTCAGGAGCAGGTCTGTGCCGTCGTAGGACACGACCAACGGAACGGAATCGACGGTAAGGGTCACCTGATCCCCGTCGGCACTCCAGGTACCTTCGGTCTTCTGGATTTCTTCATCGGCGCCGCTTTCCCCGGTAAAGGATCCGTCGGCGTTCAGTTCAAAGGTGCCGCAGGTCATCCCGGCCAACAGCAGGTACCAGGTGCCGGAAAAATCGTTTTCGGCAACGACAGGAAGCGCGGCCGGCATCAGGCACAGCGCCAGAAAAAGGGCGAGGATTTTCTTCATGATTCATTTCTCCTTTTTGGTTTTGGGGAACGCCTCGGTCTGTGAAATGATTATAACACCCTTCAGGTATTATTTCCATAGTCGTTTACATGATCAAAGAAATGCCTGTCGATCCGGTCGGTGAAAGCACTGCCAGGATTGTCCGGATCATAATGGACGGGGATCTTCTGCCCGACGAAGGCTTTTTTGCCGAATCTCCGCATGGTGATCTTTGCAATATCGGCGCGGATTTCATAAGGAACGTCATTGACCGTATACTCAATGCGGGCGTGGTAATTGGTGACCAGATCTTCGTCCAGGTCCAGTCGGGTTTCTCCGATGAGCTGCAGAATCCGGCCTTCAGCAAGGCCCGTGGCCCGGCGGCGGAAGGCCGTGCCGCGGCGGGCTGAAAGGATCCGGTGGATAAAGGCAGCCGGGACCAGTGCGAGCAGGATCACGACGGTGATCCAGGTATCCCGGGTTACGTTACGGGTTTCAAAATCCCGGATGACCTGATAGGCCATGAAGAAGGCGACGATGCCGATGATGATCCAGAGGCCGACGGCGATCACATGCGCGGGCCGGGAACGGCGTGCGGCGAACCAGTAACTGAACATGAACAGGCTGGTCAGCGCCAGACAGCCACTGATTACAGCTAGCATGGACGCCACCGGCGCGGAAGCCGGCAGGGCGTTATATTCGACGATCGCAACGACCAGCAGGCAGAAAGCCCCGAAGGCGAAGACCAGAAGAGAGGGACGTTTCCGGCGGACAAGGCCATAAAAAAGCCAGTTCATGCCGACGCATACCAGTGCTGCCAGCAGGATCAGGAAAGCGGCAGGATCTGAGCTTCGGACCGCATTGCCGATGGGCCGGGCCAGGAACAAAAGGCACAGAAACGGAAAAAGGGCATAAAACAGGAAACCTTTCAGGACAACGGTCCGGAAAAGGGTTTTGAGGGATTTTATCGCGTCCTGTCTGTTCATGTCATTCTCCGTCTGAAGGGTACAGTATCGTTTTTCAGGGCCATGTTAAGCATATCATAAAGCAAGATCGGAATAAAGCCCGGTTTTCATTGACAAGCCGGCGCTTTTCTGATTATAATACATAATGATTTTTCAAGAACTGAACTGATTCGATCATTCACTTTTTTGCATATTTCTGCATACGATACCACCGAGAGGAGAAACGACATGAACATCAACAAGAATCAGAACGGAAGCGCCCTGGAAATCGCCCTGGAAGGTCGTCTGGACACAATGACCGCTCCTGAACTGGAAGCGGAGCTGAACAATTCCCTGCAGAACGCGGACAGCCTCGTGCTGGATTTCGGCAAGCTGGAGTATATTTCTTCGGCAGGCCTGCGGGTACTCCTGTCTGCCCATAAAGCAATGAGCAACAAAGGCGGCATGAAGGTTACAAACGTAAACGAAATCGTCCGTGAAGTATTCGAAGTGACCGGTTTCGCGGATATCCTGACGATCGAATAAGCAAAAGAAACCAATACAGAAGCGGCGCCGAACGGTCCCGCATAATAAAGAAACAGGAGGTTTACGGGGAAATTAAAAAGGCGGGGGTTTCGCTGGCTGTAATGTTTGTGGTTCTGGCAGGAACAGTATGCGCGTCTGCCGTTGAACTGACGGCCGGGACGATCCGCGCCTTTGACAACAATATCCTGAAGGCGGAATCAGAAGACGGCGGCAGGCTGACCATTGAAGCCTGGAACGGTACCCTGCCGCTGAAGAACATTGTGACGGACCTGCCCGTTGAGGCGGGCGCGGTTGAGATTCCTTGGGACGGGCTGAGCTTTGGCGGGGAGCCGGTGCCTGCCGGCAAAATCCGCCTGCGGGCTACGCTGACCGGCAGCGACCGCACAGTGGAACAGACGGAGATCACAGCGGAAACGGATACCCCGCTGGCAGCGGCGGTATGCTGCCTGCCTGCGGCGCAGCGCTTCTTTCCGGACGGACGGAGCCAGCTGAAGATCGAGATCGCCCTTTCCGCGGCAGGCGCCTGGGAGATCAGCATCGTGCCGAAGGACAATCCGGAAGACGTGGTCTGGCACAAAACAGGCAGGACTGACGGACGGTTTCCCGCTGTTCTGCAATGGAATGGAATGCGCCGGGCGGGCGTCAGATGCGAACCCGGGGAATATGTGATTTTCCTGCGCTCCAAAGCCTGTCCGGAACGGGTGAGCATGGCAGGCGTCAGGCTTCTGGCGGAACCGGAGCCGACAACGGCAGTCACCGTCACCGGCAACCTGATGCCCGAGGACTTTTCCGACGACGCCGCGGTCTGGGCGGCACTGACCGCGCCGGTGGTCATCGGCGACGGGGTGGAAGGCGGCAGCCTGCTGATTATGCCGGAAAAGGGCGCCCATACAGGAAGCATCGGCACGGTGGACGGCCGGACATCCGGGCTGGCCGTGCTGGAGCTGACCGACGACGGATGGGCAAAGGTCGGCGTCTGGCGAAAAGAAGACGGGCAGTATACCGAGGGATGGGTGAAAACGGAACGGCTGCATGTGATCCGGCCCAACGACCTGTATGGCGCCGTGGTGGACAAGAAAGCCCAGACGATGACGGTTTATGAAGACGGGGAAAAGATCGGCACTTTCCTGATCTCCACCGGATATACGACGGCTGAATCCCGCGAAGCGGACACCCACAGCGGTGTTTACTTAATGGGCACCCGGATGGAAGCTTTTTCCCAGAGCGGACACATTTACTGCTATCCGGTCCGGATTGACGGCAAAAACCTGATCCATTCCACCGGCTTCGCGCTGACCGGCGGCCTGCGGGATTACGACGAGGAGATCGCCGCGCTGGGAACGAAAGCCAGCCACGGCTGTATCCGAATGGACCCGCGGACCACGGCGGACAACGGCGGCATCAACGCCTGGTGGGTCTGGACGCACCTGGGTCACGATACCAAGATCATCGTGACGCCGGAAGAATAGGAAAAAGAGCCGGCTGCTCTTGTCCATTCGACACGGAACATGTATAATGGTATCAACCGGATCATACAAAAGAATCGTACTCAACTGTATACGGAACGGGGGACGAGAAAATGAAGAAGAACCTGAAGACCGGCAGCGAAGGCATTTCCCTGCATGTTCTGCATATCGCCATGATCATCTGCGCGGTTGCGATCTCGCTGCTGCTGATCTTTTCCACATATCAGTCCGCGAACGTGTTCTCCACGCTGTCCAAAGCAACAAGCAACTATATCGTTCGGCAGAAGGCAGCCCACGACCTGATGGAAGCCTCCGATTACCTGACTGAAATGGTCCAGCGTTTTACGCTGGAAGGCGATACCCAGTACCTGGACAACTATTTCGAGGAAGCCTACAACTCCAAGCGCCGCGAAGCCGCCATCACGAGCATGAAAGAGAGCGATGCAGAGGAAGTGCTGGTCCAGCAGCTTGAAGACGCCATGAATGAGTCCATGTCCCTGATGTACCGCGAATACTACGCAATGAAGCTGGTCATTGAGGCGAAAGATCTCAAGGACAGCCACGACGAGATCCGGGCGATTGAGCTGAAGGAAGAGGACACTTTCCTTACTGCGGACGATCAGATGGAAAAGGCCCAGGAAATGGTGCTGGGCAAAGAGTATTACGAACGGAAAGAGGTTATCCGCACAGACCTGAAGGCCAGCCTGCAGACGCTGGACAAGCTGATGACCACAACCCGCCAGAACACGACCGCAGAACTGAATAAAGAGCTGACGATTGTCCGCGTGGTGATCATCATCCTGACGGTGATCATCCTGGTGCTGATCTGGTTCACCGCGAAGCTCGGCACTGTGCCGATGATGAAGGCCCAAAAGTGCGCGGAAGCCGGCGAACCGATCCCGGTGATCGGCTCAAAGGAATTCCGGTATATGGCGAAGAGCTATAACAAGATGCATGAAAAGCTGTACGGAAGCAAGGAGGAAACGAAGTGAGTTTCCTGGAACAGACACTGAACGCCAAAGACGGATATGAACTCTCCCTGCGGATCTATGAGGCGGAAGAGCCGAAGGCGGTCGTGAAGTTCATCCACGGAATGGAGGAATACCAGGACCGTTATCAGCCCTTTGCGGAATTCCTGCAGGCGGCGGGATATACAGTGGTAACCGCGGACCTGCGCGGCCACGGCAAAAACGCCCCGATCCTCAGCCATATTGCCGACCAGGACGGACATCTGCGCCTGATCGAAGATGAGGAAACCATCCTGGAGATGATCCACGAACGCTGGGCCGGCGTGCCGGCCATTCTGTTTGCCCATTCCATGGGCACGATCATCGCCCGGGTATTCCTCCAGAAGGAAAGCCGGGAGTTTCACAAGGTCGTGCTTTCCGGTTATCCTAACCCGAACAGCGCTGCCGGCGCGGGTATCCTGCTGAGCGGCCTGCTGAGTTCATTCAAAGGCTCGAAGGGCTATTCCAAACTGGTGGACGGCATGGTGCTGGGGCCTTTCTCCAAGGCGGTGCCGAATGCGAAGACGCCGGTTGACTGGCTGTCCGTCAACACGGAGAACGTGGAAAAATACCGGGAGGATCCGCTGTGCGGCGCCCGGTTTACCCTGGGCAGTTACAGCGCCCTGTTCAATCTGATTAAAATGATGGGTAATGCCGGAAAGTATGAAGAAGTCTGGAAGGAACTGCCGATCCTGCTGATTTCCGGCCGGGACGATCCCTGCACCGGCGGCGAAAAGGGCCGGGCGGATTCGGAGGCGGTCCTGCGCAAAGCAGGGTTCCGGGAACTGGAGATTGTTACACTGGACGGCATGCGGCATGAGATCCTGAACGAGACGGGCAAAGAAGCGGTATATCAGAAGATCCTGGACTTTATTAATTCATAATTCAAAATTCACAATTCATAATGAATGCTGAATGAAAAAGGAGCGTCGGATATGAGCAAGAAACTGGAAGAATACGTCGTAACCATTCCCGATTTTCCCGAACCCGGGATCATGTTCCGGGACATCACGTCCGTGATCCAGAACCCGGACGGCCTGAAGCTGGCAGTGGACGGCCTGGTAGACCTGCTGAAGGATACGGAATACGACCTGATCGTCGGACCGGAATCCCGCGGATTCATTTTC
The DNA here is from genome assembly GCA_964624445.1 of uncultured Oscillospiraceae bacterium. GTDB lineage: Bacteria > Bacillota > Clostridia > Christensenellales > Aristaeellaceae > Aristaeella. The sequence goes on along the minus strand of CAZUXV010000061.1, from coordinate 1,436 downwards.
GGCGTGCCGGTGGCCTATCTGACGGGGAAGGGATTTATTCCCGTTCGCAAAAAGGGTAAGCTGCCCCGGGCAACCGTAAGCCAGAAATATGACCTGGAATACGGTCAGGCGGAGATCGAGATCCATACGGACGCCATCAAACCCGGCCAGAAGGTCGTTATCGTGGATGACCTGATCGCTACGGGCGGCAGCGCGGAAGCGGCCGCGAAGCTGGTGGAAAAGCTGGGCGGCGAGGTTGTGAAGATGATCTTTGTGATGGAACTGGCCGGCCTGAAGGGCAAAGACAAACTGAAGAAATACGACGTCGGATCCCTGATCGTTTACGAAGGGAAATAGTATCAGGTAATTCTGCGAATTTCCCCGGAATAACAGACAAGGCTCGGAGACTGCTCTCCGGGCCTTGCTTTATGCCTGTGTCAATTAAAATTGATGGAATTGATGATTTTGTCAACCGTGCTCTGGACGGAAGGGTCGTCTGCGGAATAGGTGAACTCCAGCGTGACGCTGTTCCCCCGGCTCTGATCCATCCAGGAATAGGAGATGCGGATTTTGCCGAATTCCTTTGCCATGGAATAGAGCATATCTTTTCCGTTGACAGTGACCGGACCGTATTCTTCTTCGCTTCCGGTGAGCACCTGAAACAGATCCGAGCCGTACTGCGCGGAAACGTAAGCCTGTACGGCCAACTTGTTCCCATGCCAGTAAAAGCAGAGATCCTGGTCGAACAGGGGATCGATCTGTACGCTGTCAAAATGATCCGGTACCCATACGCTGAACCCTCCGGCCGGACATTCAGCTGTCTGCGCCAATGCGGCGGAAAGCGAACACATACACACAGCTGCCAGCAGGATTGCGGCAAAACGTTTCATGAACAGACCTCCTCTGAATCATTCCATATATAGAACGGCGCGCAACGGTGGTTCCCTGCAGATAAATTATGAAATATTGATGACTTTTTCAATACGAAGCATAACATAAATGTGCAGGAAATCAAAGCGTTTTTTCCAGTAAATAAATGCGTCCGGAAATGATTTAATATTTTTTCACGATATACATTGACAGACGATGTATATATGTGTATGATATAGCTCGAAAGGAGGAGTGACCATGACGATTTCAGCAGATCTGCTGCGCGGATATACGGATACCATCATCATGCGGCAGTTGGCGGAAAGGGACGGTTACGGCTACGGCATCAGCCGGGCGGTCGCGGAAAAGAGCGACGGACTGGTACAACTTAAAGAAGCCACACTGTATACTGCTTTCCGCCGAATGGAAGAAAACGGGTATATCAGTTCCTATTGGGGAGATGAGGCAACAGGCGCACGCCGCCGTTATTACAGTCTTACTGAGCCGGGAAGGGCGAAACTTGCGGATGAAAAAAAGGCGTGGGAAGAAACCAGGCGCGTAATGGACAAGCTGCTGGGAGACTGATT
>CAZUXV010000060.1:0-15575 GCA_964624445.1 uncultured Oscillospiraceae bacterium | reverse complement strand
AGCAGGCGGTGATCTCACCCTCCTGGTCGATCCACGCCGGCGCCGGGACGAGCAATTACACGTTCATCTGGGCGATGGGCGGAGAAAACCAGGCGTTTGACGATATGGACAACATTCCGACAACGGAACTGAAATAAAAAGGAGGAGCAGACAAATGGATATGAACGCATTCAGCCTGAAAGGGAAAACAGCCTGGATCACCGGCGCGAGCTACGGCATCGGGTTTGCAATCGCCGAGGCCTACGCGGCGGCCGGCGCGACGATCGTGTTTAACGATATCAACCAGGAACTGGTGAACAAAGGATTGAAGGCCTACGCGGAGAAGGGGATTGACGCGAAAGGCTATGTCTGCGACGTGACGGATGAGGACGCGGTGCAGGCGCTGGTAAAGCGGATCGAGGCGGAGGTCGGGGTCATCGACATCCTGGTGAACAATGCCGGGATCATCAGGCGGATCCCGATGATCGAGATGAGCGCGGCGGAATTCCGCAAGGTGATCGACGTGGATCTGAACGCTCCGTTTATCTGCGCGAAGGCGGTCATTCCGTCCATGATTGCCAAGGGACACGGAAAGATCATCAACATCTGCAGCATGATGAGCGAACTGGGCCGGGAGACCGTTTCCGCCTACGCGGCAGCCAAGGGCGGCCTGAAGATGCTGACGAGGAACATCTGCTCCGAATATGGGGAGCACAACATCCAGTGCAACGGCATCGGGCCGGGGTATATCGCGACGCCCCAGACCGCGCCGCTACGGGAAAAACAGCCGGACGGCAGCCGGCATCCTTTTGACCAGTTCATTATTGCCAAGACACCGGCAGCCCGCTGGGGAACTCCGGAAGACCTGCAGGGTCCAGCAGTGTTTCTGGCATCCGATGCCAGCAACTTTGTGAACGGCCATATTCTCTATGTGGACGGCGGTATCCTGGCCTACATCGGAAAGCAGCCATGAGAAAGGAAAATTAATTGTCCGGACAAATTTGCGGCAGCCGGCGGACTCCGGAATCGTATCCGTTTTATCCATATTCATGCCGGTTTCAGGTGTTTGCTTTTGGATGCTGTTTCCTGTATAATTATGGCAACAATTGAACCGGATGGTTCAACGATATGCAACAAAAAAATAAAAAAAGGAGAGAACAAGACCATGAAAAAACTGACAGCCCTGATTCTCGCTCTCGCCCTGTGCCTGAGCATGGTCGTCATCTCCGCGTCCGCGGAAGAGGCCATCAAGATCACGATCTTCGTCGACGGAACGATTCCGGACCAGAACAACGGCCGGGACCAGTTCGAAGCCCGCTGGGAGGAACTCCATCCCGGTTTCGACCTGGAGATCATCCAGCCCGACCACAGCTCCTATTACGACGTGATGCAGCAGCGCATGTCCAATAAGAATGACTGGCCGGACGTGCTGATTCTGTCCTCCACCTACTATGTTGACTATGCCTCCAACGGCGCCCTGTGGGACATGACCGAAGCCTGGGAGAACAGCAAGACCAAGAACAGCGGCCGCTTCACCGGCGACAACGTGTTCGAAGGCCTGAAGCTGGACGGCAAACTGTACGGCTTTGCCCCCACCCGCGGCAACGGCTGCGTGACCTATGTCAAGAAAGCCTGGATGGACGCGTGCGGCATTGCCGAGGCTCCCACTACTTATGAAGCCTACATTGAAATGCTGAAAGCTTTCAAGGAAAAGTACAACACCAGCCCTGTGGCCGCTGCCGGTTTCGTCGGCGGAGAAGCGCCCTTCATCAACTACCTGCCCGAATTCTACCAGGACGCTTATCCCTTCTTCATCCAGCAGGAAGACGGCACCTGGGTGGATGGCTTCACGCTGGACAGCATGAAGGCTGCTCTGCAGCGGATTCAGGACGCCGTAAAGGACGGCCTGATCGACAAGGAGACCCTGACCTACAGCACCAAGGACTGCCGCGACAAGTTCTATGATGATTCCTTCGGCGTGTTCACCTACTGGGCCGGTACCTGGGCCACCAACCTGAAGTCCAACCTGGAAGCCAACGGCAAGGACGGCGAACTGGTTGCCCTGAAGCCCCTGGAAGGCCTGCCGCTGTACTATGACCGCGTACCTCCGGTCTGGTGCATCACCAGCGCCTGCAAGGAACCCCAGAAGGTCTTTGATGCCTTCATCGACACCATGCTCGACGGCGGAGACACCCAGATGCTCTTCACCTACGGCCCCGAAGATGTGTACTGGAGCACCAAAGCCGGCACCGTGCTGGACAAGGAATACGCGGACGGCGAGTTCCATATGCTGGAGAACCTGGAGAAGGCCGGTTCCCTGTATACCAAGTATCATATCGATCCCATGCTGGCGCTGGCTTCCTTCGCGGACGGTTACTATGATCCCAAGGAAGAAAGCGTAAAGCCCGAAGCCAAAGCGGCTTCCGAACTCTTCAATGCCAACAGCCGCCTGGCCGGCCTGGTGCCCGGCACGAGCGAGCTGAGCGAACTGAACGGCAACCTGACCACGCTCAAGAGTGAGATCATCGCGGACGTTGCCCTGGGCAATATCTCCGTAGAAGAAGGATACGCCCGCTTTGAAAACGAGGGCGGTCTGGAAGATTCCAACGTGATTGTCGAGAGTCTCAATGCCCTTCAGTAAGCAGTACCGGATTATATCCACGGGTGCGGCGGTTATTCCGCCGCCCCGCTTTGTTCTCTTGTGACTGACCAGCGAGAAAGGTGTGCACTATATGGGATCTGTCACCTCCAACGGCACTGTAAAGTATAAGAAAAAGCCGCTCGGTACGCGGATGAAAAGGTACTGGGGCTTTTACCTGATGTTTATCCCGGTTCTGGCATTCGTGGCTGTTTTCCACTATGCCCCGATGTTCGGAATCCGGTATGCGTTCTATTCCTGGAAGATCATCGGCGACCCCAACTGGGTCGGACTGGCAAACTTCGAGAAGCTTTTCAAACAAAGCCAGTTTTCCGTCGCTTTTACCAATACCGTCGTCTTTTCGGTGATTAAGCTGCTGCTGAATACCGGACTGGCGGTTGTCATTTCACTGCTGCTCAATGAAATGGTTTCCCTGAGGTTCAAAAAGCTCAGCCAGACCGTCATCTACCTGCCGCACTTCATGAGCTGGGTTGTTACGGCTTCCGTGTTCAGCCTGATTCTTTCCCCGTCGGAAAGCGGCCTGATCAACCAGCTGCTCGTCAAGCTGGGCGTGATCAGCGAGCCGGTATACTATCTGGCGGACAAAGGCTGGTGGCGGACCTGGTACTACCTGATCAACATCTGGCGCGAGACAGGGTGGCAGACGATCATTTTCATGGCAACCCTGACCGGCATCGATCCGGGTATCTATGAAGCTGCTTCCATTGACGGCGCCGGGCGCTGGAAAAAGATGCGGTACGTCACTTTCCCGGCTCTCGGAAACACAATCATTACAGTTCTGATTCTGAACCTGGCCAAGATCATGAACCTGTTTGAAAGCGTGTTCGTCCTGCAGAATGACAGCGTAAAGCGCGCCACCAACGTCCTGCAGACCTACGTTTATTATCAGACATTCAACGCAGGCGCTTCCGCCGACTACGGATATACGACTGCAATCGGTCTCTTCCGCTCCCTGGTCGGCCTGGGACTGATGCTGATCTGCAATTACGCGTCCAAGAAAGTCCGCGGACGCGGGATCGTGTAAGGGAGGAAGACGGTTATGGCAAAACAGAATGCTGAATACATTACTCCTGCGGGCGTGAAGGTACAGGGACCGCCCCACCTGAACAAGCCCAAAAGCCAGTACACTCCCTTCAACTACATCAACGGCCTGATTTTCATCATTGTCTGCCTGATCATCATCGTTCCGATCTGGAAGGTACTGATTGACTCACTGGACCTGACCACAGGCTACGGCATGAAGATCCTGCCGACCAAGTTCGGCCTGGCCGGCTACGAGACCATTTTCAGCAACCAGAGCCTGCTGCGGCCCCTGTGGGTCAGCGTTTACACGACGGTTGCGGGCACATTCCTCGGACTAGCCCTGTCCACGATGGGCGCCTATGTGCTGATCCAGTGGGATATGCCGTTCCGGACGACGTTCGCGAACATTCTGCTGTTCACAATGATCTTCTCCGGCGGTATGATCCCCAGCTACCTGGTGATGCGCGGAATCGGCCTGACGGACAATCCGCTCGGACCGATCCTGCTCCCGGCGATCAACGTGTACAACCTGGTGCTGATGCGGAACTTCTTTGAAGGGATTCCGAAGAGCCTGTTTGAGAGTGCGGACCTGGACGGATGCACCCCGATGGGCGCTTTCTTCCGGATCGCCCTGCCCCTGTCCAAGGCGGCGCTGGCCTCCATCGGGCTGATGTTCGCCGTGGCCTACTGGAATGACTATACTAACTTCAAACTCTACATCACCGACCGGAACCTTTACAATTTCCAGATGAAGCTGCGGGATATGATCGCCTCCTCCGACCTGCCGGAAGTTGCGGGCGGAGCGACGGAGAACACGATCCGCAACGCCTGCATCATCACGGCGATCCTGCCGTTCATGATCCTGTATCCGTTCCTGCAGAAGTATTTTGTAAAGGGCATCAATATCGGCGCGGTCAAGGAGTAACCTCCTGCCACCGCAAATCCGCTTTCCTGCGCGGGACCCGCGCAGGAAAGTTTTTGGGAGGAACAATTTGAAACGGATCAGTGAAGACGTCCGCAGGCAGGTGCTGGAAGGAAGCCTGGTCCGGGCGATGCTGGTGATCGCGGTACCGGTGGTCATCAACAGCATGATCCAGACCTGCTACAACCTGACGGATACCTACTGGCTGGGCCGGGTGGGAACAGACGCGCTGGCCGCAATCAATCTGGTCACGCCGGTGCAGAATATCGTCATCAATTTCGGCAGCGGCATCAGTGTGGCCGGCTCCGTGCTGATCAGCCAGTATCTGGGCGCCGGCAAAAAGGCGGAAGCGAACCGGATGGCAAACCAGGTTTTCTCCTGCGCTTTGCTGTTTGCCTGCGTATGCGCGGGGCTGATCTGCCTGCTTACACCTGCGCTGGTCCGCTGGCTCGGCGCTGAAGGCGGGGTGCTGGATGCCGGGATCAGCTATCTGCGGCTTGTGATCCTGGATATGCCGTTTCTTTTTACAGTGAATGTTTTCCAGGCTGTCAGCCAGAGCCGGGGGAACACGGTACGGCCGATGCTGATCAACCTCCTGGGCGTACTGATCAATATGGCGCTGGACCCGCTGCTGATGGCTGTCCTGAGCCTGGGAGCCGCAGGCGCCGCGCTGGCCACTGTCGGGGCGAAGGCCGCCGCCGCTTCCGTGGCACTGGCTGCGCTGACGAGCCGGAGGGGAGAGCTTCACCTGAAAAGCGGAGAACTCCGGCCGCAAAAGGAACACCTGCGCCAGATTGTGCATATCGGCCTGCCCACGGCGCTGGGTTCCAGCATGATGCAGGTCGGCTTCCTGCTGATGAGCCGCACCGTTCTGACCTACGGCAGCAAGGCAATGGCCGCCTATGGCATCGGCAACAAGATCAACGGCCTGATCTCCATGCCCTCCAACGCCATGGGATCCGCGACGGCGACCGTCACAGCGCTGAATACCGGCGCGGGAAAGCCGGACCGGGCGCAGCAGGGATGCAGGATCTCGATAATGTGCAGCGTGGCGTTCCTGCTCGCCGGCGGCCTGGTGATCAGCCGGCCGGCGGTTTCACGGGGATTGGTGAGCATCTTTTCCTCCGACGGGGAAGTGATCGCCCTGGCGGCGGATTTTCTTGCCCTGATGGCCTTCTGGGCATGGAGCAACGGCTTTTACAACAGCCTGACGGGGCTGTTCCAGGGAACGGGGCATACGGAGGTCACGATGGTCAGCGACGCCTCCAGGCTGTGGATATACCGCTTCGCAACCCTGTGGTTCTGCGAGCGGGTGCTGCACCTGGGCGTGCGGAGCGTGTGGCTGAGCGTGGTAATCAGCAACGGGATCGCCGCGCTGGTGCTGTATATACTGTACCGCCGGGGCATCTGGCGCAGGAACCGGGTCAGGACCGGAAGGAACGGGAACGAACAGGAGGAAAGGCAGGATGGACCGGATTGAAGCGTATATTCTCAGACTGGTGGAAAAAAGCACGCCGGAAAAAACCGCTTGGAACATGGAAAAGATCCGGGAAGGAAAACCGGCAACATGGAACTATATCGACGGATGCATGCTGACCGCGCTGCTGGCTATGACAGAGATCACGGGGAATCCGCGTTTCGCCGCGTTTGCCGAACAGGTGACGGACCATTTTGTGCAGGAAAACGGAAAGATCCTGACCTTTGACGAGGAAAAGCGTCAACTGGATGACATCAACGAGGGGCGGGTGCTGTTTCCGGTATACCGCATGACCGGGAAGGAAAAATACCGGAAGGCGGCGGAAACCCTCCACAGGGCGCTGGCACAGCAGCCCCGGACCGCAGAAGGTTCCTTCTGGCATAAAAAGATCTATCCGAACCAGGTCTGGCTGGACGGAATCTATATGGCGCAGCCTTTTGAGGCACTGTATCAGCAGTTTTTCGGAGACGGGGATACAGGGGACGTCCTGAAGCAGCTCCGGATCGTCAGGGAAAGGATGCGGGATCCTGAAACAGGCCTGTACCGCCACGGATATGACGCGAGCCGGCAGGCGTTCTGGGCGGACCCGGAAACCGGCCTGAGCCGTTGCGTCTGGCTGCGGGCAGAAGGATGGTTCTTTATGGCGCTGGCGGACCTGTGCGGGATCCTGCCGGACGGCGCGGAACGGGAGGAAACGGCCGGGATCTTCCGGGAACTGGCGGAAAGCGCCGCCCGTTTCGCGGATCCGGAAACCGGGATGTACTGGCAGGTCATGGACCAGGGCGGCCGGCAGGGCAACTACCTGGAATCCAGCGGAAGCTCCATGATCGCCTGCGGCATGCTGAAAGGCGCACGGCTGGGTATCCTGGACAAAGCATTTGCTGAACTGGGCAGGAAGACCTTCGGGACGCTGACGGACCGCCTGGTCTGGAAGGACGGAGAGCCGGAACTGGGCGGCATTTGCCTTGTGGCAGGCCTCGGACCGGAAAACAACCGGCGCCGGGACGGCAGCTTTGAGTACTATATCTCGGAACCGGTTGTGGCAAACGACGCCAAGGGAGTGGCTCCTTTTGTGCTGTGCTATACGGAGCTGCTCAGGGCAGGCCGGTGACCGGCGCTACCGGTATTCCGTGATCCGGACGGAGCGGACGTCCGCGTATCCGCCTGATCCGGTACAGAAAAAACCGGGACGGGCGCCGGTCCATCCGCCCGGGACCATCGGAAAAGATGTGCCAAGCGGCTCCAAAGCATCCGGATCCGGGCCGAACATGAACGATACGGTTCCATCGCGGACCTGCAGGCGGAGCGTCAGCTCCGTCTTTCTGTACGGAAGCGCGAGGATCTCCCGTTCCGGTGTTTCCGCTCCGCCCCGGACAAGCCGGGCCATGCCGTCTTTCAGTGCGGCGAAGACATACGCTTTTCCCATTATACCGGCTCCGGCAGCCGCCGGGCCAAGGTACGGCACGCTCAGCCGGACGTCCATGTCAAAGTCCCGGCAGGTCATCAGGCGGGAAAGGAAATGTCCTGCTTCATACAGCCGTTTCGCCGGCGCGGCGAAAAGCCGCAGGCCGGGATGCAGCAGGGCGGACCAGGATGGATCCGGATTCGCCTGCCACTGCCAGGCAGGGCCGATGGAGAATTCAAAACTGTCAGAGAGGGGAACTGACAGCGGACAGGCCGGAAGGCCTGTTTCGCCGCCGGATACGGGCGTGCCGTGATCACCCATGACCGGCCATCCGTCCTGCCAGTCCACAGGCTGAAGATGCGGAACCCGGCCGTAAGGCCCGACATCCTGAAAATGAATGAACCAGTCGCCGCCGCGGCCGTCGTCGGTCCAGGCACCCTGATGCGGTCCGTTGACCGGGGAAGCGCCCTGCTCAAGGACGACCCGCCGCTCATAGGGACCAAAGAGTTCCCGGGAGCGGAGTGCCAGCTGGTATCCGGTACGGACGCCACCTGCGGGGCAGAGGATCCAGTACAGTCCTTCGCGGCGGTAGATTTTGGGCCCTTCCACGGTGATATCTCCGTGCTCCGCGCCGTCATAGACTCTCCGTCCCTTGTCCAGCACATTCAGCCCGTCATCTGACAGACGGTGGATATACAGGATATTGTTGATCCCGACCCGGCTGGCGGCGAAGCCATGGATCAGCCAGGCACCGCTTTCGTCAAAAAGCGGGCAGGGATCGATCCAGCCGGTGACGGCCTTGACCAGGCGGCACTGCCACGGACCCGCGGGATCTTTCGCTGTCCAGGCATAAAGCCCTTCGTCCGGCATGCAGGCATAGATATAAAAGGTCCCCTGATGATACCGGATACTGGGCGCCCAGATCCCGCAGCCATGGGCCGGCCGGGTATACCGCGCGGCGGGCAGGCGGTCAGCGGCGTAACCGATGATCTCCCAGTGGACCAGATCCCGGGAATGGAGGACCGGCAGGCCGGGCACATAGGTGAAGGAGGATGCGGTCATATAGAAATCCTCTCCGACGCGGATGACGTCCGGATCGGAGAGATCCATATACAGAACGGGATTCAGATAACGCATGAGCTGTTTCCTCCGGATGATATTCCGCTGTCTGGTCCGGATCCCGCGGCTTTGAAAACTACGGTTCCGGATCCGACTGCTGCCAGGCCGTACATTGCCCCGGTAAAACGCTTGCTGTCCGGCAGCCCTTCATCGCACAGGTAGTCTGTCCGGATGACAGCCGCCGGCTGATCCACCAGCAGCAGGCGGCGGTTGAGCCCGTCGCCGCAGACCGACAGAACTGCCTCCGGCTCTTCCAGGAAGGCCAGGACCTGTGTCTTCCGCCTGCCGCCGACTTGCTCGTCCAGGACCAGGGAGCAGCCGTTCTTCTCTTTTTTCAGGCCAAAGAGGCAGAAACTGCGTTCATCATAATACCCGGCCAGGGCGCCCAGGTCACCCTCACACGCGCCGCGCATATCCACGCGGACGGTCTGCGACAGGGACGGCTCGTTCTGGCGGCGCAGCAGCAGGCTGCAGGGCGCGGCGGAAGCGGGATCCGCTCCGCAGCGCAGGGTGATTCCGGCGACGGAACGCTGTGAAAAACGTTCAGGATCGTTCCGGGGAGAGACCGGCGCCTCCGGGGACGCCGGAGGGACAGGAATGCCCGGGAACGGGAGCGCCTGCAGGCAGGAGGGCCCTTTCAGCCCGTTGACCATAGGCCAGCCGTCCGCTGTCCAGGTGACCGGATCCAGCGCCGTCTCACGGCCTGTCAGGGTCAGGCCTCCGACCGGACGGGTACATAGATACAGCATATACCACCTGCCGTCCGGAAGGATCACGGGTTTTCCGTGGCCGCAGCGCCGGATGGGGGAAAGCGGGTTCTTTCGGGTGAGGACCGGGTTGAAGGGGCAGCTTTCATAGGGACCGTAAAGGTCCCGGCTTCTCAGTACGGTTTCCATATGGCCTTCCCCTGTGCCTCCCTCGGCCAGGAAAAGGTAATACCAGCCGTTTCTCCTGACCAGATGCGGGCCTTCCGGCTTGACGCGGGCGGACCCGAAGGAGATCATCCGCGGACCGGAAAGAAGGTCGCCGCTTTCGCTGAGTTCGGCGATCATGGCGCCGGGATTCAGCAGGATATATCTTTTTCCGTCCTCATCCGTGAAAAGGGAGGGATCGATACCATCCAGCGGCAGGTACTTCGGGGGATCCCACGGTCCCCGCGGATCAGCGGCGGAGGTGATCATCTGGAGCCGATACGGTTCCGTGTTCCGCCTCAGCGTCGCGACGACCCAAAACCTTCCGCGGAAAAAGGAGATATCCGGGGCCCAGTAGCCATACCCGCCCGGCAGACCGGTAAGCCCGGAGGATGCCAGGTCCTCCACGGCATGGCCGATCTCCCGCCAGTGGACCAGGTCCCGCGAGTGATAAACGGGCAGGCCGGGGAAAAACACAAATGAGGAATTGACCAGGTAATAATCCTCTCCGACCCGGACCACGGACGGGTCCGGATGGCAGCCACGCAGGACCGGATTGCGGAAGCCCTGCCCGGGCGTGAAGCCAAGGCGGGAGGACAGCAGCAGGAAGGCGTCCCGCTTTTCCGCCTGCTCCGCGAGATCCAGCGGTGTGACGCCCCGCTGATCGCCGCCGAGCGGGTCAAAGCCGAGAACGTCCATGGCGAACAGGACGGTATCCGCGTCCCCGGAGGATGCGGCTGCGTGCAGCAGCGTCCTGCCTTCGGGATCCGGATCCGTCGAGTACAGATGATGGTTTTCAAACAGGAAGCGCAGCATGGCGCTCTGTCCCGCTTCCGCGGCGGAGCGGACCAGCAGGGCTTTGTCCTCTGCAGATATGTCTTCCAGGCAACCGCCTTCCGCCAGGCGGCCGACGGCCCGGCAGTCACCGGAGCGGACGGCATCGAGAACCTGTTCGGGAATCATGAATCCTGTTCTCCTTTCACGGGAGTGCCGGATGCAAACCCGTCATACGCTGTGGTCAGGGGGTCGGAGGAACACCTGCTCCGGATGGTGACGCAGTCCTCCCGCAGGCAGAGGAGCATGTCAAAGCCGCAGGGAGAATCCCCGACGGCGTGGCAGCGGATCCGGAGCAGGCCTTCCTCAATCCAGCCGGAGGAGACCAGGGCGGGTACATCAGGATGGCCGGGCCAGGCGGCCTCCAGCGTCCGCCCGCGTGCCCAGGGGAGAACCTCCTCCGTACCGTTGCGGACGAACCGCAGTTCTGCGGCGGACAGGACCAGCGCCTCCAGACTGAGCGGATTGCCGGCGACAAACCTGTACCGGCGGTTGCCGGGAAAAGCGGCGGCGGGATTATCTTTCAGCCCGGCAAAGCGCAGCGCCGGTGTCAGCGGCAGGCTGTCCGTGTTTTCCGGAAAGACGCCGCCCTCCGGCAGAAGGGGCATGATTTCCTCAAAGAACGCATCATAGATCCGCTGTACGCCGCAGGGATCCAGCCGCGTGTCCGCGACTGTTGACAGGACGGCCCGGCGATCCGGGCAGATCACGGACAGCTGTCCGCCCATACCGTACATAGCCCAGCCGGTCCTGGTGCACCAGCACTGCCAGCCGTAACCGTACCGTTCCTCTTCCTTGTCCTGCAGCGCTGTACTGATTTGTTTTTTTCCCATCTCCTCCGCGTACCAGCGGGGAACAAGCCCGTCCCCGCCGCGCAGAAGGCATTCCGCAACCCGATGAAGATCCCGCAGGCTCATGCACAGGCCGGTTCCCCCTTGACAGCAGCCCGAGGGATCACGGAGCCATTTGCGCGGATCCGTGCAGCCCAGGGGAATAAAAAGGCGCTCCTCCAGGAAATCGATCACTTCCCGGCCGCTGACACGCTTCACCAGTGCCGCGAGCACCTGGGAGCACCCGGTGTCATAAGCGAATACCGTGCCGGGCTCATGGTCCGGCGATCCGGTGAAAAAGGCCTTTGCCCAATTCGTGTCGGTTCCTTCACGGTAGGCAGTGCGCCGGTAGCAGGTGGCCATGCGCAACATGTCCCGGATGGTCAGGCGAAGCAGAAAAGGAGACGGATCCTCCGGCAGCCAGTCCCGGAAGAAACCGGCGACCGGCTGATCCAGGGACAGAAGCCCGTCTTCCGCCAGCATACCGACAGCGATGCCCGTGAAGGTTTTGCTGACAGAATAGAGGCGGTGCGGCTGCCCTTCCCGGAAAGGGGGACAGTACGCTCCGGCGACCTGTTTTCCGGAAACGGAAAGCATGAAACCGTACAGGTTGACGTCCTCGTTCCGCAGGCGTTCCGTAAATCGGAGAACACCGCGGGAAAAGCTGCTGCCGTCCATTGCCGTCATCTCCTTTCGTCAGTCCAGCCGGACCTTCATCCGGTCGCTGTCCTGCTCCGGAACTGTCTCGCTGAGGCGGGATTCCAGGTAGCGGCGGGGAGCGATACCGTATTTATTCCTGAACATTTTGGAGAAATACAGGGGATCGTGGAAACCGCACAGCGTGGCGATGTCCGCGATGGTGCGGGCTCCAGCGTTGGCATCGCTGACCAGCAGCTCCGCGGCCAGCTTCAGCCGCTTGTCCACGAGGTACCGGTGCGGGGTAACCCCCAGCTCCTTCTGGAACAGCTTGCGCAGGTAGTCATAGCTGAAGGGGAGGGAATGCAGGAAAGCGTCCAGTTCATAGGCGCTGTCCGCGTAGTTGGCGATGATGTTGTTCTCAATCCGCGCGACAACAGGTGTGAGGGGGTTCCCCGTCCGATACGCGACGAGGTAGCAGCTGATCAGGTCGCCGTAGACGGAAAGCAGCGGCGAGGTCTCCTTACGGTCGGAATAGAAGTGGAAGAACACCGCGTTGAAGGCGTCCAGCAGGAAATGATTGGAGTCATCTGCGATCACCAGCGGCGAGGTGAACGGCAGCGCGGGGGAGACCATGTTGATGTGGATGTTCTGGAACCCGTCCGCGCTGGCATTGGAATGGGGCGTCATGGGCGGAATGACGACGACGTCCCCTTCCCGGTAATCCAGGCTCCGGTCATCAAAGAGGAAGGTTCCGGAACCGTAGGTGCAGTAGATAAACTCCCAGCTTTCATGGGCATGGCGGGACACGGTATAGATGATGGTATGTTTGCCGACATAGGTGATGTCGTTCATGCGGAACCTCCCCTGAGCGTTTTATTATTCCCAATTCATCATTCATCATGATCTATGCATCTGTCGGACAGAGGAACAGGCTGCTGCCTGGTAATCTGATAAAGGAATTGTATCATGCGATCCGCCGGAAAACAAGCCGTCCGGATTGGTACGGCATCCGGCGCGCAAATGATTGACGGAAAAAGCCGGAGTCTGATAAAATGACCGAAAACAGCACAGTGCGGGAAACGGACAGAGGAAAATGGAACAGGATAAACTAATGATAGTTGTGGCAAGGGATGGAAGCGGCGATTATACCGGTATTCAGGAAGCGATTGACGCGCTTCCGGAGACGGGCGGAAAGATACTGATCCGTGCAGGGGAATACCGGGAAAAAGTTGTGATCCACCGGAACAATGTGAAGCTGGCCGGGGAAGATCGGGACCGAACGGTGATTGCCTGGAACGGCTGCGCGAAAGACAGGTACGCGGACGGGACTGAAAAAGGCACGTTCCTGTCGTCCACGCTGATGACGACCGGCACCGACGTGACGGTGGAAAACCTGACAATCCGGAACGACGCGGGAGACGGACGGACTGCCGGCCAGGCGGTGGCGGTTTACGCGGCCGGGGACAGGGGCGCCTGGCGGCGATGCAGCCTTATCGCGCACCAGGATACGCTGTTCTGCGGTCCCCTCCGGATTCCGAATGTGACGGAGGACGTCGGGAAGCGCGCAGGGTGCGCGGAACGGGCAATCCGAGTGGAGGATGGTCATCTGACCCGCAGCAGGCAGTATTTTGAAGACTGTTTTATCCGGGGAGACGTGGATTTTATCTTCGGATCCTACCGGTGCTGGTTTGAGCGATGCGCACTGTTTATGAATGAACGGGGAGGCTGGTATACAGCCGCCAATACCAATGAAGCGCAACCATATGGCTTTGTGTTTCACCGCTGCCGGCTGACAGGGGAATGCCCTCCGGGCGGGGCCTGGCTGGGGCGGCCGTGGCGTAAATATGCCCGGACTGTTTTCCTGGAATGCGAGATGGATGAGCATGTGGCGCCGGAGGGTTTCAGCGACTGGGACACGGAACGGGTGGTGACGGACCGCTGCGGCGAGTGGCGCACCGCCGGAGAGAGGGCGGATCAGAACGCCCGCCATCCGGCCCAGAAACGGATGACAGACGCGGAAGCGGCGGAGATTACTGTCTTCCGGGTGCTTGGCGGAGATGACGGATGGAAGCCGGCCGGCTGAAACGCCGCCGGACGAACGGGCATACAAACGGAGGAAATGAATGTATACCATGGAACAGCTCCGGAAATATCCGTATTTCGAGGAAAGAATGAAGGATACCGCACCGGAAGCGCTGCTGGATTACCTGACCGGCCTTGTTTCCCGCGGGCATATCCTGTGGTTTGCCCAGTGGCTGATTGAGCAGGAAATCCCGTTTTCCTTTGCTATGCTGGACCTGGATAATTTCAAGTTCATCAATGATACTTACGGCCATCATATCGGCGATGAGGTGCTGATTCATGTCGCGCAAGACCTGGCGGGGATGCTGGAAGGGATCGGGCTGGCAGGCCGCTTTGGCGGAGACGAAATGCTGATTGTAAACCTGCGCGATGTGACATATGACGCATGCAAGGCCTTTTTTACAGAAATGTATGACGGGAAAGTGCTTCGGAAAAACATCGCGCTGAATGACTGCAGCCCGTTTGTGACCGGGACGGTGGGCTGCGCAATCTATCCGAAGGACGCGCAGAACTACACCAGGCTGTTTGGACTGATTGACAAGACGCTTTACCGCGGAAAGGCCAAGGGGCGGAACTGCCACATCATCTATGTGGAGGAAAAGCACCGGGATATTGAGATCAGACAGATTGCGAAACACGGACTGTATACGACGTTCAGCGGAATGATCCGCCAGTTTGAGTTTGTTCCCGGAATGGTCAACAAACTGCAGAACGTGATGCCGCTGCTGATGCAGGAACTGCAGATATCCGACCTGTATTACGTCGGTTCGCGAGGAATCATGCGGGCTGTCAGGAATCAGGAAACGGCGGAGCCGGTGTCAGGACTGGAACAGCTGCTTCGGGATGATGACCTGTTCGCAAACAATGATATGGAGGAAGTGCGGAGGAGGAGCCCGGCCTTTTACAGAACGGTCAACCGGAACGAGTTTGAGACGCTGTGCGTGGCGCGCGTAGGGATCGGCATGGAAACGGAAGGCTACCTGATCTGCGCGGAGAAACGGAACCGCCGGATCTGGCAGGAAGCGGAGTGCGCCATTGTGTATTTCCTTGCCAAGATGGTGGCGGCAAGCATCCGGATCAACGGAGAAGGACTGGATCAGGAGGCGGAACAGTGACAAGCAATCAGAAGGGACTGACAATTGCCTATATCGGCGGAGGATCCCGGGGCTGGGCCTGGGGGCTGATGGCCGACCTGGCACTGGACGCGGATCTGTGCGGAACGGTCCGGCTTTATGACATTGACCGGGAAGCGGCGGAACGCAACCGGATTATCGGGAAAAAAATCAGCGCGCATCCGGACGCTGTTTCAAGATGGACATACACGGTCAGCAGGTCGCTGGGGGAAGCGCTGGACGGAGCGGACTTCGTTGTGATCTCCATCCTGCCGGGCACATTCGAAGAAATGCGGTCGGACGTGCACCTGCCTGAACGGGTGGGCGTATACCAGCCTGTCGGGGACACGACCGGCCCCGGCGGATTCATGCGCGCCATGCGCGCCGTTCCGATGTTCGTCGAAATCGCGGAGGCTGTCCGGGATTACGCTCCGGACGCCTGGGTGATCAACTACACAAATCCCATGTCGCTTTGCGTGCGGACGCTGTATCATGTTTTTCCAGCGGCAAAGGCGTTCGGGTGCTGCCATGAGGTATTCGGCACACAGGAGCTGATGTGCGCCATGCTCAGGACGGAAGAAGG
>CAZUXV010000059.1:0-15602 GCA_964624445.1 uncultured Oscillospiraceae bacterium | reverse complement strand
CCTCTTCCAAGGCCGGCGCGGACCTGCTGGTCATGGCCTATTACCGGACCTACGGACTGCCGGTGACGATCTCCCGGTGCAGCAACAACTACGGGCCCTATCACTTCCCGGAGAAGCTGATTCCTCTGATGATCGCCAACTGCCTGAACGATAAGCCCCTGCCGGTGTACGGCGAAGGGAAGAATGTCCGGGACTGGCTGTATGTGGAAGACCACTGCAAGGCCATCGACCTGATCGTCCGGAAAGGCCGGATCGGGGAAGTCTACAACGTGGGCGGCCACAACGAGATGGCGAACATCGACATCGTGAAGCTCATCATTAAGGAACTGGGCAAGAGCGAGGACCTGATCACCTATGTGACCGACCGGAAGGGTCACGACCTGCGCTACGCCATTGACCCGACGAAGATTCACAACGAGCTGGGCTGGCTGCCGGAAACGAAGTTCGCGGACGGCATCAAGAAGACCATCAAGTGGTATTTGGAGAACCGGGACTGGTGGGAAGAGATTATCTCGGGTGAATATCAGAAGTACTATCAGGAAATGTACGGGAACAGATAATGAACAAAGAGAAGTGGCGAAAGATCTGGACGCTGGCCAGGAATGATTTCAAAAGCAAGTATGCCGTGTCCCAGCTGGGGATTTTCTGGGCTTTTTTCCGCCCGGTGATGATGGCATGCGTCTATATCCTGGTCTTTTCCGTGATCGCGCGGTCCACGCCCGTGGGGAACAAATATCCTTACGCACTGTGGATGCTGCCGGGGCTGATCGTCTGGTTTGCGTTTTCGGACAGCGTATCTGCCGGTACTACCGCGCTGAAGGACTATTCCTGGCTGGTCAAAAACATCCGTTTTGACATTTCCCTTCTGCCCGCGGTGAAGGTGGTCGCTGCCTTTATCGTCCACACGTTCTTTGCTGCGCTGGTGTTCGTGCTGTACCTGGTTTTCGGCCTGCCGGTGAAGGCAAGTCTGCTTCAGCTACCCTATTACTACGCGGCGACTTTCCTGTTTTCCCTGGCCTGCGTCCGCATTGTCAGCACGGTCTGGCCGTTCTTCAAGGACCTTTCGGCCCTGATCGAGATCGTCCTGATGATCGGCATCTGGGCCTGCCCGATCATGTGGAACCTGGGCATGATCCCGGAGAAATACCATATCATCTTCCAGCTGAACCCGATGTACCACCTGGTACTGGGGTACCGCGACAGCTTTATGGGGACCGGCTGGATCTGGGATCATTCGCTGGAACTGGCGGTATTCTGGGCCGTGACGCTGCTTTTGTGGTTCTGGGGCAGGCGGCTGTACCGCCTCTTCGGCGACCGCTTCGCGGACGTCCTGTGACGCGGGAGGTGCAGCATGGAAAAGAACGTCGCCATCGAGATCAACCATATCAGTAAAGTCTATCAGACCTACAACCGGGAGTTCGACCGCTTCCGGGAGGCACTGTCCCCGCTCCGCCGGAGCTATCACACGGATTTCACTGCCCTGAAGGACGTGAACCTGACGGTTTATAAGGGGGAATGTGTCGGCGTCATCGGGACCAACGGCTCCGGCAAAAGCACGCTCCTGAAGATTGTGACGGGGGTCCTTCATCCTACGGGGGGCGAAGTGAAATTGGAGGGCCGGGTGAGTTCCCTGCTGGAACTGGGCGCCGGTTTTAACCCGAACTATACCGGGATCGAAAACGTCTATCTGAACGGCCGGATCATGGGTTTTTCCGACGAGGAGATCAAACAGCGCCTGGTGGAGATCGAGAAATTCGCCGCCATCGGGGATTTTATCCGCCAGCCGGTGCGGAAGTATTCCAGCGGCATGTTTGCCCGCCTGGCTTTCGCGGTGGCGATTCATGTGGATCCGGATATTCTGATCGTGGACGAAGCCCTGAGTGTGGGCGACGTATTCTTCCAGAACAAGTGCTACCATAAATTCGACGAGTTCCGCAAAGCGGGAAAGACCATTCTCTTTGTTTCCCATGACCTGGGCAGCATCCTGAAATACTGTGACCGGTGCTTGCTTCTGAACAGGGGGGAGCAGGTTGCCGCCGGTCCCAGCAAGGAGGTTGTGGACACCTACCGAAAGATCATGGTGGAACATTACCAGCAGAGCCGCCAACTGGCCGAGGCCAGCGCGGCGACCGCGGTTTCCGCCGGGGAACGAAAGGAAAAGGCAGATCCGAAGGACCTGACCTGGCCTACCGACCGGATCTGGAAAAACGGGATCGTACGGAACCCGGAGGCCCAGGAATATGGGGATATGCTGGCGGAGATCATCGATTACGGCGTGATGAACGAGCGGGGCGACATCACCGGCATGATCCTGAAGGGCGAAACCTATACCGTGCTGGTTCGCTTCCGCTTTAACGCGCAGATTGATCATCCGATCTTCGCCGTTACCCTGCGGGACAAAAAGGGCACGGAGATTTGCGGGACGAACACCCTGTATGAGGACGCCCAGATCGAAACCGCGGAAAAGGGTCTCACAGGCGTGGTCCGCTTTACCCAGCGGATGACCCTGCAGGGCGGCGAGTATATGCTGAGCCTGGGACTTACCGGCTATCTGGACGGGGAGCTCCATGCCTATCACCGGCTGTATGATATCTGCACCATCCAGGTGCTGGCCGACGTGATCAAAGTGGGCTATTTTGACATGGAATCAAAGGTTGCATACGATGACGTCCGGGTGGAGGACTGATATGAGGGAAACAATCGGAAAGGTCGTGCTGGATACCGGCTTCTATACCGGCGGGGATCAGTACAGCGACGGGGATGAAACGGAGAACCTGCTGCTGGATATCGTGAGCCGGTATCAGGAGAAGGAATTCCCCGGCGTCATCACCCGGAACACCACCTGGCCCGTGATGTACCATCTTTCGCCGATGCGGGAATCTCTTCTGAACTGGATCCCCTTCAAGGCCGGCGAGAAGATCCTGGAGCTGGGATCGGGCTGCGGCGCGGTAACCGGCGCGTTTCTGGGCAAAGGGCTGCAGGTGACGGCGGTGGATCTTTCCCTGCGTCGGAGCCGGATCAACGCCACGCGCCATGCCGACTGCGGGGAGCTGACCATCATGGTCGGCGCCAGCGAAGCGGTGCTTCCCTATCTGAAAGATCAATACGACCATGCAACCCTGATCGGCGTGCTGGAATATGCCGGGGTCTTTTCGGACGCCGAAAAACCCTATCACCATATCCTGAACCGTATTGCTTCCGTCCTGAAGGACGACGGATCCCTGTGGGTCGCCATCGAGAACAAGCTGGGCATGAAGTATTTTGCCGGCTGCAAGGAAGACCATACCGATACGTACTTCGAGGGCATCGAAGGCTATCCACACAAAACCGGCGTCAAAACCTTCAGCAAAAAGGAACTGACGGACCTGGCGACGGAATGCGGCTTTGACTGTGACTTCTATTATCCCTATCCGGATTACAAGTTCCCCGTGAAGATCTTCTCGGATGAGCGCCTGCCGAAGAAGGGCGAACTGAACCGGAACTGGCAGAGCTTTGACGCGGACCGACTGCAGCTGTTTGACGAGGCGAAGGCCTTCGACACGGTGCTGGCCGCCGGGTTGTTTCCGGAGTTTTCCAACTCCTTTCTGGTCCGGATGAGAAAGAAGGTGTCCGGATGAGCGAACAGGTGATTTATGCCAAGGCCTGTATCGAGCGCAGACCGGAATACCGCCAGCAGACCCTGATCATCCGCGACGGGGATACGCTCCGGGTCCGGAAAACGCCCGTGGGGGCTGAGGCTGAAGCGCATATCAAACACTACGCGGAAAACTATGGAAAACTGACCGGTGCGCTGAAAAAAGGCGCCCGGGTTTCCGCTGTGCCCTGCACCCTGAACATGGACGGCAGCATGGACTTCCCCTTCCTGACGGACCCGACGCTGCAGGACCTGCTGACCGGGAAATCCGCGGCGGAATACGCGGAAAGGCTTCTTGAATACCGGGGCGTGCTGGCGGAAGCCTTCGGAGAAGAACCGTTTTCCGTCACGGACGCGTTCACGGAATACTTTGGCTATGTCCGTCTGCCGGAAGGTCTCACCGCCCTGAAGGTGACCAACGCGGACATGACCTTTGACAACGTCTTCTGCAGCAAAGACGGCAATTATACTTTTATCGACTATGAATGGATTCTGCCTTTTCCGGTACCGCTGCAGTACCTGATGTACCGCGCGCTTCCGCAGGATCCGACCTATACCGCGTATACGGACGCAGAAAAAGGGATCGTGCTGGCCGCCCTGGGCATCAGTCCGGAGACGGCGGAGGTCTATTATCAGATGGAGGGATCCTTCATCGAACAGATCTCCCCGGACGAAACCAAGCTGGATACCTTCCTCCGTTTTCCGGAGAAGCGGCATACCACTGTGACCGGGCTGGAGGAGATTCTGGCCGCCAAAGCGGAGAATGAGCGCCTGACGCGGGATTACAACCGCTATACCCGCCGGTTCTGGTTCCGGCTGGGCCGGAAGGCTGAGGACGGAGCTCGGAAAACCCGGGACGGTCTGCGAACCTTTGCCCGGAAAGACAGCTTCGGAGGACATTGCTGTGCTACGGTCTCGGTTTTTTTCCGGGAAGGCCCGACGGCTTCCCGGGAAAAGGTGATCCTGCCGCTGAAAAGCAAGCGGGCATTGAAACGTTGTGGCCGTATCCTGGGCCGGAGCACGGAGACCATGGGGGAGATGCCTGAAACGGACGCGGTTCTGAAGATCAGTGTCCTGGTACCGCTGTACAATACGCCGGCAAAGTTCCTGGAGGAGATGATCCATTCCGTCCGGGTTCAGACGTACCGGAACTGGGAACTGTGCCTGGCCGACGGCAGCGATGAGAACCATCCGGAGGTCCGGGAGATCTGCGAGCAGATGGCGGCGGAGGATGGGCGGATTATCTACCGGAAGCTGGAAGAGAACAAAGGCATCTCCGAGAACACCAACAGTTGTATTGAGCTGGCCTCCGGGGCATATCTGGCGCTGCTGGATCACGACGACCTGCTGCATCCGGAAGCCCTGGCGGAAGTGGTCCGGGCGATTCGGTCGGAAGGCGCGGACTTCGTCTATACTGACGAGGCCGTGTTTGAATCTCCGGACAAGTCGAAGCTGATCACCGCCCATTTCAAACCGGACTGGTCCCCGGAAAAACTGCTGACCAACAACTATATCTGCCATCTTTCCGTGTTCAGGGCATCCCTGCTGGAAAAGGCCGGCCGGTTCCGCTCCGTATGCGACGGCAGCCAGGATTACGACCTGATCCTCCGACTGACGGACTGCGCGGAGAAGGTGGTCCATATCCCGCGGGCACTCTATTTCTGGCGGTCCCATGCAGCTTCCACCGCTTCGGACATCAGCGCGAAGACCTTCGCCGTGGAAGCAGGGAAGACTGCCCTGAAGGATTTCCTGAAAACCCGCAGAAATCTGGAGGTCTCCGTGGAGAGCGTGCCGGAATACCCGACGCTGTACCATGTGAAATATCCTCTGAAACAGGCGTACACCGTCAACCTGATCCTGGATCTGACCGGGAAAACCGAAGCGGAGATCCGGGATGTGCTGAACGACGTTTATGAGAACACCGCTTATGAGAATGTCTCCGTAACCGTTATTACAGATACAGCGCAGGCGGAGAACCCGACGCCCTGGCCGGTCTCCTTTGTTTCCGCCGGGGGCAGGCACCGGCCGAAGCGCCTGAACGCCGCCGTGAAAGAAGCGACCGGGGACTTTCTTGTCTTCCTGGATCCTGAGCTGACGCCGCAGGGCCAAGGCTGGCTGCAGGAGATGATGATGCTGGCACAGCAAAATGAGATCGGTGCGGTGGGCGGTAAGAGTTTCTTTGCTGACGGCCGGGTGCGCCACGGCGGACTGATTCTCGGTCTGGGCCGGGCCGGGCTGATCGGTCGGCTTTGCTTCCGGTTTGACGGGACCAGCGATGGCTATTTCGGTCAGCTGGCTGTGGCGGGGAACGTTTCGGCGGTGTCTGCGGAGTGCATGGCCATCCGCCGGGAAAAGTTCGAAGCCTGCGGCGGGTTTGAGGAGGCCTACCGGGATACGCTTTTCGACGCGGACCTGTGCCTGAAGCTGAAGGACGCAGGATACCGGAACCTGTTCACGCCCTTCGCCCTGTTCCGGGGCGGAAATGCAATGAACTTTTACCTGGATTACGGAAAAGAGAGCCGGTTGTACCGGACAGACGCAGAAACATTCCGAGTGAAACGGGGTGTGGACGTGGTGAAGCCGGATCCGTATTACAACCCAAACCTGACGACAAGATTTGGGAACTTTTCGGTAAAATAATACTGTATACAAAGCTTGTTTTTTGGAACGATCATGATATAATTACATTTGAGAAATTGCTAAAAACGATCAAGTTACTAATATGAAACAGGAGAATGAACAAATGAAGGGCATTATCTTAGCCGGCGGCGCCGGCACCCGGCTCTATCCCCTGACGATGGTTACGTCCAAGCAGCTGCTGCCGGTCTATGACAAGCCGATGATCTATTATCCCCTGAGCACCCTGATGCTCGCCGGGATCCGGGACATCCTGATCATCTCCACGCCGACGGATACCCCCCGGTTTGAGAGCCTGCTGGGCGACGGAAGACAGTTCGGGGTGAACCTGCAGTACAAGGTCCAGCCGTCTCCGGACGGGCTGGCCCAGGCTTTCCTGCTGGGCGAGGAGTTCATTGGGGACGAGGCCTGCGCGATGGTGCTGGGCGACAACATCTTCTACGGCAACGGTTTCCGGAAGGTGCTGAAGGCGGCGGCGGAAGACGCGGAAGCCGGCCGGGCCACGATCTTCGGATACTATGTGACCGACCCGGAACGGTTCGGCATTGTGGAATTCGACGAAAACGGCAAGGTGCTCTCCGTGGAGGAGAAGCCGAAGAACCCGAAGAGCAATTACTGCATCACGGGCCTGTATTTCTACCCGAAGGGCGTATCCGCCATGGCGCACCAGGTGAAACCCAGCGCCCGGGGCGAGCTGGAAATCACCACGCTGAACGATATGTATCTGAAGGAAGACCGGCTGGACGTGCAGCGGCTGGGCCGCGGGTTCGCCTGGCTGGACACCGGGACCATGGACAGCCTGGTGGAAGCGGCGGACTTTGTGCAGATGATCCAGAAGCGGCAGAGCATCGTCATCTCCGCACCGGAAGAGATCGCGTTTATCAACCAGTGGATCGATAAGGAGAAGCTGATCGAGAGCGCGGAAAAATACGGGAAGAGCCCCTACGGGGCGCACCTGAAGGCTGTGGCGGAGGGGAAAGTAAGATATTAATTCATAATTCACAATTCATAATTCAGAATTATGGAGAGTTTCCCCGATTTTGGTCGGAATGACAACGGGGAGCAGAGACTGGCACAGATGATGAAAGAAGGAGGTCGGCTATGAAACGGTTTATTGCAGTGATCCTGCTGCTTGCCATGACGGTCGCGGTGATTCCGGCGGCGCAGGCGGATCTGATGACGGAAGCCCGGAGCATGCTGCAGCTGATCAACGAGTTCCGGACCGGCGGCAACGCCTGGTACTGGAACAGCGACAACCGCACCGTGACGACAAAGACGGGCCTGGGCCGGCTGCAGTATGACGAGGAGCTGGAAGCGGTGGCGCTGGTGCGCGCGAAAGAACTTGCCGTGCTCTTTGATCATACCCGTCCGGACGGAACGAGCTGCTTCACCGCTTTCCCGGACAACCGGGAGGTCGTGGGTGAAAACATCGCCTGCGGGTACCGGACGGCAGAGGCCGCTTTTGAGGGCTTCCTGGAAGAAGACCAGAACTATGACGGACAGGGGCACCGCCGCATTATGCTCATGGGCGAAATGACCCGGGTCGGGATCGCCGCGGTAGAGGTGAACGGCCTTCGCTACTGGGTGCAGGAATTCGCTTCCGACCCGACGGGAGAAGCCTCAGCGCCCACGGGCCCGGCCGGCTGGGAACAGCGCGGCGGAAAGTGGGTCTACCGGAAAGCGGACGGCAGCCTGGTCACCGGCTGGATGAAGCAGAGCGGAAAATGGTACTATATGGACCGGGACGGTACCATGCATACCGGATGGCTGCAGGACAGCGGTGCCTGGTATTACCTGAAAGACAGCGGCGAGATGGCTACCGGCTGGATGAATCAGGGCGGAAAATGGTTCTATCTGAGCGAATCCGGCGTGATGCAAAGCGGCTGGCTGCTGGACGGCGGAAGCTGGTACTACATGAACCGGGACGGCATCATGCAGACCGGCTGGGTGAATGACGGCGGAACCAGTTATTATATGAGCGGGTCCGGCGCGATGGTTACAGGATGGAAGCAGATCGGTGGAAAATGGTATTACTTCCGGCCCTCCGGCGCGATGCAAACCGGCTGGCTGCAGGAAGGAAACACCTGGTATTATTTGTATTCCAGCGGTGAGATGGCTACCGGCAGGGTGACCATCAACGGATCGACGGAGTCCTTTGGCAGCGACGGTGCCTGGAAGGGCACCATCCTGGACGACTATGGCACGCCGCTGGGAACGGAGACCCTGACGGAACGGCTGATCATGGCGCTCCGGCAGATGATCCTGAGACTGTTTGCCTTCAAATAAACCATATCCCTTCCGGCCCGGAGGAACGAAAGCTTCCTCCGGGCCGTTTTTATGCCTGAGGGGCCGGGTTGCGGAAACGGGACGATTGACGTATAATGCACTCGGTGGAGTTTCCCCGATTTGAGATTGAAGGTGAAACAAGGCATGAAAACGGAGACGCGGAAACGCCTGATCGCGCTGTGCCTGGCAGCGGCGGTCGTTTTCTGGCTGCCTGCGGGCGCTGAAGAAATCGCGGATGAAACCGTGCCTGTTGCGGATGAAACGGCTCCGGCTGCCGTGGAAGAGACGGCGCCTGTCCAGGATGAGGTTCCTGTTGAAGCATCGGCAGACGCACCGGCCGAAGACCCGACTGAACCGCCTACTGAAGCACCTACAGAAGCTCCAACCGAAGCTCCGACAGAGGCCCCAACGGAAGCTCCGACTGAAGCTCCAACAGAAGCGCCTACCGAAGCTCCGACGGAGGCTCCCACTGAGGCCCCGACCGAAGCACCCGCCGAAGACCCGACAGAAGTTCCAACCGAAACTCCGACTGAAGCTCCGACAGAAGTTCCTACCGAAACTCCGACGGAAGCGCCAACCGAAGTACCAACTGAGACACCTACGGAAGCGCCGACAGAGGCGCCGACTGAAATACCCACAGAAATCCCGACTGAAACACCGATCGAAGCCCCGACAGATACGCCTGCGGTGCCTGCGGTCGTCGAAGTCCAGATCGACGGGATGAAGATCATCCTGACCGCTGTGGAAGCGGGCACTGCGCCTTCCATCGGGAAGGTGAGCGACAGCGCGGCAACCGTACGGGTTGAGGGCGCCTTTGCGCCAAAGGCGGAAGCGGGACAGACGGTCTATACCCGCCACCTGCTGCTGAAGATCGGCGGAAGCGGCGGGGTGAACGTCCGGATTGAAAACGCGAACCTGCGCCAGTGGAAACAGGACGCCGGAGAAGGCGCGGCGGTGAACGCCGTGGTCGTCCGGGTGGACAACAACAAAACCGAAAAGATCGGTGCCGGCATCCGGTGGGACGCGAACGAGATCAGCTTTGACGCCGGCGCGGATACGGTAGTTGATTTCTTCCTGACGGCGGTCATCACCGAAACGCCGACGGAAATACCAACGGAAGTTCCGACAGAGACTCCGACTCCCGAACCGACGGAAGTTCCAACTGAAACACCGACTCCTGAACCCACCGAAGCTCCGACAGAAGTTCCGACAGAAACACCAACTGAGGTGCCGACAGAGACTCCGACTCCCGAACCAACCGAAGCACCGACAGAGACTCCGACGCCGGAACCGACCGAAGCTCCGACTGAAGAACCGACCCCGGAACCCGTGGCATTCAGCCAGTCCGCGGTGGTGGACGGTGTGAAGATCTCCGTTTCCGCGGCGCCGGGCGTGTTCCCGGCCGGGGCGCGGCTTTCCGTGACGCGGGTGACCGCCGCACAGCAGGCGCAGGTGGACAAGGCCATTGACCGGGCCCAGGATGAAAGGACCCAGGTTGCGGCCAGCTATTCCTTTGACATCAAGATCCTGGATGAAAACGGCAACGAGCTCCAGCCGGCGGAGGGACAGACCGTGGACGTGTCCTTCTCCCTGGCGGAGGTTGACAATCCCAATCTGCAGACAACCGTATACCATATGGAAGAGCAGGCAAACGGCAGCCTGAACGCCGAGAAGCTTTCCATGCAGGAGGCGGGCGAGACCGTGACCGCGCAGAGCGACGGCTTTTCCGTCTACACGGTGACCTTCACCTATGAAGAGCGCCAGTTCGCCGTGCTCGCGGATACGGCTATTTCCGTCAGCGAATTGATTTCCACCGTCGGCCTGACAGGAACGCCGACGGCGGTGACGCTGGCCGCTTCCCCGGAAGAGGGGAAAGGCCTGTCGCTGACGGGCGAAGAAACAAACCGGTCCGTTCAGGCCGCAGCACAGTCAGCTTCCGCGGAACAGAAGCTGACTGTTACACTGCAGGGGATCAATTTTGAGATCCTGCTGGCGGTATCCGAGCAGAAACCGGAAGAGAGTTCCCTTGATTATCTGGACGAAAAAGGCCTGAAACAGACCTGGACAGGCGGATACGTGGACGCACAGCGCCCCACCTGGCAGTCGTCCGCCGGCTTCAGCGGATGGTATGTCGTGACCGGAAACGTAACAATGGAACAGCGGATCATGGTCTACGGCAATGTGAAACTGGTCCTGGCCGACGGCGCGACCCTGAAGGCCAACGGCGGCATCCAGGTATCCCCGAACAGCGGCCTGACCATCTACTGCCAGACCGGCAAGACCGGCACCCTGACCGCGTCCTCCCGTGAACCGTCGAACGACCAGCGGGCTACCGGCGCGGCTATCGGCGGCGCTTATTCCACCCAGGGCCGGGGCGACGCCGGCAAGATCCGGATTGTGGGCGGCGTGATTACCGCCACTTCCGGCGCGCCCGGATGCGCGGGCATCGGCGGCGGTACGGAGGGCAGCGCGACGGTTACGATCGACGGCGGCAGCGTGAAGGCCACCGGCTGCGGCACCGGCGACGGCATCGGCGGCCGGAAGGACGGCACCACCGTCACGGTCAACGCCGGCAGCGTGACCGCGACGGGCGGCGCCGACGGCGGCGTCGGCATCACCGGCCGGAAAGGCTCGCAGGTGAGCGAAAAGAAGGACAGGAATCAAACGGAAGAAAACAAGGAAGCCGAAAAGGAAAGCGGGAAGGAAACCGAAGAAAAGGCAACCGAAAAGGATCCGAACGTGGAATACGCCCCGGACGGATCTGTCTATCGTCCGGGCAGCGGCGACAGCAAGGTCAGCACCCAGGAAGGCGACGGGGACGAGCGCAAGGACTATTACGACGCGGATGCGGAATCGCAGGGAAGCCAGCCGCAGACCGGAGCTACCGCGGGCGGCGTGAGATATGCTCCGGACGGCAGCGTCTATACGCCCACCGAGGTGGACGAAAGCCGGAAACCTGCCCAAGGGAATGCGTATGCGAACCTGCGCACGGAATACTACAACGCGGAAATTGAAAAGATGTATTCACCCCAGAAAGTCTATGTCCCCGCGGCAACCGCTTCTCCGGACGCCGTACCTGTGGAGGAAGGACAGAAAACGACGCCCGTAGAGGAGGACGGACCGAAACCGGCGGTGCCGGACAAAACGGACTGGACCGGGAAGAACGTGATACTGGTCAGCGTCGGCGGAAGGTATGAAAGCGGCGAAATGCTGCCGGCCCTGCGAAACTGGGGTGTTGTATACCCGAACTATACCGGCGGAAAAACCGCAGGCGGCACCGTGGAGGAAATCCTCAACCGCGGCCTGGCGGGCGGAAAAACCGGCGACGCGGAAGAACTTATCGGCCGGTTCGGATTTGTACTGGTGATGAGTGAACCAGGAGACGGCACGGATGCCGTATCCGACGCGCAGATCATGGACCAGGTCACGGGCTGGATCCTGGCGGAGGGCAGCAGCCTGAACGCCGCGGGCATGCCGTACATGATCGGCGTGCGCCTGAACGGCGAAACCGCGGAGGTGCCTGCGGAAGAGATTGTGGGTGAACCCGGCACGGATCTCCCGACGCCGACGGACATCAGGCCCATCGGCCCTGACGGCCCGGGCGGACAGGGAAGCACGGACGCGAGCCTGGAAAACCTGTTCAACACCCTGCGGCTGAACAGCCTGTTGGACCGGACCGTGATCATCCTGCTGGAGGAGACGGCCGGCGAGGCGGTGATTATCCATCCGGACCAAGGCGGGATGACCATGGCCGAAGATATTTCTGACCGGGATGTTCTTTCGACGGTTCTGACGATCGCTATCAAAGAAAACGGTATCACGGCGCCCCTGCCGGAAGGCCTGCAGGGAATCGACCTGCTGGCCCCGGACGTACTGCGCAACGCAAAGTAAACAGAACCAACTGTACAGGAGGGTCCGGGCTTGAATCTGAAAGAGACGCAGGACAGGACGTATGAACTGCTCTGCCTGATCGACGACATCTGCCGGAAGGAAGGCGTCACCTATTTCCTGGACGGCGGATCGCTGATCGGTTCCGTGCGGGAAAAGGACCTGATCGCCTGGGACGACGATATCGATATCAAAATGCGGCGGGACGAATACCCGAAGTTCAGGGCGGCGCTGAAAAAGCACCTGCCGGCATATATTGAGCTGATTGAGCCGAAGGACTTTGCGCCGCGGTTTTACGACTGCGTGCCCCGGGTATCAGACACGCGGTATCTGCTGCGGAAAGAAACCGAAGCCGACCGGGCTTATGGGAACCGGCAGAACCACGTGTGCGTGGACGTGTTCATGCATTACCGGGTGCCGGAGAGCGCCGCCGGCCGGAAACTGGCCAAGGCGAAAATGACCCTGATTTACGGGCTGGCTATGGGCCACCGGGTGGAAAAGGATTACGGAAAATATACGCTGCCCCAGAAGATTGCCGTGGGTGCGATGAGCCTGGCCGGGAAACTGATCCCGGCTAAAACCCTGTGCAGATGGTTTGACCGGGCGATGGATAAAACGGACAGGAAGAACGCCGGGTCGGGGTGGATGTTCAGCAACTGGGTGCCCGGGACAACGTACCAGAAGACAAAGTGGTTTGAAGGGGCGGCCGAAGGGGAGCTGCGGGGACGGAAGTTCCCGATTCCCGTCGGGTACGACGAGGATCTGCGGACGTATTACGGGGATTATATGAAGCCGCCGGAGGACCGGAGCATCTATATTCAGCACCTGGATCCGGAAGAACAGTATAAAGAGTAAAGAGATTTCGCTTCTGTGGAAGCGACCAGGGCTTTCCGATCGCCCTGGACCTTCGGCCAGAATAAGTAAGAGGAGAAAAAACAACAGATATGCTGAGAGCGGGCAGGACAGGGAAGATCAACAGCTGGCTGGCGAAGGGAGACAGATGGATCCCGGCGGTGTTTTTCTGCTGCGTACTGGCGCTGTATCTGACCATGATGGCGAACTTTGTGTTTGTGGATGAGCTGGATGTGTTCTACGGCGGATACAATATCGTCAAAAGCGGGGATCTGTACCGGTTCTATCCTTCCCAGCACATGCCTTTCTCCTATTACATCGCTGCTGTCGGCGCGCTGCTGGGCGCGAACACGGCGGCCCGGTTCCGGCTGTTTTTCTATGTGTTCCTGAGCGGGCTGTGGACCGGGATCTATCTCCGGAACCGGAAAGTGTTCCCCCGGCTGGCGCTGCTGATGATGCCGCTTCTGTATATCGTGCAGCTGTGGATGCATGACCTGGCGACCACCATGATCTCGGACCACTGGCAGGGGATCGGCATTCTGATCATCCTGCTGGAACTGCTGCGCTACGCGGAGGAAAAGAAGATTTCCGCCGGCATGGCCTGCATGATCGCCCTGGGGATCTCGCTGAGCTTCGGAACCACGTTCCTTTCCGCCTATCCCCTGCTGATTGTTTTCCTGGGCGTGATGGCCATGCAGGCGGTCCGGGTAATCCGGAAAGGGCAAAAGCTTTCGGTTGTGCTGACGGAGGACCTCCGGCTGGCGCTGATCTGCCTGTGCCCCTTCCTGCTGCTGGGCCTGTGGTATGCGGTCAGCGGGAACCTGGGCAACGCCGTTGGCGGGGCCTATGAACTGAATGTCAATATCTATTCCAAATACCTGGGCGGCTTCGGCACAGACGCGGGCGGCACCTTCTTTGAAGCCTTTCCGAACTGGCTCAGATATCAGTCCAAGGGCCTGAGCTACCTGAACGGGGCGGACTGGCGCTGGGCGCTGCAGATCTTCCTGCAGACAGGGTCGCTGCTGATCCTGGTCATCTGCCTGTTCAAAGAAAAGCAATGGATCGCGGGGATCACCTTCCTGCTGGCGGTCATCCTGACCGGGGTCCGTGCGTTTGACGGATTCCACGGGGCGCCTTATATGGCGGTGTGCTGCATTCCGATGGCCTGCTGTTTTGCCGGAGCCCTGGAGTTCTTCCTCGCGAAACGGAGCTGGAAGCGGGCGGCACCCGCAACGCTGGCGCTGGTCCTGGCCGCGGCGTTCATCCTGCCGACGGCGGGAATCGCCATGCGCCTGGGCTTTGTGCCGAAGATGCTGGATGAACGGCAGTACCGGGAGAGCAACCGGGATGTGCTGGAGATTCTGGCGGAACCGGGAGAACGGATCCATACGGACGATCTGTATTTCAGCGGCCAGACTGTGATGCGGAACAACCTGTGTCTGGCGGAGGCATGTCCCGGCGCGGGCAGCCCCTGGTTCTGGGAGTTTTACGGGAAACGGGAACTGAACAACCTGAAAGAAAACAAGACCCGGCTCCTGGTGATGGACCTGGAGGGCGAGATCTGGGGATACAAACTGCGGGATTACGCGGCGGACCTGGTCAATTATGTGGAAGCAAACTATACGAATATCGGGCCGAACCTGTATATCCGGAACGACGCGTACCCGACGGCGCTGGCCAGGCTGCGGGAGGCCGGCTACGGAACGGTGTACGCCGGGCCGTCCTTCGGAGCGGACAGCCGGGTCGGGGAAAAACTGGAGAGCGGGACGGTCTGCGAGCAGCGGATCACCGCGGCCGGGACCCGGATGACCGGTGTGCGGATGCGGCTGGGTACCTATCTGAACCAGAACAAAGCCGGCGTGACCGTGCAGCTGGTTGACGCCGCGGGCGGAATCATCGGCGAGAGTACCCTGCCGAAGGAAGAGATCCGGGACAACTTCTATACCCGGTTCGCCCTGCCGGCGGAAACGGAACCGGGACAGCCGTATACCCTGCGGATTCAGAACGACGGTACGGCGCCGGAGGGAGAAGACGTCGCCCTTGCCATGTACTGCTATCCGACGGCGGAGAACGCCGGCGCGGTCCTGAACGGGGTGCCGCAAGACTATGACTGGGCCGTTGTGGCTGAATATGAGGCGGACTAAAAAGGAGCGGACGCGGTGAAGGAAGCAAAGAAGGGACAGCTGGTTAAGAAACTGCTGTCGGATTCCGCCTGGAGCATTGCCGGCCTGGTCCTGATGAACGTGACGGCCCAGTTTGCCGTTTATCCCGTCTGGAACCGGGAACTAGGCAACGATCCCTACGG
>CAZUXV010000058.1:0-15638 GCA_964624445.1 uncultured Oscillospiraceae bacterium | reverse complement strand
ACATCCCCATGCGAATGTTTTCATCAGTGATATGTGTATGCTTAACCCTCACCAACTCGCTTTTTCTACGGCCACTAGCCCACGCCAATGCGAAAGCACAAGCTTTTTGGTATTTTTTTTGTTGTATCAGTAAATCTAAGAAATTTTGACATTGCTCATCTGTTAATATCGTGTTGTCGCGTACCTTAGCCATTTTAGGCGCTTCGATCTTTAAGATGATGTTGCGAAAGTTTGCCCACTTTTCTTCCTCATCTAACATGGTTTCGATATAGTTGCTTAGACTGGATAAGGTCGCTCTTACATTACGAATTCGAGCGGGTGACAAATTCTCCGACACCATATAAGTTTGAAATTTTAAATAATCATTTTTCTTAATTTCAGAGAAATCTTTATTTTTACAATAGTTTTTACACCAAACAAAAAAGATATTTAAGTTGCTCCGATAGACAGTTAATGTGGTATCGGCTTTCCCTGTACCCTTCATGTAACTGAGGTAATCCTCAATAAGGTCTAAATTATCAGGATTAATATCTTTCAACTCTTCTGTATCAGCAAACATCACACGTCTAGTTTTACGTGTATTCACATTTTTATAAGCCATATTAACACCCCCGCATAATCTTAATACATCATATGCAAGGGTGATTAATATGATACCCTTTAAAATTTATTTTTAATTAACTATTACACAATTGTTCCTAAATTAAAACGAAGATTATTGTATTGTTTTAGTAAAAATTGCGCTTATCTCTCGTAAATGTACCGCACCAATTTGCTCCACTGATAACGTAGTTGCGTCTTTTATAGAGAAAATAATTTTGTCATTGTTACCCACTGTAAATTTATTCCCCGCTTTAAATGTTGAATCACCGTGGTATGGGCGAACAATTTCTGTTTGGAATGTACCCGCACCAACTGCTCCATAGCTAACAAACAACATTGAATATCGTGTAATATCGTGATTTAATGATAAATCACTAACAGTATTGTGTGTACCAGAATATAGTTGTGTTAACTGCAATTGTTGTTCAAATGTATCTGTTAAATTGTTTTTAGAAACCGCATTATTAACCCCTAATGGGAAACCTGCACAGTTATTACCCACAACTAGAACGTCTAAGTTGTTGTTGTCATTTGCAATTGCATATTTTGTTACTGTGTTTAAGTCAGTAGTACCATAATATTTGCTGTCATCACCTAACTCAATAACATGGTTATTTGTGACACTTGCCTTTTTAACAACATCATTTCCGTTGTTATCCCAAATATGAATACCACACTTCGTCGGTCTAACGACGGTATTTCCTGTAATGTTGTAGTTATTTTCAAAGTATCCTCCAGCTACTTTAATACCACAAGATGGAACCACTTGCCCCGGCCATGCGATGTGGTTGTTAGAAATGATAACATCTCGTGAATGACGCACGTAAATAGCATCTTCACCCGCCTCAAACAAGTTGTTCCCATCAATAATAACCCAGTCCGCATTCATAATACGAATATTGTATGTCTTTGTCATATTTCGGTCGTCAGAGCCAGGGAAAAATAGCGTGTTCCCTTCAATGACAATTCCATCAACAGTTCTAGCGTAGATGTGTGATATTTGAATTCCTGCATAACATTGGTTATTTTTAAAGTGAACATCTCCACTTTCGAAACGTAGTGATCCCATATCCAAATATAAACAGTAATTGCAACGTTCAATAATGTTATCATAAATCATTAATCGGTTGACGTGCTGAAATGTATCCCTAACAGGAACGTAAATGGATTTATCGTATCCTCTAATTCGACAACCTCGAATTGTAACACGTTCTGCAAATTCAAGTTTAACACCTACATTCGTAAAGTCAGAATCTCTATTAATGATGTTTAAATTTCTCAACTCAACGTACTGAGTTCGATTGTTTAATTCACCGACAATATTAACCGTACCTGTAATACCACCGCTATAACCCTCGATAATGATGTTGCTATGATTAATAACTAAATCACAATCATAATTACCATTAATGATTAATTTTCCACCATTTTTTAAAAAATCAATAGCAAGTGATAACGTTGTAGCATCATCATTCATCACACTATTTGAATATCTGAAATCTTCCGAATAGACAACAACATTATTTCTAATAAGCGACAATTGCGCATTAGTTTGAGCTTGAATTTCATCCGATTTATCTAGACGATCATTTAATGTATTATGAGTTCCACGAGCCATTTTAACTTCCATATTTGCATTGTCGTGATTAACCGATGCATCATCATAGACTTGTTTAATCGCGTCATGAATAGCACCACGAACGTCTTTTCCATAAATAGCAGTTTTGATTTTATTTAAACAATTCGTAATATTCGACACATTCTCACTCTCCTTATAGTTGCAATCCAGTAATATGGACATTAACTCCATCACCACTGCCCTTAATTGCTTTAGTCATTATAGGCCCTTCAAATTTAGTTACGTCGCTTCCTAATTCAAAATTAAAAGCAACTCCGTCAAATGACAGGGTTGCTTTCGTTGTTGTTGGATTTGTTGATTGAAGCACGATTGTTTTTACAATAACTCCTGATGAATTACTATACAACGTTTGTTCAGCTTCGGTTAATGTTGTTGCTTTGATAATCTTATATTCTTCCATTTTTACACTCCCATTGCTAATCTGCGTTGAATTTTGATTAACGTATTTCTATCGTTATTTAATTCAATTGAAATTTGCTCCACATTTTTTTTAAGTTCTTCAATTCCTCGTAAAGCAGCATTTGTATTGTCATTGATTGATTGAATACTTTTAGTTAGCTCCAGAAGATTATCGTTTGTATTTCCTAAATTTTCAACAGTATCTGTCACTACACCGTTAAGATTGATAACTTCATTTATTACGTTGGTTACAACATTCACTGTGCCGTTGAGTGTATTACTAACTTTTTCAAGTTTTTTTTGAGTTCTATCCGCTTTCAATTGATAGTCCTTAAGATTAACAAACTCATCACCGATAGTTAAATCCGATGATTCTGGACTTTCTATTACAATTTTTTGAGCAACTATTCTTAAATCTTCATCAATTCCCATTAATTCATTAATGACAGGATGGTAATTGCCTACTTTAAATGATTCAAAATCTAATCCAATCAAACTAAGATCCAGCGCACTAACTTTATGCGCTTTTTTTATCTTGTTGTTATTTTTTAGAAATTCTTGCCCTTTTCTCAATAAATTAGTTTGTTCTGTAACGTCATCCCAAGTCTCGGTTTTAACAATGATGCCGAATTTACTAATTAAATCCGTGTCATCTATATAGTTTAATCCATTATTAATACTACCTATTGTCAACCTTTCATCGCTATCCTCTAATTTAGAACCTAAAGGGATTAGCCTTGTCACCAACTCAGTTGGGTCTTGCTCTTGTTCTAGGGTTATTAAATTTTTAGCAAGCCTAACTTCTGTATTTGAATGACTTCCGATTTCATTTAAATAATCCAAATACCTCACATTATTTTCGTATCTAATGCGGATTTCTCCACCAAGCTTATCGATTAAATCTTCTTTAATTGTTTCAAGGGTAGTCCCATAACTCCAATAACGATAGAGATTGGCTGTTATTTCAATAATTCCAACCTCGAATCGTTTGTCCGCACTTACTTGATTGTTATGATTTTCAATTAATTTAGAGAGATAATCTCTAACGCTTATATCGTGGAACTCCGCATACATAGCAATTGAATCCATTAGATACCCTAATTCAGATTCACAAGTAACTTTCATAGAGATAAGTCCATTAGAATCCATATTAGGAACAGGAAGCAACACACGCCCTTTGAATTCTAATTCGTTGGTTTTTGTGTTAATGACCTCAACTAATGTAGATAGAGCGTTGATTTTATGGATGCCTGGATTATTAGCCGAGATTAAAAAACTAAAATCATCTACCGCATTGATTTCTTTATGAATTGTTCCAGTAATTCGAGGCGCTCTTTTATTTGTAGAAGCTATATTGATATGCGTTTCTTCTTCACCATTAATCAATTTTACATCATACATTAAATCACCTCTTTTTTAAATATAAATTCAATTGTTCCATTACCTTCGACCTTAAAGTTATTTTCCCCAATAACTAGTTGGAATCTATAATCTTTATTAAGTCCTGATGGGAATTGATATTTGATATTATTCATCGTGACACTCATTTCTGATGAGCATTTGACTAATGGAGTTATTTTTGTCGCACCAGGATTGTAAATAGTGATAGACAACACACCATTAACACTATATTCAGTCTGTTGGGCGTAATCTGTTTCAAAATTGAAGATATCCCATATATCATGGCCTTCATAATAATCTGCGACTCTAAATGGATCGCATTCAAATATAATCTCTATTGATTCACTATTCAAAAATCTCTCTTTTTCTCCGACAGAAATAACTCTTCCTGTAAAGTTGTGTTCGATAAAATCAATTTTCAGCGTTGACATCCCCGTGTTAAATAACCAATTAATCACATTATCATATGCGATATTTAGTCTAGTTCTAGATGAATCTACTAAGCCATTTAACGCGACTATAATCTTAACTTCTCTAGTTGAGTATGTTTGTCCCTCATAAAGTTCGGAAAAATCATACTGTCCATTCATAAAAGGAATGGTTTTAGTGATTGTATTGACAGAAGGATTGCTAACGACAACATCAACAATCATTAATCCAAAATCATCGTTGCTTTTTTTATTTCCAAATATGAACTGAGACATCAATATCTGAACCTCCCATATAATTTCATATTTCTACCACCGATTCTATCTAATTCTTCGCTTATTTTTTCCGTACCTAAGTAAACATCAGGGCTATTTATAGTTATTTTAGAAATCGCCTCAACCATTTGGGAAAGTTTGTTATCCAATATTTTCTCAATCCCATCATAGCTAAACTCAATGTTCGTCTCTTTATTAGCAATCGAATTAACTCGACTAGCCATTTGATTCACCTGAGAACCTAAGCTAGTTCGTGGTGTATAATATGAACCGCTTAAAGCCACATCACGGGTCATAGAGTAAGTATCGATTTGAGGTTGATTAACAGTGGCATTAACTTCTGCATCTATACTTCGGCTAAATGGATTAATCTTCTCTAAGAAGTTGCCGACAGATGAACTCGCCTTTGAAATCCAACTAAAAAGAGAACTGATTTTATCAATAACCCATTGGATAGGATTCAACACAGCATTCATGGCCCATGTAATATCCTTAACAAACCCAGTAAATACAGAACCGACAACGGTCGATATTTGCTTAACAATAGAAATTATTGCGTTGAATACAGGCTTTAAAACACTGTTCCAAACATTGCTTATGGCTGAGAACACTGATGAGAATAAAGATGATAGGTTTCTTAAAATCGGTTGAGCTGTATCCCATAATTTCCTGATAATTTGCATTGCTGCTGCAAAAATAGGTTGTCCAACACCGAACCAAACACCTGCAATTGCATCAAAGACGATAGAGAATACAGTTAATAATCCCTGAATTAATGGAGTGACAAAATAGATACATTCCTCAATAACCTCGCCGACAATCTGAAATAGTGGTTGAATTACTGTAGTATAGATACTTTGACAGGCAGCCCATAATCCGGCAAAGGATTGTTTAAATTGCTCAAAATGCGGTTTTACTGTTTCAATTAAATTAGAAGTAGCTTGTTTAATACCTTCCCAATTCTCTTTAATAGACATAGCTATGGCAACGACTGCAGCAATAACACCAGCAATAACTCCAATGATAGGTAATAAAGCTGTACTAAAAAAAGCAGCTATTCCACCAGCGGCAGCAAAAGCAGAGCTTAAAGCTCCTATTGATATAACTAACATTCCAATAGTAGTGATAACGGGACCTAATATGGCTAACAAACCACCTACAACTCCAACAATAATCATAATAGCTGATGCAAGTCCTGGATTAGCTTCAATCCAACTTGAAATTGCATTAACTATATTTTGAATTACTGGGACTAACTTTTCCATCAACGGCATTAAAGCTTGTCCTAGTTGCATAACGATTCCTGTCTCTATGCTTCGACTAACGCTATCCAGCGCACTTCCAATATCGTCGTATCTAACATTGACTAATTCTTCAGCAGAATTTCTCGCATTATCGAATCCACCTTCGATATCAAATAAATTAGTGACGACATCCGGCCCAAGGTCTTCCCACATAGTTCCAAAAAGGTCTAATGCTATTAGATTTTGCTCTTGAGCATCATCGACATCTCCTAACTTTTGAACAATAGAGCTATACATTTCTTTAGCTTGTTCACCACCATTTGACATGACGCTAGCAACATCACTTGCATTATGACCTAATTTTTTTAGCGCATCAGCGGTCGAATCAGAACCGTCTGTGAGCCTAATATGGAACTCTTTTACTGCATCTCCAATTTTATCTAAGTTAAAAGCTCCATTATTAACACCGTTTTGAAGGATATTAAACATATCATCAGCCGATAGCCCAGCTTTATAAAATTGAACTGAATATTCATTAATAGTGTCTAACAACTCTCCAGAATAATCTAAATTTGACTGCGAGCCTTGTGTGATTAAGTTCAACGCTTCTTCACCAGTTAACCCAAATTGTTTCATCAAAGTATCAACAGCACGAGTAGATTCCGTGAGATCATAACCAAATACATCACGTAGGGTTAATGATTTTTCGGTGATATCTTGCAATTTTTCGCCTGTATAGCCTAGATTTTTATAAACAGTCGCTACAGAATTTGCTACATCTTCATAACTTTCACCAAAGTTATTTACATAAATAGCATCAACAATTCCGTCTATTGTCTCGAACTCTTCGGCAGTCAATCCAGCACTAGCCTTTAGTTGGTTAATGCTTTGATCAAATTCAATCGCTTTTTGATTAGCTTCTTCAAGAGATGATAGAATGCTATTGCCTGCACCGCCGATTTTATCGCCTACATCCATAATTCCTTGTCCTAGCTCACTCATGCGAGCGCCAAAAGCTACCGCTTCACCTGTAGTATCAATTAAATCCTCAGCCAACTCTTGCAATGATCTACCCGCATCATCAACCCCATCTTCAAACTCTTTGATACGTCTAGTTGTATCGTCAACTTGTCGAGATAATTGATTAACCTCTGTTTCAGCCTTGTTTAACGTTGTCTTAAGAGATAACAACTCTGAATCTGCGCTTATAACCGCTTTTCTAGATTTTTCTAGAGCTTTATTAGCCAATTCTAGTTTATCCTCTAAATCTTTGACTTCTTGCGAAGTTTTCCCATAAGCTGATTTAGCACTAGATAGTTGACGCTCTAATTCGGAAACATTGTTTTTTTGCTCCTCGTAAGCTTTGGTAGCACTCTCTAATGTAGTTTCACAACGTTCAACTTCGCGTGCATAAACCGTAACTTTTTTTCGCGCGTTTTCTAGCGTTCCATTAAGCAACTCCAGTTTTTTCTCTTGACCTACTAAGGAATCCTCAAAATCTTCCGATGAATCTTTAGCTTTATCAAACTCTGATTGTAATAATTTTGTCTCTTTATTTATTTTTGAGATTTCTGACTTATAACCCTGAGCTTTTAAAGCCAACGATACAACTAATTGCCTTTCATCCGCCATTTTATCACCTCCGCTTCTGACATAACTTTAAATTTCTTGCGTTCGCCTTTGATGGTATTAGGTTGATTTTTATTTTGTTTTTGAGGTTTATTCACTCGTTTTTGCCCTTCAATGTGTATATCAAATTGTTTGAACAAAAATCTTAGCGAACTATCCCAAAATGTTTCATCGTCCCAATTCAACACACTTCGAGCTGAGTAATAAAGGTGATCTATATCGATATACCCATCGGAATTATCTACTTTTTTTCATTATCATCTTTAGCTGTTGGCATGTTATCTCCGAACACTTCACTTAATAACGGAGATAAGTATTGAAGGATACTAAAATCATCAAATTGCGATAAGAATTGAGTTCCTAAAATCTTATTTGTATTTGCATCACGAATAATAGAACCCAACAGCTTAATGATAGGTTTTACTTCAATTTTCCCTGTCTTTTGTTGATTCGCCATGCGCTCATAAAATTTAAGCATTCCTACATTGTTTGTACGTTGGAAATGGTCTATTGTTTCAGCATCAATTGTTAAGATGCACTCACGACCGTTAATTTCTACGGGAATAACAGTTTTTTTCTTTAAATGGATTTTCAATCAAATCACTCCTATAAATTAAAAGAGCGACATAAGCCGCCCTTCTTATTTGCGTAATACTACTTCTTCAAAGAATCCATCCCATTCAGCCTGAACTTCTGCATGGTCTGTATTTGTTTCAGCATCAGCAATATATGCTTCAACTTCTTTTTGGTCCATTACTAGATCAACATCTGAATTAGCTTGTAAAGGAATACCGACACCTTCATAAGTGTAAGTTTTACCATCCATTGAATCCTCAACAGTTGAGTTAGATTGAGAATTACGAGTTAATGCAACATTATAAATTACACGACGACGAACTGTATCATCATCCATTAAGATTTCATATGCAATTGCTCCACGAGGTGCTTTTTGTCGCGTACTAGATACAGAACGCGCTTTATCATGATATTTTCCAGTTAATTTAGCATCTAGGGCTGGAGGTGTATCAGAAGAAACTTCCATTGTCACATTAACTTTAGATAATTTTTTCAAACTATTTTCTGTAATGTTATCTGCATAGTAAGAACCCTCTGAGTATTCATCTTCAGTTTCAAAATTAACTGCCCAAGGGATTTTAACTGCTTCGCCATATGTAGGCGTTCCACCTGCGTTATCTGTTAATAACGGGAAGAATGTAATATTGCTAACACCGACTTCACGTGCCATTTCTTTCACTCCTTATTTTCGTTTAACGAAATTCATTGTAATTTGATAGTAATCAAGTTCATCAAACTTAACTGGTGAATTAACTACTACTTTAATAAAACCCGCATCTTCTAATACTTTGACGATTTTATTGGTATTTGCTGATAAACTACTCTTAGCATATAAGTTGAAATAACAATCATATTTCAATGACTCTATCTTGTTATCAGCACGATCTTTTACGTATTCGTTGTAATAAAAAACGACCGACGGAAACTTCCCAACTGGTCGTTCTACATAGTAATACGGAATATCTTGTTTAGATAATGCGTTCTGAATGATTTTGTTCAATTTAATCACCCTTTTAAGATGCTATCTAATTCTTCGACAACAACTCTTTCTAATTCGTTTTGAGCGTTTTTTTTGCTCTTTTCGTAACTTTTAGTCATCCAACCGACATGCATATTGATTGGTTGCCCTGTGAAATTAAGCCCTTTATTTCCATACGCATAATGATGGAATAGCAAATGTTTCGTTTCTTCAAAATTTTTAGAGTTAATACCGGCATAGCCGATAAATGTTCCATTTTTAAATCGTTTAACGTTTAATACTTTTAGTTTTTTGTATCCGTCATTAACCTTTGTAGGAATCCCCAACGAACCATCGCCTTTAGGGGCATCGATTTTCATTTGTTTTACAACATGCTTTAATCCAGCTCTAAGCGCCTTTTTACCGACTTTATCACCCACACTGCCCAATGAGCTTAATGTAGCAAATAAATCATCAAATCCATCAACATTCATGCTCATGTCGAACACTCCCCTATAACACATAGGAATCTGTCTTTTTCTTCGACGTTTTCTATCCCT
The DNA here is from genome assembly GCA_964624445.1 of uncultured Oscillospiraceae bacterium. Taxonomy (GTDB): domain Bacteria; phylum Bacillota; class Clostridia; order Christensenellales; family Aristaeellaceae; genus Aristaeella. Next base: position 5,925 of record CAZUXV010000058.1, on the reverse strand, counting down.
CTGATGTTATATAATTTGTTGCGATATTTGATATAAGCTGACTCATCAATATCTTCAGAGCGGAAGATGAATTCTAATGTTTTTGTTACACTTGTACCCTCATTTTTATAAACTTCTTGTTTACGCAACGAAGGCACACTTACTTTAGCTTTTTTACGAGCTAACAAACTTTCACTTTCTATTGGTAGACCGTCTTCATCTTTGCCAATAGTGACAGTGATAATTTCAATAGTCTTCTTCAATTGACTTGAAGAGATATCTTTAAGCCACACATTTAAAACCTCCTATCCATCGTTAGGAGATTGTTAAAGGCTTTGTTATCTACGATTTTGCCTGTATCGTACAGTTGCTCAACATACACAAGCACAACATCAGCTAAATATTCTGATCGGTCTAATTCTGATTCATCTGTGTAGCCGTTAGCTTTCATTAACAAATCTTTAGCAGAATCTAAGTGTTGTTGTAGTCGCAACTCGTCATCATCGGCATTTAAATACTCTTTGACATAGGCCAAATCAATTTCACTTACTTTCATGAGGTTCCCTCCTTTTTTAAGAGGGCGTTAAGCCCTCGTGATTATTTAGTTTTAGCAGTTCGTAAAGCAGATTTAGATGTGAAGTAAACCATTGATTCTTCTAAAGTCTTTTTAGCATCTAAACGAACGTTAACTTTAGTCGCTTGTGAGTCATTGATAAACCCATATTCAGATGATGTTTTAATAGTGAATGACTTACGTGGAGCCACTAAGTAAGAACGTTGAATATCTCCAAAGAAGATAGCTTTACCAACTTCATTTAATGAAGCTACATGATCATTAATGATAACTGGGCGACCTAATAATAATGAACCTTCATCGAATGGAGCGCCATTGTAAGAAGGCATTAATAACGGACGTCCATCAGCATCTTTTAAACTAGCAATTGCACGAGCAGTTTCATCATTAAATACCCACGTAGCATTTTTTCGGTATTGACGTGGACAAGCATAGTAAATAGCCATTAGCTCTTCTACTGTGATAACACCTGTATTAGCTTGTTCTACTTCGTGAGCACCTGTAGATGCGTCAAAGTCATTAAATCCATCGATGTTTAACTCAGAATCACCTTTAATAATTAATTCATCTAATGTTAATCCACAAGACTCTAACACTTGTTCTTGTAAATCTGCTTTGATGTCATATCCAGTATCTTCAACTAACTCATCAGATACAACGAATAGCGTACCAAATTTATGAGGTTTGCAATCAATTTTGTTATAATCAGCATTTTGCGCTACATAGTTTTGTAACTCTTTCATTTTTACTAATTTACCGATTTTAGTTTTTTGAACTGGAATTGTATGTGAGGCGCTTGATAACGGCTCTTTACGGCAAGCAGCGTATAATCGCGAAACATAAGGTAACTTTTTGATAATGTAGTTAGCGAATGTTGTCTTTTTGATATTTCCAACTGATTTTTCAACAGACCCTTGAACCTCGCCAATCCCCATAGCACGGTCTTCGACCTCAAAGTCAGTAACATCTAATTCTGTTCCATTTTCAAATGCCTGACGGATTTCAGCGTTATAATCGCGTTCTTCTTTTTGGCTATTAACGATTGTTGAATCTTCATTTAACTCCAATACACGTTTTTCAGCCGCGATTTCTACATCTAATTCCTCTAATTCTGTGTTTTTAGCGTTGAATGACTCAAAATCACGTTTCTCATTTAATTCTTTCATTTCGGCCACTAAAGCAGCTCGTTTTTCTAATAAAGCTTTTAATTTCATAGATTATACCTCCATTAATTTAAGTAAATTTAAATTATATTGATAGTCGTCGTCATGGTTATGACGTTTTTCATCTTCTGATTCAATAACCTCAACTGTGATTTCATCGAATCCACGGCTTTCATATACAAATTCCTCCGCATCCGCTCTCTCTTCGATAGAAGTCGCATAATACGCAGGAGTGCGGTCTAAAATTGAAACTTCGTTCAATTGCAATTCTTGAATCGCACGACGTTGGATACCATCTTCACCAGCATTCCATTCGTCTTTTAAGACTCTGAAACCAAATGACCATCCACGCAATTCATTTCGCTTCGCTTTATCAATAATTTCAGCGTCATTAACAGTGCATTTAGCACGCAACCCAATAACATCTTCATTCAGCGACAAATTGCCTTGTTTAATTGAACCTAACTGCCGATGTTCTGAATGGTTAAATAGCAATTTCACATCTTCTGCTTGCTCTAGAGCCTTTTTAAAAGCTCCTGGAACGATATGCTCAATGAATTTCCCTCGGATACTTGGTAAAATACGTGATTCGCGATTCACGACGTTTACATATCCATCTAGATTAATCGAGTTGTTGCGAATCTCCACTTTCATCACTATCACCTCCTTTCAAATTAACATTTTCTTCTTTTTGCTCCGTTTTAAGACTCAAAATCGTCCCATCAGGAAGGATGATACCATTTGATAAAGGAATTATTGGTCTATCTAATCCCTCGATTGGTCGCCAATTTAATCGTTGACGAGCTTCATTAGGTAATAGAATCGAACCTTTTACTGCTTCAACGTACATCTTGATTTCGTCGGCAGGCGATGTTCGTAGCATGTTCTGTGTATTGAACTCAAAGAAAAAACCTTTACTTTTCTCATCTTCCGTTAGCAGATATTTGTTAAATGTCTGTTCGATGATCGTAAGCAAAGGCTCAATCGTATATTTTAAAAATTGCAATTGGTTATCTTTTTCGTTCGAGTAGGTCATGCCGCCATTTGAAATACCTAGCAAACTAGGCTGAATTTTAAGCAATCTAGCGATATCTTTAATCGTAAATTCCTTTTGCTGTAGCAACTCTAAGTCCGCTGGGCTCATAGAAATGGGTTTGAATTTCATTCCATCATCTAGAACTAAGACTTTCCCAGCATTCCGACTTCCACTAAAGAATTTCTTTAACATATTCATTAGAGATTCTTTTGCCGGTTTAGTTAAAATTCCATCTTTCTCAACAACACCTTTAACATTAAAACCGCTCTTAATTGTTGTTTCAGTGAACGATTCAAATCCGTATGAATTCCCTAAGATTAAGGACCCCTCTTTAAGGACACCTTGCCCCTCAAGCTCTCCGTCTTTCGTATTTCGAGCTAAATTTACAACTCCGAATGATGGAACATTATACATTCCCCAATAATCATAAACATAAGTAATTTCACGTTTATTAAGACTATCTGACTTCCTAATTTGAATGTCATTGTATGGGATATGAATTAGTGACTTAATCTTATAATTATTATCGCGATAAATATCTAAATACCCATTACCATGATACAGATAATCACTAACTAAATTACGTTTCATGTTATATGCAGTGGAATAGTCGCTATTTTCGAGATTTAAGAGCTTATTTCGATAGTCGTCTACTTTTTCTCGACCACCACTTTCATCACGCTTATATAGGTAAACAGGTAGACTAGCAATTGTTTCTGAAATCAACGAAATACCATAATTCAACGCTCCAATTTTTTCAGCAACATCACGAGTAATTGTGACAGATTCAGAACCGTATTCCACCACATCATCAAACGTTGCATTTTCTTCAACTGTTCGTGGTTGATTAGGCGTTAAAGTAGCTTTTAATCGACTAGCTAAATTCATTTAATCACCTCCTTTCTAAATCATATAATCACTATAATCTCGATTGAAATAATACTCTTTGTTCTTATCGCACGCTAAAAATGAAAAAATACTCGCTGCAAGTAAATCGATTTTATTGCTAGATTTCACTTTGTCGAGTATTTCATTATTAAATTTATCTTTAGAAGTAATAGCATTAGATACACACCAGTTGAATATAGGATTAAATTCATGCCTTATTTTACGATTATAAACATATGAACGGAACGTTTTAGTCGGACCAGATAACATCCGATATCCTTGCATAATCCGAAGTGTTGTCACCCCCTCTTCCTTACATCTGTCCATGATGTAATCTGAGTTGTACGGATCATATGCAATCATAGCAATATTAGCATCACTCATAGTTGCAAATTCCTTACACCATTGATATACCCACTCATACTCAATGTCACTTCCTGGAACTAACGTTATATAACCTTCATCCGCATATTGACGATATGGTATCCCATCAGCTATTTCTAGCTCTCGAATATTATTTTTAGGTAAAAACGCATGAACTTTAATATCAAATGTATCTAATTCCTCGTTATACGTACAAATTGACGCAGCACATAAATCTGTCGTGATTGATAAATCAAGCCCAAAGAATACCCACTTACCCTTGAAATCGATAACTTTTTCTTGAAGTAGCTCCCACGCCGGTAAAGCTAGATATTTATTAATGCCTACTCCATCAAGAATCAAATTCATATTTTTAATCTTGAAATTTCGCATCAACGCACTATTAACCGTAGCTTTTTTATAATCTTCTCTTAATGAGTCTAGCAATGTTTCAGAATAAGGGAGTAAGGGATTGGCTTTTTCCCACATTCGTTCATCATCGACTTCTTCTTCATTATCTAGCTGATAGATAATTCCAAAGTGTCTTTCATTCTCAATTTCACCACTATTCACTTGCTTTGTATATTCCATTTCATCAAATGCCCAATTACCTGTCATCTTTACGTCATATGATGTTGAAATAGAAACGATTAATGGCGATAAACGCGCTCCTGTACCTGATGCAATCGATGACCTAACACCTTCAGGAACAACAAATGCTTCATCGATAATACCGACCGACGGAGAGATACCATCTAATGTTTTTTCCTCACTTGCTAAATACTTAAATGAGCTTTCGTTTGATTTAAGTATAATCTCCGATCTATTAAGTTTAAATTTTTTAGCAACTTTAGGATTAGAAGCAATCATACTACGACACTGTTTGAAAGATAACATCGCTTGGTCTTTTTTACTGGCAACACTATACACTTCAGCTTCCGGTTCATCTAGCATAGCTAACGTCGAAATAAACGATAAATCGAACGTTTTAGCATTCTTACGAGCTTTCATAATCATAGCAGTACGAAAACGTCTTTTTTTAGGGTTATCTTTATATCTCCATGCGTAGATATTATCTAATACGAATGTCTGTGGTGGCGCTAAGTCAATTTTCTCGCCAGCACGACCTCCAGCAGTGAATTTATAGCATGATGCAACATTTTCAACCCTATCGCACTGTTTTAAATCAAAATAAAAAGGAAAGTCGTCGCTTTTCATCCGTTCTAAATCATTCAAAAACCTTTTACAAGCATTAACAACATCAACACAAGCAACAGTATCGCCATAAACCACATTATAGGCATACCAATATGTTTTGGTTTGCCATATATTTTCATATTTAATCATCCAAACACCTCATCCTCTGTTGTCTTTTCAGTGTTGGCTTCTAAATGAATCATAGCAAGTTTAGTTCTACTCGATGGGCTTAATCCTAATTGTATACATCCATTTTGAAATATTGCTTGATAATCTCGCTCAATATTAATAGCCGGATGTTTTACAACACTATTTCCATTCTCAATAACAATGCCGTCACGATTAATCAACTCTCGAGCCTGTCGCATTCGGTAAATCGCATAGCAAGTTGTTTCTAACAAGTCAACATCAAGGTTATTAAGCACCTTGGCGGCTTTCAATTCCTTTACAATGCTTTTATAAATATTAGAAACTTCTTTAGGAAGTTCTTTTCGCGGCCTGTAAACTTTATCGTCATTACCTTTGAACTTCTCTTCTGCTTCTTTGCGATTCTCAATCTCTTCTTTAGTCAAATTCTTAGTCATTAAAGCCATTGGTTTTGGCGGTCTACCTGCCATTTCAATCACCTCCTGTTGAAAATCTTCATTTTGGGAAAAAAATTTACGCAAGCCCACATGCTCACCTTTAGGGTGCATCAATGTGTTGACTACCACGATGGCCACGAT
>CAZUXV010000057.1:0-15780 GCA_964624445.1 uncultured Oscillospiraceae bacterium | reverse complement strand
GCCCAGGCTTCAAGCCACTTTTTGATGTCGGACGCCTCATAGTCATTGGCATCCTCTGCCTCATAGTCTTTCCGGAAGCAGGTATACCCGACGATTTCGTCGCACAGCGCCATGTCGTCCGAGACGACAGTCCAGGCATGTCCGGCAAGCTCGAACTTGTCGCCGCGGCTCAGATTTGAAGATCTGAGATTCCGGATTTTTAAAGCGGGACTCACACCGACGTAGTCGTTGTCCACGCCGTCGAAGTCCAGACGCCCACGATCATCGACGAAGCCGGCGCGGTTACTACCTTCGGAGCAGGGCGACCACAGCCACCAAAATTCATCCCGCATCGGAATAACGTCTTTTGCCGCCTCATACTCTTCAGCGGACAGCAGCGTGACCTCAGCAATATCGAGATCCACTTCTATTTTTGTAACAACCAACCAATTAACCTTCATAAAAACCTCCGCTCAACCCGTCAGGGGAGCATAAAAATAGTCAGTATTGAAACAAAGCCTGAAAGCGTCTGATCAATACTGCTACTATCAAATATACTTTTTTTGTTATCTGCAGATATCCGCTCCGGAAGGCATAAAAACACAACAACAAAAAACAACCCCGTCCGAAAGATACGGACGAGGCTGCATTTTTTGGACCATACAAGACGGGGTCAAACGGCTTTCTTTTGGGCAGTATGCTCAGCATCATTCTTCGTCAGAAGATAATTACAATACTGATTCATACTTACTCCTTCTGCCTTTGCGTGTTCCATAAGCGATCTGTGGAGGCTTTTCGGCATTCTGAGCTTATACTGTCCGGAATACTCGCAGCATTCCGAATCGGCGCCGGGCTCAGGGATATCGCCAACGTCTTCCAGGGCCGCTTCCAGCCACAGGCGTTTTGCTTCTTCCGCGTTGCGGACAAGCTGCTCCAGTGTTTCCGCGCATGTCAGGCAACCAGGCAGTTCAGGATATACAGCGGTAAAGCCGCCCTCCTGAGGATCAGGAATAATAACCATTTTGTATGGCAGAGACAGATAATAGTCAAGAGATTTCATATCATTCTTCCTCCATTTTCAAAACATCTCTCACCATTTCCACATATTTGATCCCAACCGGATACCCGGCCGGTATGGTTATAGGGTAACAGCCTTTCTTTCGAAAAGTATAATGACTTCCGCCATTACTCTTTTCAGCACGGTATCCCAATCCATTAAGTATTTTTTTCGAGCTCGCTTAAACGCATGTTCCTGTCGAGCTTCATGACTCTCAGGATCAGTTTTTCGTACTGAGACATAAGTCTCCTCCTTAATCATTATACACGATGTCATATATGATGTCAAATCACATCATAATTATGCTGGTTGTCGTGTCGTAGTAAGCGACCCTGCACTGATGGTTTTCACAGTACGCGAAGATCTCTTCGTCCGACATGCCGGCGCACCATCCGCAGATGAGTCCGTCGCAGTCAACCATGCATTTTTCCAGATATCCCTTCATGATCATTTCCTCCCTATCGTCAGGCCGCTGTTCACGACGCCTATGGCAGTGCCTTTTCCGCTGGCGGAGAGGTGAATATTCACGCCGTTTTCGGCAGACCGGGGTTCAGGCTTGTTCCGCAGGTCGCTTTCAGGGCGGTATTCTGTTTTTGCGTTACAGATCGCCTGCAGCATCGGTTCGATATTGAAGTGTCCGATCACATACAGGTCATAGTCGTCGGATCCCATAACGGAACCTCCCTGGCCATGGCCATAGCAGTTGATACCGGTCCACAGAATACCCGCGGACGGGTATTGGTGGAAGCCGGTAATAATATACTTGGCAAAGGAATTCCCTGACTGGACGATATCTCCAACGCGGAATCCCCTGTATTCCCGGATATAATCTTTCATAGACCAACCTCCTAAAAAGAGAGGGTTCCACCGCTTTACCGCAGCGGAACCCTCTTTGATTATGCAGCCTGAACAATGGCCTTCGGATCAAAGTGAATCTGTTTAAGCACCTTCACGAAGCCTTCCGCGAACTTGCGGGCAGGATGGTCAGGAACCAGGCTGCAGTTGTTGACACCGTGCAGCTGGACCATATTTCCTTTTGAGACTTCCATTGCGTAGAGAGGCGCGTCAGGATTGCCGGCCTCACGGATGAAGAACACGGATGTGTTCCCTTCGGAAACCCTGTCGACATAGGTACCCAGGCAGTTATGCAGGTGTTTGCCTTCCTGGATCAGTTCAAAAGGAGATTCAGGAACGAACACCAGGTACTGGGTATTGGTCTTCAGGAATTTCCCGATCCGCTTATCGGACATGAGCGCGTCGCGGATTTTTTTCATGACCGCGATTTTAGGCGCGTCGTCCTTTGCGCGGGCAGCTTCCGCCGCCCGGATCTGCGCGTTCTCGAAGTCCTTGGGGAATACGGTGGAGCGGGCCATCGGATCATTGAGCTTCTGCAGGTTTTTCAGATACTCCGCGTACTCACCCGGCACGATACGGTTATCCTTGATATAGTTCAGGGTTTCGGACAGCGGGCGCCTGTTGCAGGCAACGGATTCCGGGCTCAGGCGTGTATACTGCGCAAACATCCTGTCCAACGCGACGGCGTCCCTAAAGGAGACATTCCTGTCGCAGGCGGAAACACGAGCCGCGGCGGCCAGTTCATCCAGCGCGACGGTTCTCCGGTCGATCTCGGAGAGCATCCGGCGCGGAATCTGAAGCGTCCTGTAGAGCTTACCACTGCCGATCCGGTCCGCGACGGGCTGCAGGTATTTGTTAAACTCAGTCAGCCTGTAATCATCTCTGGACATGTTTGCGCGGATCTCACCGGCGGCTTTTTTGAAGCCGGCCTTATCGAAGAGTTCGTAAACCCTGGCAAGGGAGGCGACCATATCAGCCGTTCCTCCGTTCAGGAGGTTCTTGCGGATCGCGTTCGTGTTCAGGAGCGATTTCGGGAAGTATGCAGGAAGCCTGTCCCCGATGGCCGCGAGCAGGTGCTCAGGCAGCAGGACTTTGGGTTCATACCCGCAGCACCTGAAATCCTTATAAAAATGCTTTCCGATCATTCTGTAACGATCAGCCCCGTAACTGTTTCCCTTCAGGGAGACAAAGAAGTCTTCCAGAATGTTCTGCTCCGTGTCTACGGATTCACAGACCGTCCAGAGGGTGTTACCCGCAAGGGGGATCATGAAGGAAGTCCCGGCGCTCAGTCCGTTCTTCGGGATCGCCTTACGCACATACTCCCGGCACAGGGCTGTGTCAGGCAGCGGAAGGGTGATTCCGTCGGAAGATGAGACCATCTTGAGGGTATCATAGCTCCTGTCGGATGCCATGAAGTCTTCAAGCTTTGTGTCGTTGAGCTTCAGGAGGCTCTTCAGGGCTTTCCCCTTCGTGTTCAGGGGGTACACATTTTCGCTGCAGGACACGGAAACAGCATCCGCGATTCTCGGCAGGTGATTGTTTACCAGCATCCGGATCACGCGGCGCTTATTCGCGTCACGGAGCGTGTTTTTCAGGTATCCGGCTTCTTCCATCCAGACATACGCGTCGCTGCTCACAAAGAACTGCGACAGTGGAACCAGCCGGGCTTCCTTAATATACTTATGAAGGAAAGCCAGGAACTGATCATAGATGACGTATCCGCGCTCGCACCAGTTTGCGCGTTCACCGCAGCCTATGTTTGTCCTCTGGAAGTGAGAACCGCAGGAGCGGTACCAGGCGGAAGAGCCGGAGTCACGCACCCAGCATTCGCGGGAGTGGTTCCGTTCCCCGATGGACCGCGCGAGCTCGACGGCGTGGATGGTCACACCACCGTCTTTATGGATCCGCTGGCCGCAGTGGAAGTAGGATACAGCGGGGATTCCGTCGCGGAGGTCAGGAGCAATGATCCAGAAGGAATCATACTGATAGTCCCTTCTTTTGAGATCCATCACGCTGACGATCCTTCCGCACTCAGGGCACGCCATTTTTTTCGCGTGGGCGACCCGGACGGGATCAACCTTTGCGGAGCAGGCGGAGCACGTACCGACGCGGTTCTTGACGATCATATAAGCGGGGAACAGTTCCCTGGCCCTCTTTTCAACTGTCTCAAGATCAACAATCGGTTCCGCGAACAGATCCTGCATCCGATTGGCTTCGCGTTCCCTTTTCCGCTGCATGCTGCCGGACTTCCGGACCATATAGCCTTTTTCCAGGCGGAGGATTTCCGAAGGAAGGTCTTCAGACCATTTCATGAATGCCTTCCGGTCTGCCTCCGTGGCGTACATAAACGCATATCCGCTTTCATCAGCGTCTGCCGTCAGCAAAGCTTTCTCAGAAAAGGTCTTGTTCTTTTCGCCTTTATACCGGATACGGTCCCGGGTCATCCGGACAGTGACAGCTTCGGGCATAAGCCGATAGTTGTACTGCCAGGAAGCGCGGGTCATATGGTAGAGGGTAAAGACAGCTTCGTTTTCGGAGATTTTCCCGATGCCTCCGGCGACCACCGCGTACGGATTCTGCTTGAGGATACGCTCAAAATTCTTCATAAGAAAACCTCCTTACCCGGCGATGCCGATGAGACCGAAAATATCCATCTGCTCACCGGACGATGCTTTTTCAGCCTTAGGCGCGGCAGGTTTCGGAGCGGGTTTTTCGGCAGGCCTGGGAGCCTCCGCTTTGGGCGTCTTGGGGATCGGGATACCAGCCAGCAGGCCGGGATCCGTCGCAGCCTTGACACCGCTCTGCTTCGCGTCCTTCTTCGCGCCCTTCTTGCGGCTGGCAGCAGCCTTCGCGGCGCGTTCCGCCTTTTTCTTTTCCTCTTCTTCTTTCTTCCGGCGGGCGATTTCATCATCGTCCATCATGAAATACTCGATGAAGTAAGGCGTGGAGACTTCGCAGGAGATGCTCACGCCGCCCAGCTTTTCCATCACGATGCCGATTTCCATGTTGCGGGCCAGCCTCGCGAAATACTCGTACGCGCCGAGGAAGGTCTTGCCTTCCCGCATCACGTACTGGCACAGGTCGTTGTCTTCCCGGCATTTCTGCTGCAGGTCGGTCATGACCCATCTTGCGTCGCGGTCTTCCTCGCGCAGGAGGTCCCGTTCGGATTCCAGTTTCGCGACAGCCTCTTCGGCGGTGAAAGCCGTTTTGGGGACTTCCATCATCGGCGGGACTTCACGCTTTTTGGGATCTCCGAACTCCATCGGCTTCTTTACGGCCTTCGGAACGTCCTTTTTATCGGGCGTTTCTTCAGGTTCCGGTTCGTCATCGTCCTCAGAATCCGGCTCGGCTTTGGCAGGTTCGTCTGCTTCGGCAGGTTCGGCCTGGTCAGGCGATGCCTGTTCGGAAGCAGGCGTTTCGGTCGACTTCACGGGTTCGGGCGTTTCTTCCGCGGTCTCTTCGGCTTTTTCGGCCTCCGCGATTGCGGCGACGTCTTCCATAACCTGCTTGACAAACGGAGCGTTTTCCAGCGCTTTCGGATCGACGACCTCGCCGTTCACGATGCCGTGCGCTGCCAGCTCTTCCCGGATCGCAGCCGGGTCGATATCGCTGAGGAAGTCGTCCTCTTCGTCGATCAGCGGAGCCTCATCGTCCATCTGGGGCGATTCCGTTTTTACGGACGCTTTCACGGTTTCCTCCGGAAGAATTTCCTTATTTTCTTCCGTTTTTTCTTCCGGCGCGGGTACGCGAACTTCTTCGTGCCTGTCGCAGTCGAAGTAGCTGTCGTTGAAAGCGACCTCCGTGCGCTGTCCTCCGTCGTAAATCTCCAGCCCGAGCCACGCCCCGCTTTCATTGGCGAGCGTGCCGAGCCGTTCCCTGATCTGATCCGCGTTGCCGTGAATCAGCAGACCTTTCGCGCTTTCGAGAACCGAAAATTCCGGAAGCGCTTTGATCTTTTCCTGCAGTGCCTGGTCTTTTGTGTGCGCGATTACCATAGGTTTCCCTCCTTAAAAATTTGCTCAGGAGCACGATAAGCGCACAAAAAGAAAGCCCTGCGAAGCTTTCCCCTGTCCGGCATGATCATGTTCCTGGCGAGTACCATAGTCTTGCGACCGGATCTTATGATCCTGCCGGATAAAATGAAGCGTATTTTCAGTTTGGGACTGGAAAAACGTCTATCAGATTATCTGCCCTTAATACTATTTATTTTACATTCGGACACGCGGTTAAGTGGATAAGTGGATACGGTCAAACACATACGTACACAATGGAAGGAAAGGATCACCGAGCCGCGTTCGGAAAAGAGCACAATCGGGGAAAGGGCGGTCAGAAAGTGGATAAATGGATAAGGGCAAACAGGAAGGAATACAGGGAAAGAAAGGATCACAAAAGAAAGCCGGGGACAGGACAGGCAGGAGAAAGCAGCAGCGCGGAGGGCAGGGAGAAAGAAAAGCCCGAAAGGCAGGCGCGATTTTTGATTTTTCTTTTATTTTTGTTATCATCTTATATTATTATATTATTGAATAGAGAACGTGATCTGGTTGGGCAAGGGTGGATTGCTATTGTGGCTGTGTAAATCAATTTGAAGTATGTAATGTTAATTCCTAAAGATTTTTTGATATCCTGAACATTTCTTGAATACTCCCCTATTTGAACGTCTTTTGAGGGGTATGATTTTCCAAACATTTTTTGAATATCTCTGATTTGTTAATTTTGTGAAGGAACTAAAGGTGCTCACCAATTTCATGGTGTTTTGCTTATCCCCTACCCCTCTTAATCAGGGATTAAGATAAGCAGTACGTCCCACAAAAAAAGTCGCTCGAAATGGAGCGACTCGATATTTCTGGTGACTATATGCTGTTCCAAAATGTACTTGTGTCTATAGTCAGATCGCATATATGTACTTTCATTTTATCCGGACGTATATGCGGTTCCGGTACAAATCCATTTTCCGACAAATACACGTTAATGAACTGCTTTTGCAGATCTACGACCCAGTATTCTTTTACTCCTATGCTTTTATAGAGGATCATCTTGTCGTAAAAATCCCGAACCCTTGTTGATTCCGATGTGACTTCCGCAATAAAATCTGGCGCAGCGTGTACACCATTGCTTTGAATACAGTCCTGTTTACATACAACCATTACATCTGGCAATAAATAGTCTTTGGTGTTGTCAAAATGCAAAGCGACATTTTCACTGAATACAAAGCAGGTTTTATGATTTGAGATGATATAGTTCTCAATCATACGGCAAATAGTCCTTACAACATGATTGTGCTCCACAGAAGTTGAGTCCTCGATAACAACATTACCATTTATCAACTCTGCGTGATCCGTTGTGGCTCTGACATAATCAGCCGTTTTTTCATGCTGTGCCATTGGGTATCCCGCCTCCATGCTTATCATTCCTTCTAAATATATCATTTAAGTTGCTCTACTTCAACCTTTGAGAGTTCGCATTGAAATGAGTAGTTCTCAAAGTGACAGCCTCCCCATAGCGAGGAGGCTGCAGCAGTAACATACAAAGGAGATTATTCGTCATCTTCATTGTCTTCATAGCTGAATCGCTCCATATAATCTGGAGCTTTCTTTACAAGCCATTTGTCAAACCATTTAGCACCCGTCCCCTTCTATGCCTTTCCATTCTTCTTGTTTCATCTGTTCTTTTGTTGGCATGTCTGACCAAAATCTGTAGTATTCGTTATGATGCCCTTTTCCTTCTCTGTTTTGTACAATGGTCACATACGGGATTTCATGTACCGTATCAGGGAACATGGTTCCATGAAAAGACAGGATTAAACTCCCTGTATGTATTGCCCAGCAAGCCATAGGAACAACTTTACCATTATGCTTGATAAACCGTTCCACAACAAGTGGCGTTCCCGCCTTCATTGTTTTTACTTCTTCTGGAGTGAGCAACCTTGGATTTGCTTCTTTCGGTCCTTCATGCTCGTTTAGCAGAGCAATAGCACCAACACAAGCGTCATACGTTATTTTGTTGACTTCATTCAGATTTTCCGGTTCTATTTCTTCTCCGGTTAACGGATTGAAGCTTATCATTTCTTTTGTGTATTCTAATCCTTTGATAACTTCCTTCCTATCAACTATCAACTTCCTTCGAATGTTCTACAATAGGCCGACTTACTTTCAGTTCATTCCTGAAAGTGATTTCATGATCGTTTTCCATAAGTATTCCTCCAAAAACAAAAGTAATTCAATTCAAATGTTATTGACTTCATAACGTCTGAATCAAATCCTGTTTATATAGTACTTGTTTTTTATTTCATTAATCGGTAATTCGCATTCCCCCAATTATTGCAGAAAATAAAAGATCGCCGTTTGTCCGAATGATAGCGGAATATTCCCCCACAAATTGCGGAAAACGACGATTCGAGTATTGTCCGAATATTAGCGGAATGATATAATTCCCCCAGTTATTGCGGATACCCTAACTTCTTTTTTCCTGCTTTATCATATTGCAGGCTATTCTCTTATACGCTTCTGTCTTTTTGTGCGTATTTGGCGGGATCAACATGTTTACCTCCACAATCTATTTCCGATCCTCTGCATCCAGCCAGCACCGGGCAACTGCCTCCGCCCAGGTTACGCTTCTTTGGATTTGGTAACCATGCAGGCGTTTCGTAAAATAGTCATGGTAATAATTTGAGTACACCGGGATTAACGGCATATCCTTCGTGATCTCTTCCTGCATTCTTACCCATTTTTCGCAGTATTGATAAGCTTCATCCGGAAGCGTTCCCACCATTATCTCTGCCAGTTCATACACTTCTTTCCTTGCGGCGGTAAGACTGTTTTCCGGTTTTTCTTTCTTCTCCGTTTCCCGTTCCGGCTTGAACATTTCCGGGTTCAGCATAATATTAAAGTCATCTCCCAGGTAAAGCATATCGATCTCCACAGATCCGCTCCTGAACGCTTCCTGTATTTCGTCCATACTCATGGGCTTTATTATGACTTCAATACCTGTTTTCTTCAGATTGGCCACAAGGTATTTTTCCAGCGCCGCGTGAAGCTCCTCTGATTCCGGGGCTCCAAGCACCAGCTTCAGTTCCGTTCGTTCTTTATTCTCATCTTCTTTATACCGCAAACCGTCCTCGTCTGTTTTCCAGTAAGCACGGTTCAAAAGCCTTGTCGCAAGCTTGATGTCCTTATTATATCTTACCAGCCCGTCCATGCTTATATCATACCCGCTCAGATCCGCCTCTGTTTTCCCTGACGCGAGACGGTACATCCACTGTCCGATCCCGAACATTCCATCCACGACTTCACCATCGGTACCGGCATACTCCAGCGTAAAACCTTCCCTGTCAAAACAGTACGCGACCGCCTGCCGGACAGCGAGCTCCTGCAGTTTCGGACTTTTCTCCATGAACCATATCATCGTCAGCCCGGTTCTTTCATATTTATCCGCCGCAAACTCTTTGCTCCGGTCGTTTATAAGCATACCTCCGCCCTTGACAGCGTCTTTCATGGTCACTTTATTCAGAAGATCAAAGTCCCCTGTCTCCAGTTTCCCGATCATGCTGTCATTCTCGGCAAGCGTATATTCTATCTCTTTTATGTCTATGTTCCTGCCGTCGTCAGTCGCCCGGTTGTGAGGATTGACTTCAAACTTTGCTGTCGTCCCATCGTACGATTTAAGCAGATACGGTCCGGATACAACGGACGGGTGGCTCAGATACCCCGTGTTTTCATCCAGTATGTTTTCCCGGATCTTTTCTTCTGTTATGCCTTCGCTGAGGTACACGCCCTGCCCTTTATCCTCTATAGCCACACCGGGTAGTATTATATGAGCAGGGTAAGGATTGATATTAAAGCGGTTTATTTCATAATAGTACGGCAGGGATTCTTTTTTCTCGGTTATCCGCAGGATATAATCATTGACCACATGGACTCCCGCCAGCGTTTCCGATGTTCCATCCAGATACTCTTCCGCGCCGTACAGCCATGAGTAGTCCATCGGGATACCGCCCGTTTCCCGGATCGCCGGATCCATTGTAAAGAGAATGGTAAAAGCATAGTCATAGGCGGTAATTGGCGTTTCATCTGAATAATACAGGTCGTCCCTGAACACGATCTGGCAGGTTTTGTTCCCTTCCTTGTCAGTTGTCATTGTTACGTTCCGGACAACGCTCCTGTCAAACCGCCAGCACATACCGCCAACGTCATAACGAACCGGGGAACAGCCATGCAGCAGGCGCTGGACGTCGATATCGCTCGTCGTGCATCCCCACATATAGGTAAAGAACCTGCCGAGCATGGGCGTCGGATTGCCGACTTTCAGCACCTCATAATATGTCTCCTCCGGCTGTTCAGCTGGCATCTCCGCTGCTGCCGGGACTGCCAGTGAAACCATCGCAAGCAGTACAGCCAGAATTATGGCAGTTATCTTTCTTATCATAATCAATTCAGTCTCCCCCGTCACTCAAAACAGATTCCGACCTGTATGCACACGGTATCACCGGGCGCCGTTGTCTTTTTATCTGTTACATCCTCAAGAGACTCGCCTTCCGCAATGTAAATTACCGTATACTGTTCATCCATTCCCGGATTCACGCCTTCCACGCGTTCCATCGAGGCCGTGTAACCATCTATATCCGGGCTTTTAACCTTGTACGGATCACCCGCCTTCAGGCTCTCCGTATACTCCTCCGCCGCTACAGTACCGTTCGTATAGATATAACTGATACGAAGCCTGTACAGCCTTGGCGTATACCAGACAACGACTTCCGTATCCTCCAGGATCACGCCCTGCACAACCGGCTTATCTACGTCATACCCGCTCAGAACCGGCGAAGGGACCGTATACCCGTCTCCCGGGTGAAGCATAAACATTTTTGTCGGGAACACTTCGCCGTTCTCATTCATATAACGAATGATCAGCGTGACTGTCTTTTCTTCCGGTTCCGGGGTCGCTGTGGGCACGGCTGTAGGCTTTACTGTCGGTTTTGCACTGGGAGCTGGCGTCGGTGTTTCCATGCCGCGGTAAGTCATTTTACCGAACACTACCAGCCGTCCGTTCGTTTCCGCATCCGAGCAGGTGGACAGCGCAATGATTTTTGCCGCATTCTTTGCCGCTTTTTCATCGAACACACGGATCTTTGTTCCTACGCCGACATCGTTTGTCCTGTCACCCGTCAGGAACGTCAGAACTTCTTTATCCCTGTTGCCAACTGTATATATCTGATTTTCGTAAGCGTCCGTGCTTACCACAGCAAACAGTTCAATATCATACACACCGGATGGAGTGACGATTACGCCATATTTGTGTGCATTAAAATAGTCCTGGTCCGCAAAGCTGTCCAGAGAACCGAACATCGCGCCGTTATCCATGTGATGACCGTATACAAGGTTATAGCTGTCCGTAAAGTCAGCCTTGTTTTCCGCCGCGAGATAGATCGCGCCCGTCAGGGATGCGTTGCGGTAGATATCATGCGAAGCATAGTACAGGTTATCCCGGCCCTGCACCACCGGGTAGTCGATGGTTGTATCATAAATAGTAAGCCACGCCCTGTAATCTTCGTTGATATCAGACAACAGCTCCTGGCCTTCCGTCGGGTCCTCCTCCGCGGCATCCGGTTTATAGCGCATTAACTCCCAGGACGATGTATACGCCTTATAATCAGTCGCAATCGTGTCGTAAAGGATATACCCGGAATAAATCATCAATACTGCCGCAAGCAGTCCAGACAGCAGATACATCAATGCGTTTCCGACCCGCACAGCGGACAGAACAGCGTCAACCACGCTTTTGCCTGCACCCTTTACAGGCTCCGGGTCTTTTAATATATCTTTTGCCATTCCATCCTCCTTTCCGCCGGATCAGATCCCGTTCCGGCGCATGACGGTGATCACGACGCCCTTGATCTCGCTCTTTTTTACCGGCCCGAAATAACGGCTGTCCGCACCGCCGTTCCTGTAGTCCGCCATTACAAAATACTCGTCATCCCCCAGCGTTATCGGGTATTCCTCATGCCCCGCGTATGCGCGCGTTGGGTAAAAGACGTTTGTTTCCACCTGCGCGTTGCCGTTGACGGTAAATCCTTTTTCATCGGTTATATCAACAACATCGCCCGGGCACGCGAGAACCCTGCACACAAGCTGCCTGGTTTCATCGCCTTCTGTTTTATCGAACACAACGACATCCTGGGCCTTAAAACTCCGCTCCAGCCTGTAATACAAAAGCATATCCCCCGCGCTGATCCTCGGGTACATATCCCCGTTCGGCATTTTCGTAATCCCTACGATATGGAACAAAAGCACATAAACAATGATTGCCAGCACGGCAAGCCTGATCAGCAGGCTCCGCACCGCCTTTATCATTCTTTTCTTTTTTTCTTCGGCCGTCTCCGCAGCAGGCTTGGCCCCTGTCGTTTCTTTTTTCATGATTCATCACCAAAAGCAAACCGGCCCGCCGAAGGTTATTCCCCGCGGCGAGCCTGAGTTCGCGTCTTATTTCTGCACCTTGTATTTCCGGCTCTTCCGGGCGATAACCAGTACCGCGATACCGACGATAAAGATCAGCGCGTACGGCGCGAAGCGGGCGACATACCCTGTCGGGGAGATGGAATCCAGTTTGTTGGTGATCTTCACATCTTCCGATTCATAAGTCGTGTCGTTCAGGTTTCCGAGCGTTGTCGCCGTTGTGGTCCCGGTGTTCGCCGCCGCCGCGACGATCACGCCGTCGGTAGCGTTCCCTACCAGGTAGGTGTCCGTGGTGTCATCCAGGATTGTTACCTTGTAGCTGTCATAGGTGTCATTTTTTTCCGCGAGTTGGTACTGCGTTCCGGCAGGAAGTCCGACAAACGTAAACGTATCGCCGTTCTTCACGGTCGGCGCCGCGCTGAAGTCACTGTTGACGGAGTATACGCCGCTGGCGTTCAGCGCGAGGGCTGTGTTCGCGAAATCCCCGGTGGAATAGAAGTCAGTCTGGCTGGTAATCGCGCTGTTCGTAAGCGTGACCGCCACGGGGAATTCATGGTTCAGATCCGCCATAGAGCCTGTTGTAGTTTTTGTTACTGTCAGGTTGCGCGTATGGTATTCATCCGTTGTGGATACCGCGTTCAGCATTTCAGACTCGATATTGTAGCCTGTCACCTTGATACCGTCCACGCCGTCCGTGCCATCATAGATCAGGCTGGTCGTTCCGGTGGCGGTTTCATGGCCATTTGTGGTCTTATACAGAACCCAGCCATAGACGCGCATTTGCGTATGTGCGTCATTCGCCCACTCGACGTACACATCCAGGTAACGCACCGGATCGTATTCCGCGTCACGGGCAATTCCGGCTGCCGCGAGCGCTGCCGCAGTCGTCGTATCCGTAATCTTATAGCGGTAAATGCCCGCCGCGTTTGCCGGGTAAGCAGCCGGCTCGCCGGTCATCAGGGCTGCGGTATTGAACGCTGCGGTGATGTTTCTGGTTGCCTTGCTGCTGCTGGTTGTGACGGTCGCGCCTTCCGCGTTTGTCGCGCTGCCAGCGGAGGTGTCATCACCGAAAGTCAGGCTTGCGGAGGTTCCGGCGGTTCCTGTAGCGCCCGAACCGTTCGCGCCCTGGATCGTTACCAGCCCGGAAACACCGGTCTTTACGGTACCCGTTACGGAGTTCTTGTCCGTAATTACCGCGCCGGAAGGATTCTGGTTTTCCAGGGTGTACGTAAAAGTGATGTTCGGCTCATAGATCGACTGTGAGGTGGAGTTGAACAGCACGATATCCTTCGGAATCAGCAGGCTCGTGATGGCTGTTCCGCTTTCGCCTGTTCCTTCCTGCTCCGTATCCAGCGCGAATGCCGATCCGCACATGGCCAGGACCAGGAGAGCCGCAAGCAGGACTGAGATCAATTTTTTCATGGGTTTTCTCCTTTCACTTTCTTTTTTCTGCGTTGTATCTTTTACTCACTTTCGCACGCTTTCCGGTTCCTTGTACGATCATGACTAAAATACCGGCTATTAACAGGATCAGCCACGGCGCGTACCCTTCGCGTGCGCCGGTCGGCGCGACAGCGTTCAGGGTGTTTGTTACGGCTACGCTGGCGTCCTCTGTTAACGTTACTGTAATAATATTACTTGTTATTTGCGGATTTTCGTTTAATACCCACGAAGTTATGTACTGTTCGCGGTCTTCTGTTATGCTGACAGCCTTTCCAATCGGAAGCGAGATTGCTATGCTTTCGCCGTGCGCCAGCGTAAACGTCCCGCCGGTTGTTATTGTGCCGGTTGTGCTTGTGCCGGCTGCCGCTGTCTTTGTATAGGCGTATGTCGTGCCTTCTGTTTCGTCCGCTACGCTGTCCAGCGTAAACTCGAACGGCTTGGACCAGTCGCTCATGTTCCCGCGCACGGTCTTTGACAACGTTAATACTGCGTTGTCTTCCTCCGACACGTTTGGAACGGTTATCGTGTACTGCACGCTGGTATCCTGCAGGATTTCCGTATCAAGCACGACGTCCGCCGGATGCTTGGTGCCGAGCGTTATTTCGCCTATCGGGCTGATTGTGAACTGAATATAGGAAGTCAACGCGTCATACCCTGTCGGCGCGGAGATTTCCCGAAGCTCATAAGTCCCGACCGGCAGGGTATTATCCAGCTTCGGGATTATGCCGTCCTGCCCGGACACCAGGTCTTCATAGCCTTCCATCGGGTTAAAGTCAAAGCCTGTATATCCACCGACTGTAACCTGCCTGTGCAGCTTGAAATGCGCGCCGGGTAGCGGTTCGCCCGTGCGTTTGTTTGTCTTGACAACCTCAAGGTAATACACCCTGTTTTTAACGGTAAGCGTCTTCCCATCCCCGGAGATTTCATAATATATCGGGTCTCCGGACGTGACCGTGATCTGTCCGTTAACCTGCTTGATCTTCATGGGCGACTGCAGTCCGAAGTATCCGCGGTAGGTGTACGGAGACCGTGTCTCTTCCAATGTGTACTCTACATTCTCACGCAGGAAGGCCATGGTAATTACACCGTTCTCGTCGGAGGTATATACCGAATGCATATTATCGTCATCATCGGACAAGACGAACTCCGCGCCCGCAAGCCTGTTCCCTTCCATGTCTTCCTTTACGAAGGTGATGCCGGCACGGACATTGGTCACGTCATAGCTCTTTACGTTCGCGTTCCGCGGGTCTGTAACCGCTGCACCGTAGTTCACGGTATACTCGCAAGGGTAAGCCCGTGCGTCGCCCTTCAGCCTGCCGTTTATGGTTACTGGGTTACCGGCCCCGATGATCGTAATACCATCGTAAGCGGTTATATTCCCATCCGCGTCCTCGGTCGGGTTTTCAAGGCTGACCTCGTAGATCCGGTAGTTCGCGAAGGTCGTGTTCTGCGCGAGCATCTCAATATACCAGTACAGCGATTCCTCATCCTGCGCCAGCTTCATTACCGGATAATCCACAACGGTATCCGCCAGCACAGGCGCGGCTCCCTGCGCTTCATAGTACAATCCGAAGTATGCCGGATCGCGCTCCGCCATAAAGTCTGTATCCGACCAGGTCTTGTTTACGGCAATTCCATAGCCCTTCAGGTTGCAGACCTCTACCAGTGGATCTTTCCCGGACTCGATCAGCCCGACAACCGGATCCTGCATGTCCGTTCCCGAAGCATCCTCGTCATCCTCGTAATACACATACTTCTGGCGGGAATAGCCCTTCGGGATGCTGTTATTGCGCTCTTCTACCTTGTATTTTGTGCCAACCAGCAGATCACGCACTTCAACGGTATAGAATGACGGAATATTCGATATAGTTCCGTATATCGACGTCGGTATGCTTGAAGCTTTCTTTTCTTCCCTTGTCAGGAGCGTATAATCGGTCTTTCCCTCTCCCAGGGACACAAACCGGCCTATGGATGAATCCCAGCAGCAATAAGTCCCGTTCT
>CAZUXV010000056.1:0-15868 GCA_964624445.1 uncultured Oscillospiraceae bacterium | reverse complement strand
TTGCCTTGACCCTGCTAAGCCCGGAATGTGTAACCTATGTTTGACAAACCAACAGGCTGAAATGGTCAATGCGGTCCGGTCCACTTGTGCAATCGGGACGGATATGGTAAAATAACCTATCCGACATGAAAAACACGAACACAGATCCACGGAAGGAGCGGCCGAATGACCCGACTGCGTACACGGTTGAAAAACAGGGCACTGCTGCTGGCAGCGCTGCTTCTGTGCGCCTGTCTGCTCACTTCCTGCGCCGGGAAAAAAGCCGCTCCGGTCACGATGGAGCCGGTGTCGAACCGCTCCTGGTATCTGCGGGTGGTGGACGAGGAACCGGACACCGTGGACTTCCAGTGTACAAACATCCACTACGCCGTCGCCCTGAACGTCTTTGACCGCCTGGTGGAGACCCAGACCGACGGAAAGGGCAACACGAAGATCGTGCCCTCCCTGGCGGAAAGCTGGACCGTTTCCGACGACGGGCTGAAGTATACCTTCCGCCTGCGGAAGGGCGTCAGGTTCTCCGACGGGCAGCCGCTCACCGCCTCGGACGTGGAATATACCCTCAGGCGCATGCTGACCCACCCCCGCAGCCGCTGCCGCGAGATCGCCGAAGGCATCGTCGGCGCGGACCTGCTGGAAAGCCGGCAGACCGACCGCCTGGCCGGCTTCACCGACCTGGGGGACCATACCTTCTCCATCACGCTGGAAGCGCCGTTCCCCGCCTTCCTGGCTTCCCTGTCCATGCCGCCGGCCTCCATCCTCAGCGAAGAGAGCGTCACCGCGGCGGGGGACGCCTTCGGGAAGGATCCGGCGAAGACCGTCGGCACGGGCCCCTTTATCCTGGACAGCTGGACCCCCGGCGAAGGCATGGTCCTGCGGGCGAACCCGGACTGCTGGCAGGGCGTCCCCGGCGTGGACGGCATCGAGCTGTATTACGTCACCGACGAAGTGGAACAGCGCCTCATGTTTGAGCGGGGCGAGCTGGATATCCTGGACCTGAACAAGCTGGGGGACGAAGCGGAATACTTCGTCCACGGGGATATCTACCGGAAGCGGATCCATACCGCGCCCCAGGTGGACATCTCCTATATCGCCCTGAACCAGGCCGTGGAGCCCCTGAACGATGTCCGGGTCCGCCGGGCCCTGCAGATCTCCCTGAACCGCCAGATGATCCTGGACGCCCTGTATGCCGGCCGGGGAACCGTGGAAAACGGCATCTTCCCCCACGCCCTGAAGGGCTTCAACCCGGACCTGGAACCCATCGAGTATGACCCTGCCGGCGCCGTGACGCTGCTGGCGGAGGCCGGCTATCCCAGCGGCTTTGATCTGGAAATCCAGGTGAACGTCTCCGCCGGCCGCACCGTCCGGGACCTGATGACCATCGCCGCCTCCATGTGGAAGAAGATCGGCGTCAAGGCGACGATCACCGTCCTGCCGGAGAGCGGGTTCATGGAGAAGCGGACCTCCGGCGCCGCCACCTGCTACACGGCCAACTGGTCCGCGGACTACAATGATCCGGACAATTTCATCTATACCTTCTTCGGCAGCGAGGACAACACCGTCTACCGGAGCCTGAACTATCCGGACAGGGAAGTCATCAAACGGGTGCAGGACGCCCGGGCCATTCTGGATGAGGAGGAGCGGATGAAGGAATACGCCGCCCTGGAGCGGAAGATCATCCGGGAGGACGCCTCCTGGATCCCGCTTTTCTCCCACACCCATATCTATGTGACCTCGGAGCGGGTCGGCCATTTTGAAACCGCCTGGAACGGTTCCAGCCAGCCTGTTTTCAGGAAAATAACCCTGAAATAAAAAACGCCCGCCGGGCGGACAGAGGAAACAGACGCATGCATTCGATCAGAACGAGGATTGTCGCGATCACGGTGGCAGCCATCCTGGCCAGCGTGCTTGCTTCTGCTGCGGTCACTTATGTGTCCGTCAGGGACGAGAGCCGCCGCAGCTCCGCGGAGGAATTGAACCTGATCGCCCGGAACGTGCAGAATGAGCTGGACGAATACCTGGCCAGCGTCCGCCAGTCCGTGGAAATGGTGGCCCATTTCGCCACCGACCTGCTGGATCCGGTCACGCTGGTGGAATGCGGCGTGGCGGGTTCCGCCGCCGGGGAACCCCGCACCAGGGGCCAGACCGCCCGCATGGATACATACCTGGCCGGCCACTGCGACGATGTGCGGGAGGCCTTTTCCTCCGTCGCCAACCATACCAGCGGCGTTGTGTCCTATTACTACTGCATCGCCGCGGACGTCAGCGAAAAGGAGCACGGCTTCTTCTGGTCCCGGTTCGGGCAGACCGGCTTCATGGAACAGACGCCCATGGACGCCCGGGACCTGGATCCGGAGGATACCGAACATAACATCTGGTACTATACGCCCATCCGCCGGGGCAGCCCCACCTGGGTGGGACCCTACAAGGCCTATAACCTGGACGATGCCCTGACCGTATCCTATGTGGCCCCCATCTACAAGGCCAACAAGCTCATCGGCGTGCTGGGCATGGATATCCTCTTTGAGGACATGCAGGAGAAGGTCAGCGCGGTCAGGGTCTACGACACCGGCTATGCCGGCATCCTGTCGGAGGACGGCACCGTGCTGGCCCATCCCTATCAGAAGGTCGGCAAGAACCTGGGGAACCTTGTCTCGCCGGAACAGCAGGAGCTCCTCAAACGGGAAAATTCCGGCAGCGATCTCATCGCCTTCCGGGATCCCACCGGCGCGGACAGAAAGTTCGCCTATTCCACCCTGTCCGACGGCATGAAGCTGATCGTCGTGGCCTCGGACAGCGAAATCAACGCTTCCTGGCGGGAGATCATGACCCGCATCATCCTCATCGCCGTGGGCATCATGGCGGCCTTTGCCGTGTTTACCGCCCTGGTCGTTTCCCGCCTGACCAAGCCGCTCCGCCAGCTGTCCAGGGCCGCCGAGCATATTTCCGCCGGGGAATACGACGTGAAGCTGGACTATAACGGGAACGACGAGGTCGGCCAGCTGACCCGCTCCTTCCTGGAGATGCGGGACCATGTGAAGCTGTATATCAGCGACCTGAACAGCAAGGCTTACACCGACGCCCTGACCAGGGTCAAGAACAAGGCGGCCTTCGATATCTCCGCCGCACGCATGGACAAAACCATCCGGGAAGCGGAGACGGACAAAAAGCCGGTCTTCAGCCTCGTCATGTTCGACTGCAACGATCTCAAGGTCATCAACGACAAATACGGCCACGAGTTCGGCGATATCTATCTGCAGAAAGCCTGCAGCATGATCTGCCGGGTCTTCGCCCACAGCCCGGTGTTCCGCCTGGGCGGCGACGAGTTCGCGGCCCTGCTCTCCGGCCACGATCATGAGAACCGGTATGACCTGCTCAAGGAGTTCGACGTAAAGGTCGACGCCTATAACGCCATCGCCCGGAACCCCTGGGAAAAGATCTCCGTGGCCAAGGGCATCGCCGAATACAACCCGGCCGTGGACCGCACCGTGGACCATGTCCTCAGCCGCGCCGATCAGCAGATGTACGAGGAAAAGCGCAGACAAAAGGAAAAACGGAATATCAGGCAATAACAAAACCGAAATCAAAACGGACCGGAGAGATGGCCCCAAAGAACCGTCCCCCCGGTCCGCTTTTTTGTTCTTATTTCTCCAGCGCCGCTTTGCACTCTCTCAGCAGGCTGATAATCTTCAGTCCCTGGGGGCACACCCGCTCGCACTGGCCGCAGGCAACGCAGTCGCCGGCCTTGCCCCGGCCCGCCGTCACAATGCCGTATTCCCGGATCGTCCGGAATTCCGGGCTGCCCTTCCGCCGGTTGATGACGTTGAAGATCTCCGGAATCGGGATCTCCATGGGACAGCCTTTCGTGCAGTAGTGGCAGGCGGTGCAGGGGATGGACTTGTCCGCGTCCAGGGCCTTCTGGGCCCGGCGGATCAGTTCCATCTCCCTGTCGTCCAGCGGCCGGAAATCCCGGAAGGTTTTCAGGTTATCCTCCATCTGGGCCAGGTTGCTCATGCCGCTGAGCACGGCGTGGATCCCTTCCAGCCCCGCCGCGAAGCGCAGGGCCCAGCTGGCGTAGCTCGCGTCCGCGCCGCAGGCGTCAAAGACCTCCCGCACCGCGGGGATGGGATCGGCCAGGATGCCGCCCTTCACCGGTTCCATGATCATCACCGGCTTGCCCCGCTCCCGGCAGATCTCCCAGTTGCGCCGGGAGGCGACGCCCGGGTTCTCCCAGTCCGCGTAGTTGATCTGCAGCTGCACAAACTCCGCGTCCGGGTGCTCGTCCAGCAGTTTTTCCAGCAGGTCCGGCGTGGCGTGGAAGCTGAAGCCCCAGTGTTTGATCAGGCCCCTGGCCTTCTGCTCCTTCACAAAGTCCCACAGGCCGTATTCGTCGTATTTCCGGTATGTGGAGAGCTGCATCGCGTGGAGCAGGTAATAGTCGAAATAACCAGCGCCCGTCCGCTCCAGGCTGATGCGGAACTCGTCCTTGGCGCTCTTCTCGTCCGTGGCGCCCATGGCCGCGTTCAGCTTCGTGGCCACGGTATAGGCCTCCCGGGGATACCGGTCCGCCACCGCGGCTTTGAAGGCTTTTTCGCTGTCGCCCCCGTCATACACGTAGGCGGTGTCAAAATAGGTCCCGCCGGCGGCGATGAACCGGTCGGTCATCTCGCACACCTGGGGGATATCGATGCTCCCGTCCGGGTTCTTCGGCAGGCGCATCAGGCCGAAGGCCAGGCGGAAAGGATTGGGCCGGAAAGCTTCAGACATAGGCAGCTCCTTTCATATTTCATGTTTGGATCCGGGTGGACTTCCATTTCACTCTGCCAATATTATAACGCAAATCGCAAACAAATTCACTGGTTTTTATTGCCGGTTTTCCTCATCGTCTGTCTCCGGCGCCGGGGTCAGGATGTCCAGCGCGATCCTGTGCCGCTCGTAAACCTGGGTCCGGCTGATGTCCATCTCCTCGATGATCTCCTCCCAGGTCCACTCGTCCAGGTACCGCCTCTCCAGAATCCGGGCCATCTCTTCATTGGGCAGCCGGGCGATCAGCCGGGCGCTGTCGCACAGGGCTTCCTGCAATTTTCCTTCCAGCCGGGCGATCTCCCGCTCCTCGTCCGCGACCTCGGCCAGGAAGCCCTGGATCCGGGCCGGGTCCGGGGTGGCCTGCACCCGTATGTCGCTCATCTCCGGCCCCAGGCGCGTGGCCAGCCGCTTCAGCGTTTCGATCCGCCCCTGCTTCCGTCGGATCTCCTGCACAATCTGTTTCGGCCGCTGCAGATATTCCTTTGCTGTCATTTCCGTTCCGCCTCCTTCTGAATCCGCTTCAGGATCAATTCCCCGTCCGTCCCGGTCAGCCGGCGGAAGTAATCCGACCGGAAGAACCCGGCCGCCTCCCGCATCCGCGCGGCGGCCCGCCGGCTTTTCCGGCTCCGGGCCGCGTTCAGGTAATCTCTTGCCGCCTGGCCGACGATCGCCTCGATCAGGGAGATGCACCCGCTGTCGGACAGCTCCGGGTCAATGCTTTTCGGTATCATGGCGTTTCCTCCTTTGCTGCCCCCAGCGTACCGCAAAAGGGGAGAAAACACCCGGACCCGGCGAGTCCGTTCCGGCGGAGCGATTTCAGCGCAAAAAAAAGCCGGAAGCGTTGCTGATCAACGCCTCCGGCGGTCTTTCCAAAATGGAAGAAAATGGCAATATCAGGACAAAAGCCCTGAAACCGCTGCGCCGCAAGGGGTTGTCGGCCCGGACCCGCCGGGTCACCCCCCCTGGCGCAAATTTTTTTATTTCGCCCGGAACGTCACAATTACGCCGGCGCTGACGCAGATCTTCGCGGCCTTCACCACCGTGGGCGAATCCATGGCGGCTTCCTCCCCGTAAACCTTCCGGGAGAAGTTGTTCACGCCGCTGTCATAGCTGAATACCGAGCCTTCCTCGATCTTCAGGATCTCGATTTCGCCCAGCCCGGCGGCTTCCGCCAGGATGGCCGCTTTTTCCTTCGCGTCCGCCACCGCGGCCTTCAGGGATTCCTTCCTCGCTTCGGTATCGTCCGCCACGGAGAAGCTGACCCCGTCCAGGGTGTTGGCCCCGGCGCCGAAGGCCAGGTCGATGACCTCGCCCACGCGGCCCATGTCCGTCACCTTGATGGCCAGGCTGCTGTTCGCGCTGTAGGCGACGATCTCCTCCACGTCCTTGGAATAGTCATACACGGCATACAGGTTGATATACCCGGTGCTGATGTCCTCTTCCTTCAGCCCGGCCCCGGCCAGCGCCGCCCGGATGGAGGCGATGACTTCGTTGGCCGCGCTCTGGGCTTCCAGCGCGTCCTTTTTCCGCACGCTCACGCCCACGGACACCACCGCCGTATCGGCGGTCACCAGGGTCTCGCCGCTCCCGTTCACGGTGATCGTCTGCTCCGCCACCGCGGAAGAGATCCCCAGGACCAGAACCAGAACAAAAAACAGTGCAATCGTCTTACGCATCATGAAAACTCCTTTCAAATCTGTTTTCATTATACAGGACGTTCGCACTGTCCGACAAGTTCCATATGATTGAATTATTTCCACGCCAGTTTTAATTCCCGCCTGTTTTTTGCGCAGTCTCCCAGATACAGATTGATCAGCGTCTGATAGGGAATGCCGCTGCTGGCCGCCTGTTCCTTGAAATAATTGATCGTCTCCACATCCAGGTTGATTGTGATCTGGCTTTTCAGTTTTTTTGCATACGGGTTTGTCTTTGCGTTGGAGAAATCATATTCTTTTCTCATTTTCTTTCACCTCTCAGCCATAGTAGGAGGATTCGGTCTTCGTTGCTTTTCGGGCGGAGATGATATTCACTTCTCTCGTGCTCAATTATATTATAATTATATAATAATTATAAGTCAATCATCATTATGAATTATGAATTATGAATTGGAATTATGATTCCTGTAATCGTAATTCCGGATACCCCGCGCTCTTCAGGTACTCCTGCACTTCCGGGATCGTATCCATGAAGCAGCAGTCCAGGATCTCCCCGTAATGCCCCCGGGGCCCGTAGCTCTTCACCGAGAACCCGGCCTTGTCCAGCATCAGCCGGGACAGCCAGGGCGGCAGGTGCAGCGCGATGCAGATCGCCACCACGATGTCCGGGTCATACCGGGTGTTTTCGTTGTTCCGGTAGCGCTGGACCGTCCGGGCGGAGACCTGGGCCTGGGCGGCCAGCTCTTCCACCGAGATCCGGCTCTCGTCCCGGTTTTCCATCAGGTAGACCAGGGCGTCCGGGAAGGGGAGGCCATCAGCCGGTTCCGCCTTGCCAGCCGCTCCCGGGCGGTCAGGCTCAGCCGCCGGTCCAGGAACCGGTCGTATTCCCGCACATAGTCCTCATTGCTGTTCAGCGTGCCGAACAGCCAGACGGATTCCTCGTTCTCCTTCAGCCAGACCTTTTCAAACCGCAGGCAGCAGGCGTCCGCGTGGGCGTTGGCCCAGGGCGTCAGCCGGGCCCCTTCCTTCGTACTCTTCAGGAACTGGGGATCCACCAGGCACACATGCCCGTCCGCGTAGACGAAATCCCCCCGGCTCATCAGCTGGCGGAACTCGCCGCTGCGGTGATACAGGTCCGCCAGCGCCTTCCGCCCGATGACCAGCGTAGCCTGCCCTTCGGAGGAGTGCTCTTCCGTAAAGGCGAAGGGCGTGATATACCGCCCGTCGATAAAGTTCACCGCGCCCTTGGCGGCGGGATGCCCCAGCTGCACCAGCCGGCGCCGCAGGGTCGTGCGGGGCACGCCGTATTCATCCGCCAGGCGGCGGATCACCCGATCCCACCGGAACCCGGGATGGTTCAGGTATCCGTTCACGGAGGGGCTGGTGCTGGCCTTCTGGAACAGCCGCCAGGCCTTGGGCCGGATCTGGTTCTGGGGCAGCAGCAGCGCGATGCTCCCGCCCCGGGCCTGGTGCTCCATAAAGCGGAGGGGATCGGCGTTGGGCCGTCCGATGGTGTTCCGCACCGGGGTATAGCGGACCTCCTGGGCGCTGGTGCTCATCAGCTTCTGCAGCCGGTAGAACAGCAGGTGCCATTCATAGTGGATGCACTCGTGCAGGATATCCAGATCCCGGCATTCCGACCGGGCCGCCTTGTTGATGACGATCGTCTTCGCCGCCACCGGCCGGGACACCGGCAGGGGAAACTCCGTCTCCCCGGTGATCTTCTCCTCCTGCACAAACACGTTCCCGTCCCGGAAAAAGAGGATGCTCCGGGTATGGTTCTGGCAGTGCAGGTTCATTTCGCACACCTCCAGCCCCAGCCGCTCCGCCAGGGCCCGGGCGGTCCGCTCTTTGATCTCCTTCACGTCCGGCAGCAGGTTCTCCCAGATCCGCTCCGCCCCGGCTTCGATCTCGTCGTCCCGCAGGATCGGCACCAGGTGCCGGTCCAGCTTCCAGAAGCTCCGTTCCGGCCGGTCCTTCTGCAGGTGCAGCTCCTGCACCTCAAACTCAAACCCGTCCTCCGTGCAGAACCACAGCCCCAGGCAGAACCCGAACCGCCCGGAAACATCCCGGCCCTTTTCCTCCACCGTCAGGCCCAGGGTCACGTCGATGTCCGCCAGAAAGTCCGTCCGGTTCAGCCGCCAGCAGGAGATCCCCCCGATCTCCATCTCCCGGGCTGTGATCCGCTCCGACACCACGGCTTTGCCCAGCAGCAGGCTCAGCTCGCCCTCCACCAGCTTGTCGTTCATCACCTGCAGGATCCGGGTATAGTACCGCTCCCGGATGCACCGGTCGATATCGTCCACCACCGGCATCAGCCAGGTCTGCACCGGGCTCCGGGCCTCGTCCGCCCGCGTCCGCAGCATCTCCGCCACCGGGTCCTTTCCGAGCTCCTCTTCTTCCATCCAGTCGCTGTATTCCCTTACCGCCTGTTCCATGGTATTACTCCTTTTCCCGTTATCATCCCAAGCGTTCCCGTTGTCATCCCAAGCGTTCCCGTTGTCATCCCGAGCGCTGCTCCCCGTTGTCATTTCGACCGGAGCGAAGCGCAGTGGAGAAATCTTGTCCGCAGCAGCCCGAAGTCACAAACTAATTTACCTTGCGTATTCACAAGCACAATTATATTGTGCTTTTATCCAAAAAGCAAGCCCCCTTTTCACGCTTTTTTCCCTCCTCCAGCCGCAGGGCAGGGGACAGGCCCAGGGACTTCTCCAGCTCTTTCCGGGCCCGCCAGGACCGCCGGAAGGCGCTGGCGATCACCGTGTTCACCTCCCCCGCGTCCAGCAGGGCCCATTCGTGCAGCTGCCGGGGATGCCCCACGATCCGCTGCACTTCCTCCGGCAGCTTCGCGAACTCCTCCGCGCTGTTGTAGATCCCCCGGCTCACCGCCCTGAGCACCAGGACCCAGGCGTCGTTCTCCGTCAGCCCGCAGAGTTCCCTGGCCTGCAGGATCCTTTCGTTGATCGCCCCCGGCATCGGCGGATAGCCCTTCGTGTCCGTGGCGATGTAGGCCATCAGGGCCTGCTCCACCGCCGCGTAGGGCGTATGCTCGAAAATCTTCTGCCATACCCTGGCCGTGGCGTCAATATTCCGGTCCTTCCGGAAGGACGGATACATCTCCGAAATGACCGACAGGATCTTTCCGGTTTCGTTCTCGTTCATACAATCCAGTCCCCGATCTTTTTTTCTCCCCGGGCATAGGCCAGGAACGGGTTCTCCGGAACCTCCTGCCGCAGGGCGGTTTCCTGCTGGCTTTTCTTCAGCCAGCTGTTGATAAACGTCCGGACCCCCTTCCTGGTTTTTCGTCGCGTGGGGTTGGCCAGGCACCAGCCCCGCATGTTCCGCAGCTCCTGCTCCACGTTGATGTCCGGGTACAGGGAAACGTACTGCTCGATATCTCTCCGGTAGACCGGGTGTTCCTTGCCGTTATCCAGCGGGATCCCAATGACAGGCAGTTCCGTGACCGCCGGAGGCGGCACGGAACTGCTCCCCCCGTCTTCTGTTTCTCCGTCTGTTTCTTCTTCTTTTTCTTTTTCTGTTTCTGAATTCTGATTCTGATTCTTTTTCTGATTCTTGCATTCTGTGTTCTCCACTGTATGCTCTGAGCATTCCGGTGTGCATCCGGCATCCTGCTGCCGGCTCCAGCGTGCTTCCGCGGCATGCTGTGCATGCAGCTTCTTTTTTTCGGCGTTTTCCTGATATTCCCGGAGATCGCTGTCCATCGTGTCGATCATCTGGCACAGCAGAATTTCCACGCGGCTTTCCACGGCCGGTTCCTCTCCCGTACAGAGATAGGTGATCAGCGCCTGGATCACTTCGCCGGCTTCCTCTTTTGTCATTCTCATCAGGGGTTTTTTCCAGCTCATCCTGAACTTGAACCATTCCATTTTCCATGCTTCCTTTCCGTGCCCCGGGCATCCGGGGATGCTGTTTTCTAAAAGAGCATATCCCAACGGAAACCGGATGACCCGGACACGGCGTGTCACCCCCCTTTGAGAAAACCGGACATATGAAAAAACCGGATAAAGCCTTACGAATCAGCACCCGCAGAAGTTATCCACAGACTGCCGGATGCTGCCGGCCGCCCTGTGGAAAACCTCCGACCCGTTGAAACATAAGGGAAAACCGGCCCGGACTCGCCGGGTCCGGGTCCAATCAAAAATATTTTTATTTTTTTCCGCTGCCGCGCATTGACCGCTGCCCCGCATGGACAAACAACAAAAGCCCCGGCACGCCGTGCCGGGGCAATCCGTTCCCGCTCAGTCTTTCTGATAAACCCTTACCATGACCCCGCCGGGGATCCCCTCGATGGTAGAGTACAGCTCCGTCTCCTCCCAGTGTTTCAGCACCGGGCTGTCCGTCACAATCCGGGGCACGAACCCTTCCTGTTCGTTGCCCTGGTTCTCCACAAAGATCCGGCAGGCGTTCCCTTCGCAGTCTTCGCCCTCCAGCATATACCGGGCGGACAGAAGGAAACTCCCGTCCTTCCCGATCTTCTGGGTATCCACCCCGGTGCCCAGGGTCTTCCCGAAGAAGTAGGGCCCCTCGGACACCCCCGTAAAGGGGATCATGACAACGGACATCTGCCGGCCTTTCACGGAAAGCGCTTCCCCGCAGGCCACCCGGATCTCAAGGAGGAGGGAAGAATCATTGTCGCAGTTCATTGTGAAACCTCCTGTCTGTTCTCAGTCATCGAACCGATATGTTTTGATGCCGTCGTTGGTGCCGATGATCAGGTTCTCCGTGTTCCATTCGATGTTCATCTGGTATGCGCCGGCCATTGCCCCGACCGGGATTTCACCAGCGTCCAGTCCGCTGATCTTCCGCACCGCCAGGTCGTCCAGCCGGACCAGGAACAGGTTCCGGCCGGTGCCGTCCGCCGACTGGCTGACTGCGTTCAGCAGCACATAATGCCCGTCGGGTGAAAGGATCATGTTCAGGATGTTCTGGTACGGATAATCCTTGTTCGGATAGCGCAGCTGGGTTTCCTTGCCGTCCTCCGTGTCTTTCAGGTGTTCCATGATCGTGTTCCGGTATTCTTCGGCGGTGGTGATGACAATCTCGTTGGTGTCTTTGGTGAGGCTGAGGTATTGGTCAAAGCCTTTGAAATCCTCTTCCGGTTTCACCAGCTGGAATGCAACCCAGTAGCCGGAACCCGGCCCTCCGATGAACACCGCGTTTCCGGAATCCGCCGAATACCGCAGGTCTTCGATCCTGAACAGATTGAAATCGGCTGTCGGGATCTTCTTGTCCAGGACCGGGCCGCCTCCTGAATTTTTAATATACGCAATGCCTGTTTCCCTGGGGCTGTCGATGGCGACAAGGAAATTCCCGCCGGCGGTCAGGGAAAGATGCGGCCGCCAGGCATAGGTTTCCGTATCCAGCACGGTTGCCGTGGTTCCGGAGGCAATGTCATACCGGCATATCCGGATGCGGTTGTCCCCGAAATTCCCGTATACGGTGTAGTAAAAGGTATTGCTGTCCGCGGAGAAACAGGCGGATGTGACGGCGCCTGCGTTTTCCTCTCTCGGGAGCTTGTTCGGGTAGGTTGCCGTCAGGATCATTTCACCCGTGGAAAGGTCGATGATGACCGGATCAATGCAGAACTGGCTTTTGTAAACGGATATTTTCATATTGTACACGGCCGCGTATTTTCCGTCCGGGGAATAGACGATGCCTTCGCTGCCGATCATATCCGTGAACCGGCGCATGACGTATTTTTCAGCGTACAGCTCCAGATTCCGGTTTGTGTCTTCCACGCCCTTTTCATAGGCGGGATAAAGGATATGGTATTTGCCCCGGTACAGGGAAACGCCCATTCCGGCGTAGACAAACAGGGCGGATTCGCCGGACGGCGAGAGGGACAGCAGCTGAAGATTTTCCGGAGAAAAGGAGTCTTTCAGCGCGGCGGCAGGGTCTTCTGAATCAGTATGCTGCTTCAGGTATTCCAGCAAACCTTCCGACAATTCCAGATCATCGATGGCGGGATGACAGATGGGCAGGGTTGTTTCCACCAGCTTCAGGGCGTCGGCTTCAAACGCGGCGTCCAGTTTCTGCTGCAGTTCCCCATCGGTCAGCGCGGAGGCGGGGAGGGCTGCGCAGAGCAGGATCAGGCAGAGAAGAAGGGCAAGACACTTTTTCATATGTTACGGTTCTCCTTTTCCATCCGGTTTCGTCTGTCGGCCGCAGGGAAAGAAAGCGGGCCCTGCAGGGAACGGGTATGCGGTTTCATTTTGGATAATGCCATGATAGCAGAGAGAAGCAGGCATGACAAGGGGAAGGGACAGGCTGATTTGATTTGCGCTTCATGCCGCCTTGTAATATAATAAACCTATCGATTTCGCAAACACACAACTGAAAAAAATAAAGGAGGCAAAACAATGGAAATGAACATAGAACAGGCCCAGGAACTGCTGGACAAAGGCGTGGAGGAAGCCGAAGAGGTCATTCAGAACCCCTCCAAGGTGGATGAAATCCTCCTCCAGCTGGAAGCAAAACTGAAGGAAGTACCGGCCATCGGCAGCACCCTGGCGGATCTTCCCCTGATGATCTCCATGGTCAAGGCATGGATCAAGAAAGAGTATACGGAAGTATCTCCCAAGGTCATCGCCTGTCTGGTGGGCGCGGTCATCTACCTGCTCAAGAAGAAGGACCTGATCAGCGATTCCATCCCGATCGTCGGCATCGTGGACGACATCGCCGTCCTGGGCCTGGCCCTGAAACTCTCCGAGCCGGAACTGAAGGCCTATGCGGAATGGCGGGACGGGAAGGAAACGGCGAAGGCGTAAAAGGGAAAGAGAAAAGAAAGAGTGACAGACTGCAGCCCGGAGGCTGCAGTCTTTTCTGTTGGCGTTATCCATATATTGACAGGGGTTTTACATGGACAATGAGGCGAGAAACATGGTATAATTTATTGTTAATATAGCAAATCTGAAAATACTATCTATCAGATCAGAATAACCATCACACAAAGGAAAGTAGCCGATTAATAATTCTTGGGCAAATCGAAGCAGATTCCAATTTTTTGTATTGTGAGAAGATCGTGAGAAAACAGATAGGCGAGGGGCTGAAATCATTATAATTCAACGTTTTGCTTTATAAGATGATTGTGAGATTATTCGTAATGATTCTTATTAAATGGTCATTTGGTCAAGCCATCTGATTACGAAGAGGATGGCATAGCAGAAGATCTGATTCGTGGTGAAATTGAAATTCTTGATGATTAAGGGAAGAGAAGGTTGTTACGGAACAATGGTTGGAAAGTATAAAGTCATCACCCTCTGCGGCAGCACCCGCTTCAAGGATGCTTTCCTCGAAGCACAGAAGCGTCTGACGCTGGAAGGAAATATCGTGATCAGCGTCGGTCTGTTCGGACACTCCGGGGATGAGGAGGTCTGGACTGAAGGTACCAAGGAAATGCTGGACGATATGCATAGTGCGAGCTGTTGATGCTGGAACGCATCGGCGGGAACATCAAGTTTCCGCTAACTCTGTTTTCTCAATGAGAGATAGACTCATTCCGGAAGGGTAACCGCCACCGGATATCCAGACTTTGGTCTTGGCGGAGTAATTCGACCGAGGTAAGCGTAAGTCGGAGAGCTGGAGAGCCAAAGAGAATCAGCCTCGAAAATGAGTCACGAAATCGTGTCGATCCGGTTGTGCACGGAGCAGACAAAAGCCGTGTTGACGATATGGTAAGTCAGCAGGGCACGATCGGGGTTTCAGGATTGGCGAGTCAGCGCAGGGAAAACAGGGAACAGTTGAGATCCTGATAGCTCTGCGAAAGCAGTATAACGGACAAGTCCACGCACGACAAGAATGTTAAATGGCTATCAGGAAGTCCGACGGCAGGAGTGAACCAACTCCATCATAGTACTGATGAGGGCCGGAATAATAAACCGGTGGAGGGAAGGAGCCGGCGGTAGTCGATCTGTTAAGGAAGAAGAAGCACAGACAGGAGCTGAAGAATGCTAACAATCGATCTTAACAGAATAAGCCGGATCAGCACGCAGGGACTGAGGATGCAGAATATAGCCTGCCTGATCAATGAGAGAAGCCTTAAGGATGCGCATGCTGCAATGGATGCGAAGAAGGCGACAGGAGTAGATCGGGTAACAAAAGAGAATTATGGGCAGAATCTGACTAAGAACCTGGCAGCGCTGGTCAACCGAATGAAAGGAGGTACCTATACACCCAACCCAAGCAGGCGGACATATATTGACAAGCCGGGCACTAAGAAGAAAAGGCCGCTTGGAATATCATGTTACGAAGATAAGCTCGTGGAGAAGGTAATTGCGGAAATCCTAACGGCAATATACGAGCCGAAATTTCTGGATTGTTCATTCGGATTCCGGCCAGAACGAAATTGTCATGAAGCAATCAGTACGTGCCTGCATGAAATACAGCAGCAAACGAGCTACATCGTGGAAGCAGACATTCGATCATGCTTTGACAGACTTAGTCATGCCAGAATTATCGAATTTCTGGAACACGACATTGCTGACAGACAATTCATGGAAATCATTAAGAGATTTCTGAAAGCCGGATACGTAGAGGATAACGTGTGGCATGATGCGGAGACAGGATCGCCGCAGGGCTCCGGGTTTTCACCGTGCATTGCAAATGTGTACCTTCATTACGTACTTGATACGTGGTTCAACTATCTGAAAAATCACGGACACTTCAAGGGGGATGCGTGGATTGTACGGTATGCAGATGACTTTGTCTGTGGATTCCAGTATGCAAGTGATGCTAATGTGTTTTACAATACGTTACCGAAGAGATTCGCTAAATTTGGCTTGGAGCTGGCCGAGGAGAAAACAAGGATAATCGAATTCGGCAGATTTGCGGAAAGCAACTGCCTGAAGAGACATAAGGCTGAACCGACGAAAAGGAGAAAGCCGGAGACATTTGATTTCCTTGGATTTACCTTCTATTGCGGGAAATCAAGCAGGACCGGGAAATTTACCCCAAAAGTGAAGTCGGCGGGAAAGAGGATGCGGACCAAGTTACAGAAAATGGAAGCGTGGATCAAGGACAACCGACATCTTCCGCTGCGAGACGTCATTCAGCATATTAATCAGGTGCTCGAAGGCTATTTTGCGTATTATGCAGTAAGCTGTAATTTGCTATGGGTATGCAAATTCAGATACAACATAATCAAAATGCTATACAAGTGGCTGAACAGGAGAAGTCAAAGGCGGAGTTATACATGGCCGGGCTTTGTAGACATGTTGAATGATATACCGATCCTGCGAGCAAAGGTTAGGGTGGATATTTACGGGTACATCTTTAATCGAAAGGCAAAGGGCTACCGGGGAGCCGTATGCTCGAATTGAGCACGTACGGATCTGAAGGGGCCGGGGGTGGCGACGCCCCCGAGCTACCAACGAGCGTAAAATCGATATGGC
>CAZUXV010000055.1:0-16209 GCA_964624445.1 uncultured Oscillospiraceae bacterium | reverse complement strand
TTCGATCTTGGCCTTTTCAGCCGCTTCCTTCAGGCGCTGGGCCGCGATCTTGTCCTGTTTCAGGTCAATGCCGTTTTCCTTCTTGAACTGTTCGGCAACATAGTCAATGATCCGCTGGTCGAAGTCGTCACCGCCAAGGCGCGTATTGCCGTTGGTGCTCAGCACTTCAAACACGCCGTCGCCGATGTCCAGAATGCTCACGTCGAAGGTGCCGCCGCCCAGGTCGTATACCAGGATCTTCTGGTTCTCTTCCTTGTCAAGTCCGTAAGCCAGTGAAGCAGCTGTCGGCTCGTTGATGATCCGGAGCACTTCCAGTCCGGCAATCCGGCCCGCGTCTTTTGTCGCCTGGCGCTGGCTGTCGTTGAAGTAGGCGGGAACCGTAATAACCGCCTGTGAAACCTTCTCGCCCAGATAGCTTTCCGCGGTTTCCTTCATCTTGGTCAGGATCATCGCGCTGATGTCCTGGGGCGTATACTGTTTTCCGTCAATGTTTACCTTGTAGCTGGTACCCATCTCACGCTTGATGGAGATCACCGTGCGTTCGGGATTGGTCACCGCCTGGCGCTTCGCGACCTGGCCGATCAGGCGCTCCCCGTCTTTCGTGAACGCGACGACGGAAGGCGTCGTGCGGCTTCCTTCCGCGTTGGCGATGACGGTGGGCTGTCCGCCTTCCATCACGGCCACGCAGCTGTTGGTGGTTCCCAGGTCGATACCGATAATCTTGCTCATAATAATCCCTCCGTTTTATCTTCCTTCAGTGAAGTTGATCTCTTTTTCAGTTCTGAGCGATACCCTTCCGGGCGTCGCCCGTCTATTTCCGAAAACGCTTTCGCGTTATTCCGGCACAACTTTAACCATGGCATGCCTGAGCACTTTGTCGCCGATCAGGTAGCCTTTCTGGAGCACCTGGCATACGGTTCCGGGTTCTCCGTCTTCTTCCGTCCCCTGCATGATGGCGTTTTCCAGGTTCGGGTCGAACTTTTCACCCAGCCGGTCGATCGGTTTCACGTCCAGCTTGCCGTATGCGTCCGTCATCTGTTTCAGCACCATCTCCACGCCGTTTTTCAGCGCTTCGTCAGGGCTTTCCGCCGCAGCGGCCACCGCGCGTTCAAGATTGTCAAGGACCGGAAGCATCAGGGCTGCCGTGTCTTTCCGGCCGTCAGCGTAAGCGTCTGACCGGATGCTCTCGTTCCTGCGGCGGTAGTTTTCAAAATCGGCCTGGACCCGCTGCGCCAGCGCCAGGTATTCGCTTGCCTTGGCGTTCGCTTCTTCAAGCTCCTGCTGCGCCGGATCCTTCGTTTCGGCTTCGGAAGCTGCTTCTTCGGGCTGTTCTTCGGGAGTCTCAGCCGTAGCAGGCGTTTCTTCCTTTTCCTTTTCAGCTTCTGTCGGGATGTTTTTCTTCTTGCTCATTTTGCTTTCGCCTTTCATTCTTTGTCGGCGTTTTTGCCGTCTTCGCCGGTGAACATATCGGTCAGTTCATGTCCCATCATGTTCAGGATCGAGATTACCCTGGAGTATCTCATCCGGGTCGGTCCGATAACGCCGATGGTTCCCTGCTGTCCGCCCTTGGTGGAATAGGTCGCGGTCACGATGGAGCAGTCAGCCATTTCCGGAACGCCGGTTTCCGGTCCGATCCGGACCGTGAAAGCCAGTTCGCTGTTTCCCCGGATGATATCGGCCAGTTTGTCCCGTGTTTCCATCAGGCTCAGGAAAGACCGGGCCTTGTCCACGTCGCTGTATTCAGGATAGCTCAGCATATTGCTGGTACCGCCGATGGCTACATGCGGAATCCTGGGTTTCTGCTGTCCTTCGGTCAAGTATCCGTACAGTCCGCGCAGGATCTCGTCATTGCCCTCCATCCGGCGGATCAGTTCAGGCAGCGTACAGCAGGCGTCCGTCAGCGTGCAGCCTCTCAGCTCCCGTGTCAGCGTCCTTGAAATCGCGTACAGTGTGTCTCCGTCCACTTCCGGACTGATGCGGATCACGCTGTCCCGGATCACTCCCTGGTCTGTTACGATTACCACCAGCGCGCTGCCCGTGGAAACGGGAACAAGCTGGATTGTCTGCAGCCGCGGCTCCGTTCCTTTCGGGGACAGGACGACGGCTGTGTACTGCGTCAGGCTGGAAAGAACCCTGGCGGCATGGTCGATCACGTCTTCCATCTGGTGAACCCTTCCGGAAAAATGGCTCAGTACGCTCTCCACGCTGTCGTCCGGAATGATCCCGGCCTGGAGCAGCGAATCGACGTACAGCCTGTAGGCTTTTGCGGAAGGAATCCGCCCGGCGGAAACGTGGGGCTGATCCAGGAAACCCAGTTCCTCCAGGTCGCTCATCTCGTTGCGGATCGTGGCAGAAGAAAGGTTTGTTTCGTATTTCCGGCTGATCGTACGGGATCCGACCGGGATACCGGTCAGGATATAGTCGTCTATGATCGCCCTGAGAATGCGCATTTTCCGATCGTCCATCTGCATCTGACCGTCCCCTTTCTTTCAGGTTGTTAGCACTCAACTCCATCGAGTGCTAACCACAGGCATAATGTATCACCGGGACCTGTCTTTGTCAATAGTTTCCAACATGTTTTTCCGTGAAATCTGCGTGAATATTCGATGAAAAACAGGGCGGCGATCCGGCGCCGTCCTGCTTCCGTTTTCTCTTTGACTGACTGGTTTACAACCCGTTGGTCTGGTAGATTCTGGTTCCCATTTCCGGGCTGACATAGGTGATGGCGAAATCTTTTTCAGAGTAATAATACAGGTAAACGGTGGTTCCGTCGTCATAGGTCCATCCGCAGGCCTGGCTGATCAGGTCGGTCCGGTACCGGTCCGGATTGATCGTGTCCATCAGCGCTTTGATCTTCAGCGGCTCTGCTTCCGTCCGGGTGCCGTACAGTGATTCGAGCGCCCCGGTCAGGTACTGAAATGCGCTCTGAGCTCCCTGCGGGAACTCATAGGAAATCATCATCAGCCTGTCTTCCCGGAACATAAAGATCAGATCCGCCGTAAACCGGCTCACGACGACCTTCCCGTCTGTAAACATGACCGACCAGTTCTGCATGCTCCGTTCGGTCATCGGTTCGGTTTCAAACGCTTTCACCTGCTGGCTGTTCATTCCCCAGCGGATGCCGTCGCGGAAACGGAAGGCGTTGGGCGCTGGCGTTGCCGTCGGGGTTGCGCTCTGCAAAAGCCATTCCCGGATGCCTTCAGCCCCGGCGCCTGATACGGCGAGCAGGATCACCAGCACAAGCAAAAACGCGGTTGTCCTTTTCATCCCTTCACGCTCCGTTTCTTTCAGGGCTTTTATCTCTCTGACAGGGCCGTAAGCTGCTGGTAAGCCGCTTCCAGGATTCTTTCCTGTTCGGCGGCATATCCGTTTTCCGGTTCATAGACGATCTCTTCCCCGAACGTAAAGGTCCTTTTTCCCCGGTTCGCGAATACGGGCATCATTCTCATTTTCTTTCCGGATTTTTTCCACCAGGCTTCCGCCAGCATCACGAATCCGGGAGAAAGCTCGCTGATTCCGCCCTTCACATATTTCCCTTCCGGGTGTTCCGGGAATATCATCAGGTTTTCACCCTGCTCCAGCGCTTCAACGCTTTCCCTCAGCGTCTGGCGGAGTTTCATCGGCGAATCCCTGTATACGGCGATGGCCCGCAGCGCGTTCATGACGTTCACGCTCAGCCATCCGAGATACCAGGCAAGCAGTTTCCTGACAAAAACAGGAAGATAGGTCTTCTTGCTGAAGGTATTCTCATACAGATAGGCACGGACGTCCTTTTTTTTGAACATCATCTTTGAGATGACCCAGAATCTGACCTGTACAGGAAAGCAAAGTGCGCTGGCAATCGGTCCGTAGATTTCGGCATGGTTTCCGAGAAACACAACGGGGTTATCCGGATCAAGCTTTACATGGTCAAGATCAACCATTCTGTGACGGTTAAACGGTCTGAGCATCGCGATGGTCATCGATGTGACGATCCGTTCTTTCAGGCTGATGATTCTGTCTTTCAGGGACTTGTCCGTCCTCCTGGATAGTTCACTCACGGTTCAGTTTTCCTTTTCCGAAGATAATAGTTTCAGGCCGAGTCCGGCGGGGATACCGACCGTGATCATCATCAGGACATAAATCAGGACTTTGTTCCATGTCGTACGGTCAAGGGCGAATTCCAGGCCGATGACAATCCCGACCATCAGCGGGAGGCTGATGACAGCTGCAGCGGCCAAAACAGACTTTGGTCTGTTGTTATGGCGGATTGCAAGGATAACGCCCAGGGCAAGCATCAGCGCGGCCGCTACCTGCTGCAATCCGACAAACGAGATACTCAGGAAGAAATCGTACCTGAGGCTTTCCGTAATGATTGATGCAGCGCCGAACAGCAGCAGGAACCGGATCGTCAGTCCGCCGTTCATACCGCATCGGGCAGCGGAAACAAGCAGAACAACAAACAGAATCACAGCGACAGCTGCAGCCACATAATAAGTCGCCAGATAGATCTCGTCCTCGCCGACAGCCAGGAATGAACCCTTCAGGAAGGAAGAATCCAGCGTCCGGCTGATATCGAAATAATCCATCCGGTTTTCACCGATCCGCTCCGCAGCAACCAGCGGGAGTAAGGAAAGGCACAGCATATCCATGATCCTGCCTGCTTTTTCCTTCAGGATCTTTGCGCTGATCCAGCCACCGAGGAAGATGCCGCCGACCAGACCGAACATGCTCCAGCCGCCGCTGTTGATCTGCGGCCAGATATGAAAGGGCGTCAGTGAACCGAGTTCCTGGTTCAGCAGGCAGAATATGAGACGCGAGCAGATCAGCCCGAAAGCACCGGACAGCAGCGCTGTCAGCGCCGCCGTCCCTTTCTTCATTCTGAGCCAGTAAGCCGTCAGACCGAGCGTCACCATGGCGCAAAGCGCCCCGAGGGCGACATATACGCCGAACGCGTACATTCTGACTCCGAAAATCTCTATAATCACCGCTTCATCGATCAGGTTCATTTTGCCGTTCCCTTCTGTCTGTTATACGATTCTCATGGTTTTGCCGTTGCAAAATAGATGATATCGTAAAGCTGGCGTTCATCGCCGCCGGGCTGTCCCTTGATTACCTGGTCTCCGAAAACCATAATCGCGGAATTTCCGCCGTCCAGGTTGAATGCCTGAACACATCCGAGTTCATTCATGAATTCAGCCAGTTTATGGTGTGAAAATCCGCTCTTCCCGTCTCTGGATTTCACCTCAATCAGAACCATCACATAGCTCAGCGGTCCCATCTGACCGATCGCAGCACGGGGTTCGCGACCGCCTGGGTTGTATCCGTAATCCCGCTTGATATCGACAATTTCTCCGTCTTTTACCAGGGCTGGGCCGAATGTGAAGGCATTGACGATTTTCCTGCCCTCTTTTTTCATCTGTTCGGGGTATTCCTTAATCCCTTCTGAGTTGATAAACAGGTGGAAATCACCCTGATCATCAATAATCAGGATGTCCTTTGTCTTGTTCGATTTGCTGCGGATCTTCTGGGTCATCCGGTATTCAAACGATTTCTTCTGCGTTTCCTGATTGTAGTTGTCTCCGCCCACTGCGATGACCGCGTTGGCTTCCTCCGTCATTTTCGTGACAAGCCGGGGATGTGCATGGGAAAGATCGTTCGGGTGCGCGACATTGGTTCTCAGCTGTGACGCGTCCGCTATTTTGATCCACGCGATATGCATCTTTGTGCCGTCGTCCATTTCGCGCTGTTCCATCTTCACGCTGATCGTCTCGTCCTCATAGCCGTCGGCTGTATACAGGTCGGGATTGGGCGCGGGTGCCGGTGAAAAATCCAGGGGAAGCACGTATTTTGACGTGTGTTCGGAAACTTCTCCCGAATCCAGGTCTTCGTCTTCATAGACTTCTTCCGCCTCCTCCGCACAGGCGGAGGCAAACAGCAGCCTTCCGAAGTCGATCTCTTCTTCGTCGTCTTCTTCGTTCATCAGTTCCATCTTAACACCGCTGAGCATATTCGGCGCGGAAACCGTAAACGGCAGCGCAATGATCAGCGCGGCGCACAGCAGGATCAGCAGAATCCGAACAGGCATTTTCATGATTATTCGTCCTCTTTCTCTTCGTCAGCCATCTTTGTATTGAATATATCCACCAGTTTCTGTGCAAGCACTTCGTCTTCAACAGGCACAAAGCTTTCGGTTTCCTCGCCGTCTTCTTCCGCTTCTGCGTCGATCCGGCACACGATGCATTCCTGGTTTTCCTCTTCCTCGTCTTCTTCCGTTACTTCGGTCAGCAAGGCATATTCGTCTCCGTTATAGAAAACATAGTCAATCACGGCAAAGGGAATTACGTTTCCGTCTTCGTCCTCAAAATCAATGATATCCTCTTCCATGCTGTTCATTTCGTTCTCGTCCATTTTTCAATGTCCTCCTCTTCTATTTTCAGCGCCTCAGCGCCTGAAAACAACAACAGATTATACTCAAACCGAAACGTCTTGACAAGTTGACTTTCCGCTTCCCCGGCCTTATCATTGAACCGGCGGATTGTCTTTCTGTTTCAGGGCGTGACGGGTTCCATCCGGTTCCTGGATGACCGTGTTGTCAAGCATCGCTTTCATGTTTTCCCGGAATTCGGCAAGGTATTCATGCCTGAGCGCTGCCTGCTCGGCAGCTTCTTCTTCCGTAAGGCCCCCTGCTTTCTTTTTCCTGGCCAGTTCGTTGATCCGCTCGATCTTTTTTCTTTCCATCTTTGACCCTCTTGATTCACTAAGGAGTATCTATGATTCAGGGAAAATGGTTTGCCCCTGGTTCTGATCTTACCGACATTATTCCGGTGCGC
Source organism: uncultured Oscillospiraceae bacterium (assembly GCA_964624445.1). GTDB lineage: Bacteria > Bacillota > Clostridia > Christensenellales > Aristaeellaceae > Aristaeella. Next base: position 9,397 of record CAZUXV010000055.1, on the reverse strand, counting down.
ACCGCAGTATTCGGCCACGGTTCGGATGACTGCGATGCCCTGAGCTGGAACACCCTCGTTTTTGAGGATTCGGTACCCGTCGCCACCGGCCGTATCTGGTGGGAAGACGGCGTTTACCGGCTGGGTGATATCGGTGTCCTGGAAGACCGCCGCAACAGGCGCCTGGGCGACCTGGTCCTGCGTCTGCTGCTCTTCAAGGCTCAGAGCCATGCCGCACGGGAGGTGCGTCTTTGCTGTCCCCTCAGCGTTACAGGTTTTTTTGAGCGTCTAGGTTTCCGCACCCTGCCTTCCAGCGACACCGCCTCCGTTGAAATGATGCTCCCCGGAGACCGCATCGATCTGGACACCTGCAAAAACTGTTCCAGGAACGGATGCCCGAACCGGAAGAAATAAAACCTTTACGCCTTTGTGATCACCTGTGTGTCGCCCATTGCAGGCGCCGGCTGTACCGGCGTCTGTTTTTGCGTAATCCTTCTAAGGTCTCCGCCGATCATCAGCGTCAGGAGAAGAAGTAGTGCGGCGCTGCCTGTTTTCACCGCGTAGTCAGCAATTCCGCTTCCGGCGCTCACGATTTGCAGCGATGTGATCAGGTTGATCGCGATACAGATACAGACTGCCGCCAGGTCGACGGCCGTTCTGATTGTCATTCTGCTGTATCTGGCCCGTCTCACTGACCAGAGCACCGCGCAGGCAAGAATCGTGCCGCAGGATGTGAGGCGGAAAAGGTTCATCGGCTGAGTCCGGAAGTCTTCTGTCACCAGGCGGATCGCCGCCCAGATACATACCGTGATCATGATCAGATCGCCGTTGTCAGGCAGTTCGTTTTTCCGGAGGATCAGCCACAGGCAAACCAGCAGGAACATTACGGCGGCAGCACATGTTTCAATTCGTCCGGGCATATAATATCCGTTGACGCTCAGCCACCGGATGCAGGGAAGCGGCTCGAGCACTTTCGATCCGGTTCCCGTTCCCGCTTCCTGGAATGCTTTAAGTACCGCGAGCGCGGGCAGCAGGCCGAAACCAATGCCGTTCATCACCTGCCCGGCAAAGATTTCTTTTCCGGTTCTTTTTTTTCTGCCGATCAGCCACAGGCCCATAAACAGGAACAGAATCACAACCGAAACGACAGCGTATACACCAGTCACTGTCACGTCCACGCCGGCAACTTCGAAGAGCACCTCACTCATGCGGTACTTCCTCCTTGAAGACCCAGCGTTCCTGGAACCGGTAGCTGAGGAAATACAGCAGCGCGTCTGTAATCAGCTTCGCAATTGTGCTGCTCATACCGGTCTGGCTCAGCAGCCATGTGCCGCCGGCGCTCAGCAGCATAATCGCAGCGCACAATATAACATACCGAACAAAGGATTTCCCTGCATTTCCTCGTTCTCCGAAAACATATTTCCGGTTGATCAGGAAATTCACCGTCGCGCTGATTACCCTGGCAATCACCGTGGACGCCAAGATAAGATCAGCGCTTTTCTTTTCTCCGTTTGCGAACACAGCCAGGTTCAGCAGGTTGAAGATCCCCTGATCCAGTACCCAGCAGAACAGGCTGGATCCCATAAACTTGATGAAGCTGCCGAATATCACCTTATAGATCCGCCAGCTGTCCCTGATCGGATGGAAATGCGTGCCCTCATTCTCGTTTTCGTAGATCGTTTCGATCGTGATCGGGATCATCGGAATCCGGGCCCGGGAACAGGCGATCAGCACTTTCATTTCATATTCGTATCGTTCTCCTTCAACCTCTGCCATAAAGGGCAGCTCTTCCTTCCGGAACGCCCTCAGGCCGGTCTGTGTGTCCGGCAGGTACTGCCCGTACAGTAATTTAAAGATGACCGAGGTGATCTTGTTCCCGCTTCTGCTTTTGGGCGGGACATTTTCAAGGTTGAAATCCCTGCTGCCCAGATACAGGGCCCTTTCTCCCTTTTCAAGCTGCTCCGCCAGGTGCAGGCAGTCGGCCACCGTATGCTGTCCGTCCGCGTCCGCGGTAATGACGCCGGTAATATCCGGCATGTTTTCCATGATGTATTTGTATCCGGTCTTCAGCGCGACGCCCTTACCCCTGTTGACCTCATGGTGAAGCACCACGGTATCTTCCACCGCGTCCACTTCTTCAAAGATGGGCTGGTACTTTTCGCTGGATCCGTCATCAATGACGACAATATGGGCGAATCCGCCCTCTTTCAGTTTCCGTATATAGGCCGGAAGCCGTTCATCCGGCTCAAGCGACGGGATCAGGATAACCGCCTGTTCAGCCGCGTGATTTGCCATCTCTCTTCATCCTCTCTGCATAAACCCATATATACACATTATAGAATTATACCCCGAATCGTCTGAAAACACAACATATATTGTTTAATCTTTGATTGACATACAACAACTATGCTTCTATAATTTAACACGAAGATTCTATCGGAGGTAAATCACATGGGCAGCAATGCATCCAGGAACCTGGAAGACCAGCGCCGGGAACAGAACGGTATCGTCTATTTTGACCGCGGAACGCTCACCGGCAAAAATGGCCGCCAATATGACCGCTACGCCATCCAGACCCATTTTATCGAAGTTGGAGAGGATCAGGCCGAAATTGTCAGACGGTACGTTCTACCGCTCTACCGGAAGGGGGACGTCCTTTCCTTCGGCGCCAAGGTCATGGCGATGTGCACCCGCAATGTTTTCACCAAAGAACAGATTAAACCGGGATTCTGGGCGAAGCTCCTTTCACCCCACGCCAGTGAAACGGTTGCCGGGATCGGTATGCATGATCCTTACAAGCTTCAGCTGGCCATCAACATGGTCGGGGCACCCCGCGTAGTCTTCGCTTCCGTCGTTTCCGCCGTGACCAAGCCTTTCGGGGTCAAAGGACTGTTCTACAAAATCGTCGGTAAAGGCGTAGCCGGGATCGACGGTTTCTACTACCGGTCCTCCTTCGACCGTTATAAAGACCTTGCGCTTGTCAACAATGAGAACGCTCAGGAACTGTGCGATGAACTGGAAAAAAAGACCGGTATTCCCGTTGTTCTGATGGATGCAAACGATATAGACCAGAATCAGCTGGGAAAATGTACAGATTTTCCGCTCACGGATGATCAGATCCAGGAGGCCATGGCTGACAATCCTTCCGGCCAGGGCGACGAGCTGACGCCCCTGATCCTGATCCGTCCTCTGTCCTGATATGCGTCACGTTCCGTCGTCCGATACAGCCCATGCCGGCGTCCTCTCTTTTGAAGAGGCGCTGATTCCGACTGCATCGGATTTTGACCGCAGCCGCTGGCTTTACGTACCCGACCACTACAGTGAATACCGGTATCTGCTCGGTACCCGGGGCAGCAATCCCCTGATCTGCATCGGAATCAACCCTTCCACGGCCATTCCCGACCGGCTTGACAATACGCTGAAATCCGCGGAACGGATCGCACTTCACAACGGATATGATTCCTTTGTCATGTTCAACGTCTATGCCCAGCGCGCAACAGACCCCGACGATATGGAACGGGAACTGAATCCCGTCCTTCACAGGGAGAATATGAAAGCCTTCACCTGGCTTCTTTCACAGTTTTCATCTCCCCCGCATCTCTGGGCCGCCTGGGGAGCGATCATCGAAAAACGCGCCTACCTGCCCGGCTGTGTACTGGACATGGCGTCCATCGGGCAGCGGTTCAGCGCCCTCTGGTTCACCGCCGGTCCCCGCAGCAAGGCGGGCCATCCCCATCATCCCCTGTACCTGAAAAAGGATGCGCCTCTTGATCCGTTCAACGACCTGACAGATTATCTGAAATCCATTCATTAAACGGAGGCTGTTATGGTTAATACCTATGATGAGACCTTTACACTTCGTCCCCGCGACTGTGACCTGAACGAAAAATGGCGTCCCAGCGCCATCCTGGAAACCATGCAGGATGTGGCCGGAACCCACAGCATGCTCCTGGGTTGCGGCCGGGAAGAACTTGTCAAAAAGAATATCGTCTGGGTCCTTTCCCGCTCTGAACTGCATATGGACCGATATCCCTCCGTCAGCGAAAAGATTACGGTCCATACCTTCCCGACCCCTACGCGCATCTGCTTCTTTCCCCGTTACTATATCTTCACGGATACCCGCGGCGAGATGGTCGGAAAAGCCGGTACACTCTGGCTTCTTCTGGATCTGAACACCCGCCGTATGCTTCCGCCGGGCGATATCGGCAAACTGATTCCGGATAACAAGGATCTCTCCGTGCCCATGAATCTTCCCGCCACCGTGGGCAATCTCCAGGGCGAAGAGTTCGTCACCACCTGCCATCCGGTCTATACCGATATCGACGTCAACGGTCATGTCAATAATACGCGTTATGCCGATTGGCTGTGCAATACCCTCGGGATTGAACTGATGACCGCCTTTGAGCCTGAACGCATTGTCCTGAATTATAATCATGAAGTGCTTCCGGACCATACCGTCACCCTGCGCCGGATCCTGAAAGGCAGCGAATACCGTCTCTCCGGTATCGTCAACGATTCTGTCGCCTTTGAAATCGGCGGAACACTGCGAAAACGGGTTTGACCCCAGTCTTGACAATTCCCGCGGAAACAGATACAATATCCCGCGTTGAGCGCCCGTAGCTCAGTTGGATAGAGTGTCAGACTCCGACTATCACGGACACCGTTTCGAATCCTGCGGGGCTTAAAAAAAACACGCGGCTGTCCCTTGCCGGGACGGCCGCTTCTTTCTGTTCAGGTCAGTACAGGATCTTTTCTGCGTCTTCAGCGCTGGCGAAGGGGCCGGGGATCGTCTCGGTTCCGCGGTGGTTACCGAAATAATCCCTGTCAAAAACAATATCCGTTCCGTCCGGATTTTCAAACCGCTGTTCCGGCTCAAACGCCCTGCCCAGCGTCTCCGTGCAGATGATGCCGTCCCTGAAGTCCTTCAGTTTGCCGAAAACGTTCGTCTTCAGGCTGTATTTCCCGTCTTTTTCAACCAGTTCGATGGTCACCTTGCTTCGTTTGTCGCTCAGCTTGTGCAGCTCGTGTTTGCAGACCGTGGCTCCGCCGAAGTATGCGTTGCCTTCCACCCAGACCGGCAGATGACCGAAATGTGCCTTGGCCAGTGCGCCCATATCGGGTCCGCCTTCGCCCCTGAAGGGAGCACTCCACTCTTCGTAGGTCGGGAAAATATCGAAAGGCGCCGTGCCGACAAATGGATGATCCGCATCTGTCGGCTTCTTTGTTTTGTCCCTGACCGGGTACGCCTGGATGAACAGGTTGTTGTAAATCCGGTCGTCTCCGTGCAGGATCGTCATAAAACCGGCCACCTCGGTCCTGTGCCGGATATTATAAGGCGTATAACTCGGCTCCCGCTGACAGTTTACAATGCTGTACACACCGCTGTTGATCAAGCTGAACCCGCCGAGGATCAGGTTATGCACGCACGCGATGCCTTCGGAAGGAATTGTGATCCCTACCGGGCTCATCAGCACGTTGTTGTCGATCAGCGTCGGTCCGTGGCCCACTTCGATAAAAATATCCGTGGAGAACATGGCGCCCCGGGCCTGTTCAAGCCCTTCGGGCCGCCAGTTGTCGTGCATCAGGTTCTGGCTGATCCGTGCGCCCTGGGCCTCCCAGTCCAGCCATACGCCCATAATGCAGTTGTGGATGTGATTCCGCCGGATCGTCACGTCGATGGCCGCGTGCAGCTTGATGCCCGCCGTCTCCGCGCCGCCCAGCTGCTGGCTGTTGCAGATATGGTGGATATGGCAGTCCTCGATGATCGAGAACACGCCGCCCATCCGGCCGACGATGCCCGTCTGCTCGCAGTGATGCACGTTGCACCGGCGGACGATATGGCTGCCCACTTTTTCCTTCAGCCAGCCGTGATACTGTCCGCGGCACACCGCGTCCCGTTCCATCTGGGTCGGGCTCTTGACCTTTTTCCGGTAGAAATACATGTCGTTCTCGGGATCCAGGTATTTGCCCAGGGAGATTCCGCAGCACCTGCTGTTACTGACTTCACAGTCTTCAATGATCCATCCTTTGGACCAGTGGGGTCCGATCATGCCGTCCTGGTAAGCGGCCGGCGGGGCCCAGGTCGTTGCGGCCTTGGTAATGACGAATCCGCTGACCGTGATATATCCGATTCCGGTCCTGTCCGGCATAAAGACGTTGCGCCGGACGCTGATCTCCACTTTCTGTTCATTCGGGTTCTTTCCCTGGAAGTTGGCGTAGAAAACCGTTTCGTCCCCGTCCTGCTCGCAATACCAGAGATATTTCGCTTCTTCCTGGTTCCAGGCGTGGGGATCCGGTTTTCCGGCCTGGCATTCTTTCAGGCTGGAGCATTCGTACATCGCCAGGTCGTTCAGGTATACCGAACCGGTATGGCGGACAATCGGAGAGAAGTACCAGTCGCCTTCCACCTTTTCAATATAGGGATTGTACGCGTCGAAAATCCCGTTGCTGACCCGGGCGGTCCAGACATTGCCTTTGACCTTTGTCCACCCTGTCAGCGTCTCCGCGCCGGTGATCACTGCGCCCAGCGGTTTCTCGCTGCGGTATACGATACGGGCGTCCTCTTCGCCGGCGTAAACCGGATTGACATACTCCCGGTATACACCCGGCGCCACGACAATCTCGTCTCCGGGCTTTGCGATCCTGGCCGCGTCGTTGATAAACCGGAAGGGCGTTTCCTTCAGGCCGTTTCCCTCCCGGGGAGCGTTTGCATTGACATACCAGATCATGCGCTTTTTCCTCCTCAGATATAAATTTTATAGTTGCCTGTCAGCATCAGCAAACAGAAGAAATACAGACAGTTGTCATAGTAGCGCCGCTTGCCCTTTCGCATCGGAAGCTCGGTGAACTGCTTCAGGAAGCGTCCCCTTGCTTCCGAGCTGCTCCCGACGCACGCCGCGCCGAGTACCGCCTTAATGGCCGTCGGATGCATCGCGGGTTCGCTCTGGGGCGTTCCGTCCAGTTCATAGGCCCTGAGATCGTCCATGTTCTGTTTCGCGAAGAAATCCTGGATCCTTGTTTCCACATCGTCCAGCGCCGGTTCGGCCCCGAACCAGATCCTGTCCAGCGCGATATTCTCGGCAACCCGGTACGCGTCTGAATAATAAACCCACGGTTTCCGGAACAGCAGCACCGTTTGTCCGTCGTAACCGGCGTATTCAGGGCTCAGGCCCGTCACGGGATGGGCGGAGATCTCAATATACTTTCGGCTGGCTTCCGCCGCCTGTTTCCAGAATTCCCGGTCCTCCTCGTTCGCTTTCAGCGCGAACAGTTCATAGAAATGGGGCAGATGATAACTCGGATCAGAGATCTTCATCTCGGGAATAAAGCGGATCAGCCTGTTCTCCGGCTCCCACATGGGTTCGCCCCCGGGAACGATCTCGTGCTGATGAACGCAGTGTCGCAGGATCTCCCTGGCCCTCGCGGAATAGTTAAAGCTTCCCTCGCCGTCTCCCCACCTGGCGGACGCCATAAACAGCGCCATGGCGAAATACTCTTCGCCGTCAGGAGCCGGGCCTTCGGAATTCGAACTTCCGTCAATATGTACGGACCAGCGGAAATATCCTTCTCCCCGTCCCTGCTTCATCAGCATATACCGTTCCGTGAATGTCCACAGCTTGTCAAAAATATCCTTCCGGTCCACCTGGACGCACATCATCATCCCGTAGCTCATGCCTTCGGTCCGTGCGTCGATGTTTCCGGTATCCACCATGCACCACGCGTCTTCATCCGTATGATGGCAGAAATTCTCTTCCGGATCGAAAAAGATGGTCTGAAACGCGCTGTTTACTTTTTCCCGGGCAGCTTCATCGCTGACGCCGGCTTCAGCCAGATAGTTGGGATATAAACCGGTATGAAATGCGCCTGTTTTCATTTGTTCCTCCGGTTGTACGTACTTTTCTTCATCATAATGGAAGCCGGCAGCGCTGTCAAGCTCTATTTTCCCTTTTCTTTCAACGCTTCCAGGATCTGGAAGCAAAGCGTTTCATAGCTCTTCGCGAATGAACCGTAATGCTCCCCGATGAAGACGTATTCTCCGTTCTTTGCGGCATATTCATGCCGTTTGGCCGCCGCGCTTATCTCGCGGGCGCCGATTGTTGACATCAGGCCTTTGATGGAATGGGCCGTAATCCGGTACTTTTCATAGTCCTTGCTCTCCGCGGCCTGCCGCAGCTCATTCGCCGCCTCAGGCGCTGCCGAAGCAATATCCCAGAGGATTTCTTTCAGCAACGACCCGTTTCCGCCGGTATGAAGCAGCGCTTCATCCGCGTCCACTCCCTGAATTTTCCGCAGGGCTTCGGGGATTTCGTTTCCGGGAACATCTTCCGAACCGGAGGCCTCGAATTCCATGACCTCTTCCTCCTGTTCCTGTTCACCGTCCGCCGCGTCACGGACTTTTTCAGCCGGCAGCAGCCTGCGGACCGTATCCTCCAGCACGTCCGCTTCCAGTGGCTTGGCCAGGTAGTCCGTAAATCCGGCCTTCAGGTACATCTGCCGGCTTCCGCTCAGCGCGTTTGCCGTCAGCACCACCGCCGCGGTATCCCGGTTCAGCGATTCGGAGTCCGTCCGGATCATCTCCAGAGTCTGGATGCCGTCCGGTTCCGGCATCATGTGGTCCAGCAGGATCAGGTCATACTTTGTCTTCCGGCACCTGTCCGCGGCTTCTCTGCCGTTTGTACAAAGATCTATCCTGGCTTTTGTGTCCTTCAGGAACGCGTTTACAATACTGAGGTTAGGTCTGTTATCGTCCACGACGAGGATGGCGGCCTCCGGCGCGGTAAAAGGATGCCGCGTCTTCGTTTCTTCCGCCGCGGGCATTTCTTTCAGCCTGGCGGGAACGGGCGTACGGTCCGTCACCTTCTGCGGCAGCCGGACGCTGAACACGGATCCTTTCCGGTATTCGGACTCAACCCGGATCGTTCCGTTCATGCTGTCCGTAATGCTCTTTACGATCGCCAGGCCGAGACCCGTCCCTTCAATGTTCCGGTTCTTCTTCATGTCGCTGCGGCTGAACGCCTCAAACAGGTGCTTCAGATCTTCCTCCCTGATTCCCCGTCCCGTATCCCGGACCTCAAACTCCAGTTCAAAGGTCTCATCGTCGCGGTAGGTTCCGCCCACGGTGATCCCGATGCCGCCTTCATCGGTATATTTGACGGCGTTGCTGATCAGGTTCAGCAGGATCTGTTTGATCCGGACTTCGTCCGAATGCAGTCCGTCCGGAATCGGATAGCCGATGGAAACGGTGCATTCAAGACCCTTTTGTTCGGCCCTCTCCTTCGCGATCAGCGCGACGTCCGCAATCAGGTCGCTCAGGCGGTAGTCCTCCTCAACGATCTCCATCTTTCCCGCTTCAATTCTCGAATAATCCAGCACGTCGTTAATCAGCGAAAGCAGCATCTTCCCGCTGCGCTGAATGGTT
>CAZUXV010000054.1:0-16393 GCA_964624445.1 uncultured Oscillospiraceae bacterium | reverse complement strand
TGATGATCCCTGTCAATCCTTTTTTCATATGATCACAGCCTTTCTGAAGCAGATGGAAACAGACGTCAAAATAAGATCAAAATTATTCTACACACAGGATAAGAGGATGTCAAACAACGTACCGGAAGCGAATGGACATGCATAACTGGGGATGGAAGAAAATAATATCCACAATATATTGTATTGACAAGACAAAATTAAGACGTTATAATACATCTGGTTTTTGTGGCAAAACCGCTGCTTGTAACCTTTATCATCAATCATCATAAGGAGGAATAACATGGGCAGATACTTTGGCACAGACGGATTCCGCGGTAAAGCCGGCGTCGTCCTGACGGCGGAACACGCATTTAAAACCGGACGGTATATCGGCTGGTATTACGGAAAAAAGCATCTTGATGACAAAGCGCGGATCGTAATCGGAAAGGATACGCGGCGTTCATCCTATATGTATGAGAGCGCCCTGGCTGCCGGCATTTCTTCTTCGGGTGCGGACGCTTATCTGCTCCATGTTACAACGACGCCCTGCGTCAGCTATATTACGCGTACGGAAAACTTCGACTGCGGCGTGATGATTTCCGCCAGCCATAACGCCTTCTACGATAACGGCATCAAGCTGATGAACGGCAAAGGCGAAAAGATGGACGACGACCTGCAGGACGCGATCGAAGACTATATCGACGGAAAGACCGAAGAGATTCCCTTCGCCGCCGAAGACAAAATCGGCTGCACGGTCGACTTTTATACCGGCCGGAACCGGTATATCGGCTATCTGACCAATCTCGCGACGCGGCCGTTTGACGATCATAAAGTAGCGCTGGACTGCTCCAACGGCAGCAGCTGGATGATCGGACCGGCGGTCTTCAATGCCCTGGGCGCCAAAACATACGTCATTCACGACAAGCCCGACGGCCTGAACATCAACAAGGGATGCGGCAGCACGCATATTGAATCCCTGAAGGAATATGTGAAAGAAAACAAACTGGACGTGGGATTCGCCTTTGACGGCGACGCGGACCGCTGCCTTGCCGTGGATGAAAACGGCAACGAGGTCAACGGCGACAAGATCATGTATATCTGCGCCAAATATCTCAAGGGCAAAGGACAGCTGCCGAGCAACACCGTTGTGACCACCATCATGAGCAATTTCGGCCTGTACAAGGCGCTGGATACGGCCGGCATCAACTATGAAAAGACCGCTGTCGGCGACCGCTATGTTTATGAAAACATGAAGGCGTACAACCACCTGATCGGCGGCGAGCAAAGCGGACATATCATTTTCAGGAAACATGCCCGGACAGGCGACGGCCTGATCACCGCGATAATGCTCATGGAAGTGATGATCGATACCCAGCTGCCGCTTTCCGTGCTGGCAGAAGGGTGCAAGATGTATCCCCAGGTACTGAAGAATGTAGTCGTGGACGACAAGGACGGCACCCTGGCGGAACAGAAAGTGATGGACGCCGTGAACGAATGCACCGAACAGCTGGGCGATACAGGCCGGGTGCTGCTCCGGAAGAGCGGAACCGAGCCGGTGCTCCGCGTCATGAGCGAAGCGACCAGTCTGGAAGACTGTGAGAAATATGTCGACTATATCATCAACGCGATGAAGGAAAGCGGACATCTGATTGAGGTGAAAAAATAATGCTGAAGACGAAAGATCTGTTTGACCTGAGCCACAGCAAAGCGGCTCCGATCCTGGAAAACACGGAATACCCCTGGGAAGCCCTGGACAAAATCAAGGATTTCATCATCGAGCTGGGCAAAACCCTGCCGAAGGACGAATATGACGAAGTCAGCGAAAACGTATGGATCGCCAAAGACGCGAAAATTTACCCGAACAACTACATCGGCGCGCCGGCAATCATCGGCCATGAGACCGAAGTGCGCCCCGGCGCCTTCGTCCGCGGCAGCGCGCTGGTGGGCGACCACTGCGTGGTCGGCAACAGCACCGAGCTGAAGAACGTAATTCTCTTTGACAACGTTCAGGTACCGCATTACAATTACGTCGGCGACAGTATCCTGGGATACAAGAGCCATATGGGCGCCGGGTCCATTACCTCCAACGTCAAAAGCGACAAACTGCTGGTGACGGTGAAGTGCGGGGATGAGAAGATCGAAACGGGGCGGAAAAAGATCGGTGCGATGCTCGGGGACCGCGTGGAAGTGGGCTGCAACAGCGTGCTGAATCCCGGTACGGTCATCGGACGGGATTCCAACGTGTATCCGACCTCCTGTGTGCGGGGCACCATCCCGGAAAAGAGCATCTGGAAGGACAACGGAACAGTCGTGGCCAAAGTCTGAAAGATCCTTCCGTTCATTCAGGAAGAACCCGGGCAAAATCCGGATCCGCCTGGACAGAAATGAAAGAATCTTCAAAATAATTATCATTTCAAGGGGGAAATGACAATGAAGGTTATCATCGCAAAGGACTACGAAGACGGCGCCCGCAAGGCAGCGGACATTATCGAAAAGATCGTGCGGGAAAACCCGGAATGCACGCTGGGCCTCGCGACCGGTTCCAGCCCTGTGGGAATGTACAAGGAACTTGCCCGCCGCTGCAAGGAAGAAGGCCTGGATTTCAGCAAAATCCACAGCGTGAACCTGGATGAATATGTGGGCCTGGACGGCACCCATGACCAGAGCTACCGCTATTTCATGAACGACAACCTGTTCGATCATATTAACATCGACAAGGCGAACACGTATGTTGCCAAGGGAACCGGCGACGTGGCCGCGAACCTGAAAGAGTTCAACGATATCCTGGACAAGACCGAGATTGAAATCCAGGTGCTGGGCGTCGGTCCGGACGGACACCTCGGATTCAACGAGCCCGGAGAGACCCTGTATGACGGGGCCCATGAGGAAACCCTGGACGATTCCACTATTGAAGCCAACAAACGCTTCTTTGACAGCAAGGAAGACGTGCCGACCCATGCGGTGACGATGGGTATGGGCAATATCATGCGTGCGAAGCGCCTGATTATGATCATCAGCGGAAACAAACAGGAAGCGGCGACCAAGCTGCTGATTGAGGACAAGATCGACCCGAAGTGCCCCTGCACCTTTATGAGACTGCACCGGGACGCGACCGTCGTCATCGAAAAGAAGCTGGCCGACGAAATCGGATATAAGGGATAATCAGGAAACAAAAAACAGGGGACAGCCGCGTCAGGCGGCTGTCCTTTTCACAGGAGGATATCGATGTTCCGGCAGAATGAAGTATTCCCCGGCGTGTATCACATCACGGACGCCATGGGCGTCAGCTTTACGCTGATCGAAGGAGACGAACGGGCGATTCTGTTCGACACCGGATACGGGACGGAGGACGCGGGCGCCTGTGTGAAAACACTGACGGATAAACCGGTGAAAGTATACCTTTCCCACGGGCATCATGACCATGTGCTGGGCGCCCGCTGGTTTGACAGGACATGGATGTGTCGGGAGGATACGGAAGAATTCATCCTGCGGACCGGAGAAGAGCAGCGGAAAAAGGTGAAGAGCCAGGCAGCCGAACGGGGTGTGCCTGTTCCGGATGACTTTATGGACGCTGTGATCCCGCTTCCCAAAACAATCCGGTTCCAGTCCTGTACCGGCGGCTTTGAAAGCCTGGAGGAAGACCTGGGCGGGATGACTGTCCGCATCATTCATGTTCCGGGGCATACGCCCGGAAGTATCGTGGTGTTCATTGCCGAATACGGACTGATCCTGACCGGAGACGACTGGAACCCCTGCACCTGGATGTGGTTTCCGACGTCAAAAGACGTCCTGGGCTGGCGGGAAAACATGAAAACGCTGATTCAAACGCTGGAAGCCGAAGGGACGGAAATCCGGAAAGTGCTCTGCTCCCACCAGCCGATGGCACGGGAAGGAAAGGAACTGAAGGATTATCTCGCTTACATGACCGACGAACGAATCCGGGAGGCGCCGGCTGTTGATATGGGCGTGTCTGTCGATACGCACCAGATCGTGAAAGAACCGGAAGGATGGGTTCTGGTATTCGACCGGGCGAAAAAGGGATAAACAGGCAATCTGAATCCTTTGTGATTTCCGAACAGAAACACAGGCCCCGGGCTTCATGCCCGGGGCCTGTTTCAAAACCGGATCAGATGCTGAACAGCAGTTCATCATAAGTCGGGAAGGGCCAGTAGCTGCGATCGGTCAGGGTCTCCAGCGTATCCGCCGACTTTCTGAGGTCCGCCATGGCAGGAAGAACGTGATCATGCATATAACGGGCGTCGGCCAGCGGGTCATCTCCGGCGGGACGCTCCCGCACGACGGATTCCAGCCGCAGCAGGTCGCTGCTCAGCCGGTCCACCGTCGCGCTGAGGGTGGCGACCAGTTCCGGTCCGCTGGCGCATTCGGCACCGATCTCCCGGATGTTCCGGGACGCGGACGCCATATCGCCGGTAAAACGCAGGACAGCCGGAAGAATCTGGCGGCGGGCCATCATGATCATGGTATTGGCTTCAATGGCGATGATCTTGGCGTAGGAATCCAAGCCGATATCCCGGCGGGAACGGAGCTCGGATTCGGACAGCACCTTATGGGTTTCAAACAGGCGGATGTTTTTTTCAGCCGTATAGCAGGGCAGGGCATCCACAGCGGAATCCAGCCGGGCCAGGCCGCGGTTTTCCGCTTCCTTCAGCCACTCATCGGTATAGTTGTTGCCGTTGAAGATGATCCGCTTATGATCATGAATGGTGCGCACGATCAGGTCATGGAGGGCGGAACGGAAGTCCTCCGCTTTCTCCAGTTCGTCGGCGAACTGGCGCAGGCTTTCCGCGACGATCGTGTTCAGGACGACATTCGCGTCGGATATGGAATCGGATGAGCCCAGGGAGCGGAATTCGAACTTGTTGCCGGTAAAGGCGAAGGGAGAGGTCCGGTTCCGGTCGGTGGTGTCCTTCGGGAATTTCGGCAGCATATGGACGCCGATGGTCATATCGGTTTTTTCACGCCCGTCGTAATGGGAACCGGCTTCCAGCGCGTCCAGAATCTCGGTCAGTTCGTCACCGAGGAAAATGCTGATGACGGCGGGTGGGGCCTCACAGCCGCCAAGGCGGTGGTCGTTGCCCGCGGATGCGACGGAAGCGCGGAGCAGGTCCTGGTAATCATCCACGGCCTTGATGACGGAAGTAAGGAAGAGCAGGAACTGGGCGCTCTCATGAGGGCTGTCGCCGGGCTCAAGCAGGTTATAGCCGGTATTGGTGGACATGGACCAGTTGTTATGCTTGCCGCTGCCGTTCACGCCGGCAAAGGGTTTTTCGGACAGAAGGCAGTGGAGACCGTGACGGCGGGCCACTTTCTTCATGATCTCCATGGTCAGCTGGTTATGGTCGCAGGCCACGTTGACGATGGAATGGATCGGAGCCATTTCGTGCTGTGCCGGTGCGGTTTCGTTATGCTCCGTCTTCGCGAGCACACCGACTTTCCAGAGTTCTTCGTTCAGTTCTGTCATAAAAGCCTGGACACGGGATTTGATCGTGCCGAAGAAATGATCGCCCAGTTCCTGGCCCTTGGGCGCGGGAGCGCCGAAGAGGGTACGTCCGGCAAAGATCAGGTCGCTGCGGCGGTCATAGAGGGATTTTTCAATCAGGAAATATTCCTGTTCAGGCCCGACGGTGGGCGTGACGCGGGTGGCGTCCAGACGGCCGAAGAGCTTCAGGATCCGGACCGCCTGTTTATTCAGCGCTTCCATGGAACGAAGCAAAGGCGTTTTTTTATCGAGGGCTTCGCCACCGTAGGAACAATAAGCCGTGGGAATGCACAGGACATGTTCCTTGATAAAGGCATAGGAAGTGGGATCCCAAGCGGTATAACCGCGGGCTTCAAAGGTCGAGCGGAGTCCGCCGCTGGGCAGGGAGGAGGCATCCGCTTCACCCCTGACGAGTTCCTTGCCGGAAAACTCCTGAATGACACGGCCGCCGTCCACGGGGGTGATGAACGCGTCGTGTTTTTCAGCCGTTACGGAATTGAGCGGCTGGAACCAGTGGGTATAATGAGTGGCACCGCGTTCAAGGGCCCAGTCCTTCATGGCGTTCGCCACAACGCTGGCAACCTGCGGATCAAGCCGGCGGCCTTCATCAATGGTTTTATGGAGGGTTTTGTACGTTTCTTTCGGGAGACGCTGGCGCATTACGGAATCATTAAATACATTGATACCGAAATTTTCATCGACAAACGCCATCGGAATTCCACCTTTCAGCAATATGGAATAATTCAGTTTAGAAGAGATATACACAAGTGTCAAGGGAGAAATTGACAGGCCGGTACAAAAAGCGGAACATTTACACAGGCTCCCTGAAATGATTCCGGCAGGAAACCAAAAACCGGCAGAATCTCTGTTATCAGAAAGACGGATTATGAAAAACGTAACATTATATACACATTTTTTTCGATAATTTATGGTATCATATATTCGCACGCTAAAGTGTGAAATTATACGGGAAGTGACGTTATGTTTGAGCCGAAAATCAGGAATACACAGACCGATCTGCTGATGAAAGCAATCCTTACGCTGCAGAACACGGAGGACGCCTATCGCTTTTTTGAGGATCTGTGCACGATTCCGGAGATCAAGAGCATCAGCCAGCGGCTGGAAGTGGCCTATCTGCTTGACAAGAAAGAGACCTACCAGAAGATTGCGGATGAAACCGGAGCTTCCAGCGCAACGATTTCCCGTGTAAACCGTTCCCTGACCTACGGTGCGGATGGATACCGCCGGGTCTTGGAAGCAATGGGAGAAGAGAAATAAGCATGGATCTGACAGCACTGAATCCCGAACAGCGGCGTGCCGCTGAGACGCTGGAAGGACCGGTTCTGATCCTGGCAGGTGCCGGGAGCGGGAAAACCCGCGCCCTGACCTACCGGGTAGCCAACCTGATTGATCACGGTGTTCCCGCATGGAGCATTCTTGCCCTGACCTTCACCAACAAAGCCGCAAAGGAAATGAAGAACAGGGTTGAGCAGCTGATCGGCGCTGAAAAAGCGGAAGAAGCCTGGATCAGCACATTCCATTCCACCTGCGCGAGAATCCTGAGAAGGGATATTGAGAAGATCGGATACAGCCGGTCCTTCACTATTTATGACGATGACGATCAGCAGCGCGTGCTGAAAGAAATTCTGAAACAGCAGAATATTGACGACCGGTTCCTGCCCGTGAAAGAAATCCGGGCGAAAATCAGTGACGCCAAAAACAAGATGCTGACGCCGGATGAATGGTTCCAGAAATCCTTCAGGGACAGACGGAACTCCATGATTCACGATGTCATGACCGAATATGAAAAACGGATGAAATCGCTGAACGCGCTGGATTTTGACGATCTGCTGCTGAAAACGCTGATCCTGCTTGCGGACCATCCGCCTGTCCTGGAAATGTACAGGCATCGATTCCGGTATGTGCTGGTGGACGAATACCAGGATACGAACCGGACCCAGTATGAACTGATCCGGCTGCTGACAGCGGAAAGCCGCAACCTCTGCGTCGTCGGCGACGACGACCAGAGCATCTACGGCTGGCGGGGAGCCGATATCAGGAATATCCTTGAGTTTGAGAACGATTATCCCGACGCGACGGTGATCAAACTGGAACAGAATTACCGTTCCACCGGGACCATCCTGGACGCGGCGAACCAGGTGATCGCTCATAATGAGGGGCGGAAAGACAAAACCCTGTGGACCGAGCACGGAGCGGGTGAACAGATCAGGGTCTACTGCGCGCAGGATGAACGGGAAGAAGCCGCGTGGATCGTACAGCAGATGCAGGACCTCAGAAAGGCCGGCGCGCCGCTGGGAGAAATGGCGATTCTGTACAGGACAAACGCGCAGAGCCGTATTCCTGAAGAAGTGCTGATGCAGGCCGGAATCCCGTACAAGGTTTTCGGCGGACAGAAGTTTTACGAACGCAAGGAAATCAAGGATATTCTGGCTTATCTGCGGGTGATTGCCAACCCGGCGGATGACGTGTCGCTGACACGGATTATCAATGTGCCGAAACGCTCCATCGGCGATACAACCGTACAGCTCCTGACGGAACACGCGGCCGGCCAGGGGATACCCCTGTACGCCGCCCTGGCGGTGCTGCCTGAAGATCTGGGCAGCAGGGCGAAGAACAGCGTCAACGAGTTTTTCCGGATGATGACGATGCTGTGCGCCATGAAAGAAAGCATGGAACTGGAGGCATTTATTGATGAAATGATCCGGATTACAGGTCTGGAGGAGCAGTACCGTAAAGAGGATACTGACGAGGCCATGGCCCGCATTGAAAACATCCAGGAATTCCGCGGATCCGTGCATGAGTTTGCACAGATAACCGAAGGGGCGGGACTGGAAGAATATCTGGAAAATGTAGCGCTTGTTACAGATCTTGACAGGGAAGAAGGACAGAACGGATATGCGGTCCTGATGACGCTCCACAGCGCAAAAGGCCTGGAATTTGACAATGTGTTCATTCCCGGGATGGAGGAAGGCATCTTTCCATCGGCACGCAGTATGGAGGAAGAAAACCGCCTGGAGGAAGAACGGCGGCTGATGTATGTGGGCATTACAAGGGCTCGCAAGCGGCTTTTTCTGACGCGGGCGTCGGAGCGGATGCTGTATAACCAGTATGGCCATAATCCGCCAAGCCGTTTTTTGGAGGAGATTCCGCCGCGTTTAATCAGGGAAGAGTTCTCGCACAGCGCCCGGTTTGGCACCGGACGGCCGGCGGCGCAGCTTAACCGTCGGTATGAGAGCGACGGCTGGGAAATCCAGGATTTCCCGGATGCAGAACCACGGACGAGCGTATCCGCGTCGTCTCTCGGCAAACCGAAGCTGAAGATCAAAGGGCATGACCTCAGCAGTATTCCCGGCGTATCGCGGGGGTTTGCAGGAAGCAAAGCCCATCAGTTTGCCGACTCAGCCATGCAGAAACTGTTTGCTCCCGGGGACAGGGTTCGACATCCGAAATTCGGGGCCGGTATTGTTAAAGAAGTCAGCGGAATCGGAAAGGAAGCCAGGATACGGATCCTGTTTGACACAGCCGGGGAAAAAGAACTGGCTCTTTCAATTGCCCCGATCGTAAAGACGGAGGAAACGGAATGAACGAGAAACTGGAGCGGATGAGAGAACTGACCGCATATCTGAACAAAGCGGCTCATGCCTATTATGTCATGGATGATCCCATCATCTCCGATATGCAGTATGACAAACTATATGACGAGCTGAAGCAGCTGGAGTCTGAAACCGGAACAGTTCTGCCGGATTCCCCGACGATCCGAGTCGGCGACGCAACGCTTGACAGCTTTGCGCAGCATCGTCATATCAGCCCGCTTTGGTCCATGGATAAAGTGCAGAGCATGGAAGAACTGGATGCCTGGGTTTTGAGGACGGAAAAGCTCGCGGAGAAGGAGAATCTGCAGTATTATCTTGAGTATAAATTTGACGGCCTGACGCTTAACCTGACCTATCAGGACGGGGAACTGACACAGGCCGCGACCCGCGGGAACGGCGTTGTCGGCGAGGCGATTCTTCCCCAGGCCATGACGATTCACACGCTGCCGAAGCGGATTCCCTACAAAGGGCTGCTTGAGGTGCAGGGTGAATGCATCATGCGCCTGAGCACGCTCGAAAAATACAATAAAACCGCGAAAGAACCGCTCAAGAACGCACGGAACGCCGCGGCCGGCGCGCTGCGGAACCTGGATCCCGCAGTGACTGCCTCCAGGCATCTTGACGCGTTTTTCTACCAGGTGGGCACGATTGAAAATCCCCCGTACGACAGCCAGCCCGGTATGCTGGATTTTCTGAGGGAGAACGGATTCCAGGTCAGCCCGTATCTCGGCAGCAGCAAGGGCCGGGAAGCCCTCGAAGCGTGCATCCGGGATATCGAAGCGCACAGGAGTGAACTGGACTGGCTGATTGACGGTGTAGTCATCAAAGTCGGGGATTACAGACTGCGTGAACAGATGGGTTATACGGAAAAGTTCCCCCGGTGGGCTGTCGCCTATAAATTCAAGGCTGAAGAAGCCGTGACGAAGCTGCTGGACGTAACCTGGGAGCTCGGACGAACCGGCAAGCTGACACCGCTGGCTCACGTGGAACCCGTGGATTTTTACGGCGTTACGGTACGCAGGGCGACGCTGAACAACCTGGGTGATATCCAGCGGAAGAATGTGGCGATCGGATGTGATGTCTGGATCCGCCGCAGCAACGACGTGATTCCGGAGATCATGGGACGGGCCGGGGATCCGAATCCGGACGAAAAAAAGATTGAAAAACCGGAGTTCTGTCCGGCATGCGGAAGCAGACTGACCGAACGCGGCGCGCACCTGTTCTGCATGAACAGGGATACATGCCGTCCGCAGGCGGTTGCCAGGCTGGCCCATTTTGCCGGGCGTGAAGCGATGGACATCGACGGATTCAACGAGAAGACAGCCGGACAGCTGTATGACCAGATGGGCGTAAAACAGCCCGCGGACCTATACATGCTGACTCCGATGGATTTCCTGATGCTGGACGGATTCAAGGAGAAAAAGGCGGCGAATCTTACGGAAGCGCTGGAAAAGAGCAAACACTGCCAGCTGGACGCTTTCCTGTTTGCGCTGGGAATCCCGAATGTGGGCCGGAAAACGGCGAGGGACCTTGCGCAGCATTTCGGCACCCTGGAGAAACTGAAGAAGGCGGACGAAGCAGCGCTGACTGCCATTCCCGACATCGGGGACGTAGTGGCTGCCAGCATTACCGAATACTTCAGTTTTCCCGAAAACAACGAAATGATTGACAGGCTGTTTGCCGCCGGGGTACATCCGGCTGAAATACAGGCTGTTTCGGACGGCGTTTTCTCCGGCCTGAGTATTGTGGTAACGGGCACCCTGCCCACGCTGAGCCGCAAACAGGCGGAAGACCTGATCCGAAGCCGGGGCGGCAACGCAGCCGGTTCCGTAAGCAAAAAAACAGCGTTTGTGGTGGTCGGTGAGGACGCAGGGAGCAAGCTGACCAAAGCGCAGAGCCTCGGAATCGAAACGATCGACGAAGCGGAGCTGCTGAGAAGAGCCAATCCTGAAGGAGTGTGAACCTGTTGTTTTCCGGAATAAGAAGCATCCTGAACGGACTGACGTCCGATCCGGGCGGAACGATCATTACACTGATCTATGTGGCGGTATGTATCCTGTTCAGCCTGATTATCCATGAGTGCGCCCATGGCTACGTGGCGCTGAAATGCGGCGATCCGACGGCAAAGTGGATGGGACGGCTGACGCTGGACCCCAGGAAGCACCTGGATCCCCTGGGTACAATCTGTATGGTGTTCATGCGGATCGGATGGGCAAAACCCGTACCGATTAACCCGAGAAATTTCCGCAATTACAGAAGGGATTATATCCTGGTTTCCATTGCCGGCATTGCCGTGAACCTGCTCGTATGCATTCTCAGCCTTCTCATTTCCGCGATCCTGGCGAAGATCATCTGGGGAAACGAAATGATCGCGTATTTCGGGCAGGAAGGGGACAAGCAGCTACTGATCAATATCTACGAAGGCGTATTTGCCAACCGGATCTATGCGGGGAGTTTCGACGCGATCGCCCAGTACGCACAGACCCCCTGGCTGATGTATGTACAGCGCCTGTTCCTGATGCTGGCACAGATGAACCTGGGCCTGGCCGTATTCAACCTGCTGCCGGTACCGCCGCTGGACGGATACAGGGTACTGGACCAGTTCGTATTCAAGGGAAGACTCAACCTGAATCCCCAGACCATGATATACATTTCCATCGGTTTCCTGGTGCTTTGTATGAGCGGAGTGCTTACCGGACTGCTGACAACGGTGAACAGCGCGGTGATGGGCGCTTTGTGCAGCGTGGTTTCACTGATTATTTAATGAGACGGGACAGAGACAGTACAGATGATCAACCTGGCATTTAAACTGAAGGACTTCGACGGTCCGCTGGACCTGCTGCTGACGCTGATCGGAAAGGCGCAGATCGATATCCGGGATATCTTTGTGAGCGAAATCACAGACCAGTATCTTGAGATCGTTCGGAACGCGCCGGACCTGGATATGGATGAAGCCAGCGATTTCCTGCTGATGGCGGCCACGCTGCTGGAGATCAAAAGCAGGGCAATGCTGCCGAGGCCGCCGAAAACGGAGGATGAAACGGATCCGGAAACCGAACTGATCCGAAGGCTGGAGGAATACAAGCGTTTCCGTGAAACGGCCGAAAGCATGAAAGAATTCGAAGAGGCGGCGAAACGCGTTTTTACCAAGCTGCCCGAAGAATATCCTCTGCCCCCGCAGGAGATCGAACTGACCGGACTGACGCTGGAAGGCCTCCAGGAAGCGTTTCTCAGGATCTGGGCAAGGAAACCCCGGCTGGATGATGATCCGGAAAGCAATCATTACGCGCCCCGGAACATTCACCGGGACAGCCATACGGTGCAGGAATGCATGCTCGACCTGATCCAGAGAATCAAAAAGAAAAAAAGAATGCGGTTTGTGGACGCTTTTTCAACGGCACCGACACGCGAAGAAGTGGTTACTTATTTCCTGGCAGTGCTGGAGCTTCTGAAACTCGGACAGATGCATGCCCGGCAGGACAGAGTCTACGGCGGAATCGAACTGATTGCCGGACGGGCGAGGAAACAGAAACCGAAAGATCTGGCCGATATGGCAGGAAAGGAGGCGGGGCCCCTTGAGCAGTGACGAAGGAACCCTGAAAGGACGGATCGAGGCAATCCTGTTTGTTGCCGGCGAAGCCGTTTCCATCAAAGACCTGGCCCGCGCGCTTCAGACCGGTGAAAAAGACATCCGAAGCGCGGTCAGCGCCCTTCGGGACGAATATGACTACGAGCAGCGCGGATTTCTGATGAAGCGGTTCGGCGACAACATCCAGCTGGCGACCAGACCGCTGTATGCCGGGGATGTTGTCCGCCTGCTTCAGCCGGTCCCGCAGCAGTCCCTGAGCCAGGCCGCGATGGAGACGCTGGCTGTGGTTGCCTACAAGCAGCCGGTGACACGGGCAGAGGTGGAACAGATCCGGGGCGTGAAGTGTGATTACAGCCTGCAGAGCCTGATCAACAAGGGGCTGATCCGGGAGAACGGCCGAAAGGATACCATCGGGCGGCCGATCCTGTACTGTACGACGGACGACTTCCTCAGCCATTTCGGATTGGAAGGGCTGGACGGGCTTCCGCCGATGCCCGAGCCGCCGGATGAAAACAGGGATGAAATATCAGAAACGGAAATATAAACAGACACAAATAAAAATACAGGAAAAAAGAACCGGAAACAGATGAAAGGAGTCAACACCATGGACGAGAACAAAAAGCCGAGATCCAGAGTCAAAAAAGAAGTCGGAGAAGGAAAAGACTTCGAAAAACAGGGAGAAGGCCTGGGCACGGGTCCGGTCAATAATACCGGGAACTACCAGGACCGTCGGGAACAGCAAGACACCGCTTCTTCAAAGCCGGCCGGCCAGACGCAGCGTCCGCAGCAGACCCAGAATCCCTTCGGACAGACACAGCGCCCGCAGCAGGCTCAGAATCCCTTCGGCCAGACCCAGCGTCCGCAGCAGGGACAGAATCCTTTCAGCCAGACGCAGCGCCCTCAGCAGTCTCCGAATCCCTTCGGACAGGCACAGAGGCCGGCTTCCGCCGGAACGCAGAAGCAGTACAGCAGCGGCGTGAAACAAAACGGAAGCGGAACTCAGCGCGCAACATCCTCCGGCGGCGGTGGCGGAAAGCTGCTGCTGATTATCGTTGCCCTGGTGGTGCTTTTCGGCGGCGGCAAGCTGAGCGGACTGTTCGGCGGTGGAGACAACAGCGGATCGTCCATCCTGAATACGGTTACGTCCACCCAGCAGAGCCAGACATCCTCCGGATCCTCCGGATCTTCCGGCGGCCTGGGCGATATCAGCAACCTGCTCAGTTCCTTCCTGGGATCCAGCGGATCCTCCGCCTATGACCTGTCCAGTCTGCTGGGCGGAGCCACGGGATCCGGATCCACAGGAACCGTATCCACGGTATCCAATACGTCCGATCTGTTCCAGTCACTGATTTCCTCCCAGAGCACGCAGCAGTTCCCAGTGTCTTCCTCCGACAGCGGTTCATCATCATCACTGGATGAGAGCGTGTCGAACAAAGCAAGGGATAAATATACCGTCATCCGCGGCAACAACAAGGATACCGTGACAATCCTCGTTTATATGTGCGGAACAGACCTGGAAAGCCAGCAGGGCATGGCGACCTCCGACCTGAAGGAAATGGCCAATGCCACCATCGGCAGCAAGGTCAACCTGATCGCTTATACAGGTGGCTGCCGCCAGTGGCGGAATAACGTTATTTCATCCAGCGTTAACCAGATTTACAAAATCAGCGACGGGAAGTTTGAGTGCCTGGTCAAGGACGCCGGAAATGCCAGCATGATCAAGCCCGACACGCTTGCGTCCTTCATCAGCTTCGGCAAAGAGAATTACCCCGCGGACCGGATGTGCCTGATTCTGTGGGATCACGGCGGCGGATCTGTCAGCGGTTACGGATATGACGAAAAGGTCGGGCATGATCAGTCCATGACCCTGGCCGGCATCAACAGCGCGCTGAAAAAAGCGAATGTGAAATTCGACTTCATCGGTTTTGACGCCTGCCTGATGGCCACCGTCGAAAACGGCCTGATGCTCGGACAATACGCAGATTACATGATCGCCAGCGAAGAGACGGAGCCGGGCGTGGGCTGGTATTATACCAACTGGCTGACGCAGCTGAGCAAAAACACCAGCACGCCTACGATCCAGATCGGCAAACAGATTGCCGACGACTTTGTGACCGTATGCGACCGGCAATGCCGCGGACAGGCAACGACCCTCAGCGTGGTGGACCTTGCGGAACTCCAGGCAACCATTCCGGAGGAGCTGAAACAGTTCAGCATCGGCACCAATGAGCTGATCCAGAACAAGGAATACAAAACCGTTACCTCAGCCCGCGGAAAGACGCGCGAATTTGCCCAGCAGTCAAAGATTGACCAGGTCGACCTGGTTGATTTCGCCCGGAACATGGGCACCGCAGAAGGCCAATCCCTTGCGAAAGCGCTGCAGAGTGCCGTGAAATACAACAAGACCGGCGGAGGGATCACCCACGCTTACGGCCTTAGCATTTATTTCCCTTATAAACGGGCGAACAAAGTGACCCAGATGGTTTCCACCTACCAGGCCATCGGCATGGAAGAAGAATACACCAAGTGTATTCAGGAATTTGCCAGTCTGGAAGTCAGCGGCCAGGTCAGCGCAGGCACATCTCTCAGCGGTTACGGAACCAATCTGAACGCGTCACCGGACCTGCTCGACAGCCTGCTTGGCCAGGGCGGCGGCTATTCCTCCTATTCGACCGGCGGACTTGAGTCATTGCTGGGCGGTCTGTACGGCGGAAGCGGAAGCAATTCCGGAAGTACCGGAAGCATTCTCGATCTGTTCATGGGCAGAAGCATGACCGCGGAAAACGCCGCGGAATATATCATGGAAAACCATTTTGACGCAGACGAGCTCAAATGGGAAAACGGCCGGATCGAACTTTCCAAAAAGAACTGGAGTATGACGGAATCCCTCATGAAGAATGTCTTTGTGGACGACGGAAGCGGTTTCATTGACCTGGGATGTGATGCACAGTTCGTTGTGGAAGGCGATACGTTGGTTGACGATTTCACAGGGACATGGCTTTCCCTGGACGGAAACATCATGCCGTATTATTTCCTCGGCGACGTTGAATACGACAACGACGAGTTTGTGCTGTACGGATACGCGCCTGCTTTACTGAACGACGTGCGGGTGAACCTGATGATCGAGTTCATCAACGGGGAAGACGGATATATTGCCGGAGCACAGTATGTGTACGGTGATATGGATTCGGATACGCAGGCGAAGATGATGATCCAGATCGGGAAGGGTGACAAAATCCAGTTCGTCTGTGATTACTACGACTACGACGGTAATTATCATGACAGCTACAAGCTGGGTAACGCCTTTACACTGGGCGAAACATACCTGATCGGCGACGCTCACTTCAAAAAGAACTACCGCGTGACCTACTGTTTCACAGACATCTATCAGAAACGGTACTGGACGCCTGCATTACAGTGGAATGAAAACTGAGATACGTAAAACGGAACGGAGAAATCCAGATGGATTTGAACGATAAAATTGAGAAGATTCTTGAAAAGGTCCAGAAAGCGCCCCGGTATACAGGCGGAGAAATGAACACCGCGGTCAAGGCCTGGGATGAGTGCCCGCTTCATTTCGGTTTCTGCTTTCCGGATACCTACGAAGTCGGCATGAGCCATCTGGGGCTGAAAATCCTGTACGGCCTGATCAACCGGGAAAGCTGGAGCCTGTGCGAGCGCTTCTTCATGCCCTGGACGGACATGATGGCG
>CAZUXV010000053.1:0-16534 GCA_964624445.1 uncultured Oscillospiraceae bacterium | reverse complement strand
GTCATCACTGAGATTCCGTACCAGGTCAACAAGGCCGCCATGCTGGAGAAGATCCAGAAGCTCAGCGAGGAAAAGAAGGCCGCCCTCGGCGGCATCTACGACATCCGCGACGAGAGCGACCGCACCGGTATGCGAGCCGTCATCGAGCTCAAGCGCGACACGGATCCGAACAAGGTCCTCGCTTACCTCTACAAGTATTCCGACCTGCAGGTCACCTTCGGCGTGAACATGGTCGCCATCGTCGGCGGCAAGCCGAAGCTGCTGAGCCTGAAGGAACTCATCGCCAGCTATATTGATTACCAGAAGCAGGTCGTCACCCGCCGCACGGAATATGAACTCAAGCAGGCCAAGGCCCGCTGCCACATCCTGGAAGGCCTGATGATCGCCCTGGACAACCTGGACGAAGTCATCGCCCTGATCCGTGCCAGCAAGAGTCCCAAGGAAGCCCGCATCGGCCTCATGGAGCGCTTCGCCCTCACCGAGGTCCAGGCCCAGGCCATCCTTGATATGCGCCTGCAGCGCCTCACCAACCTGGAAGTCGAATCCCTCCGCAAGGAATATGCCGACATCCTGAAGCTGATCTCCCGCCTGGAGGGCATCCTCAAGAGCGGAAAGAAACTCATCGAGCTGATCCGCAAAGAGATGGAAGCCATCGCCGACACCTTCGCGGATGAACGCCGCACCACCCTGGAGGCGCCGGATGACACGCCCGTGGAGCTGCCGGACAACACACCCGTACCCGAGGACGCCGTCGTGATCTTCACCGAAGGCGGCTATCTCAAACGGGTCTGGCCGGCCCAGCTCAAGCGCACGCCCCTGCCCACCGTGGAAGAGAATCCCGCGGAAGCTGCCCGCTGGCTGCTCCCGACCACCACGGCCGAGAACCTGTATATCTTCACCAGCCTCGGCAACTGCTACCCGGTCCGGGTCGGCACCATCGCCGAGTCGAAGCCCAAGGACCGCGGCCAGCTGCTCTCCGGCGTGCTCAAGGACATTGAAGAGGGCGAGGAACCGCTCCTCATGCTCACCTGCGATCCTGCCAGGGTCAAGGACCTGCCGGACTTCCTCTTCCTTTCGAAGAACGGCATGGTCAAGCGCACCGCCGCTGCGGACTACGACGTCCGCAGCCGCAAATACCCCGCCCTTTCCCTGAAGAAGGGCGACAGCCTGCTCACCGTGCTTCCGGCAGCCAACGAAGGCGATCTGCTCCTCGTCACCCAGGGCGGCATGAGCATCCGTTTCCCGCTGAATACTGTGCCCGTCCAGGGCCGTATCGCTGCCGGCGTCAAGGCCATGAGCGTGGAAGCCGGCGACCGGGTCGCTTGGGTCACCCAGCTGACCGAAACGGACGAGATCATCCTCTTCTCAGACCGTGGCTGCGCCAAGCGCATCCCGCAGCTGGACTTCGAGCCCCAGAACCGGGCCGGCAAGGGCGTCCGCTGCTTCTACTTCAACAAGAACGGTTCCAATGGCCGGGTCATTGCCGGTTTCTGCTGCGTCAGCCGGGACCTCCCCTGCGATCTTCTGATCCGCCAGGTCCGCAGTCCCATGACCAAACTCTCCCGGGATGAGATCCTGCTCCAGAACCGCTCCGGCAAGGGCATGCCCTACGTCATGGCCATCCTCGACGACATCGTCACCGGCGTTACAGCCCTCCCGGCTGTCGTTCCGCCGGCTGAAGATGTCCAGCCCGACGGCAATTAACCGAAGGGGTTCAGGCCTTCGTCCTCCAGCAGGGTGTGGGGCAAAGCCCCACCACCTGATAATCCCCGTTCCCACGCAAATCAATTCTCAACAAAGACATGTTACTGCGTGGGAAAGGGGGCAGGGGGAAAGGGGTTCATCAAAAACATACTAATTATGATTTTTCTTTAAGGAGGAAAAAGAATATGGGAAGAAATAACTTTGGGGGGTTTGGGGGCGGAGCCAACATGCAGCAGCTCATGCGCCAGGCCCAGAAAATGC
The DNA here is from genome assembly GCA_964624445.1 of uncultured Oscillospiraceae bacterium. Classification (GTDB taxonomy): domain Bacteria; phylum Bacillota; class Clostridia; order Christensenellales; family Aristaeellaceae; genus Aristaeella. The sequence continues at coordinate 14,569 of CAZUXV010000053.1, read as the reverse complement.
AGCAGCAGATGCAGGAAGCCCAGGAGCAGCTTGATGCTGCTGAATATGAAGCGGCTTCCGGCGGCGGTATGGTGTCTGTGAAAGTCAGCGGCAAGCGCGAGCTGACCTCCATCACCATCGACCCCCAAGTCGTGGACCCTGACGACATCGAAATGCTCCAGGATCTGATCATGGCCGCAGTCAACGAAGCCCTGCGCAAGGGCGAAGAAGCCCGCGAAACCACCATGGGCCGCATGGCTCCCGGAATGGGCGGTCTGTTCTGAGATGAGCGATCAGTTTGAACCCATCGCGGCCATGGCCATGGAACTGGCCAAGCTGCCCGGCATCGGCCCGAAAACGGCCCAGCGGCTCGCCTATTTCCTGGCGTCCCAGCCGCAGGAGAACGTCCGGGCCCTTTCGGTTGCCCTCTGGGAAGGCCGCAAAGCCATCCGTTTCTGCGAGACCTGCGGCAACTATGCCACCGGCAGCGCCTGCCCCATCTGCGCGGATCCCTCCCGCCACAACGGCCAGATCTGCGTCGTCCGCGATCCCCGGGACGTGGCCGCCCTGGAGCGGATGCATGAGTACCGCGGGCTTTATCATGTGCTCCACGGCACCCTGTCCCCCATGGAAGGCGTCGGTCCGGACGATATCCATATCCGGGAGCTCCTGGCACGCCTGGGTACCGAGGAGGTCAGTGAGGTGATCCTCGCCACCAACCCGGACGTGGAGGGCGAGGCCACCGCGACCTATATCGCCCGCCTGCTCAAGCCCATGAACGTGAAGTGTACCCGTATCGCCCACGGCGTTCCCGTCGGCGGCGATCTGGAGTACACCGACGAAGTCACCCTCTTCAAAGCCCTCGAAGGCCGCAGAGATATGTGATTATGAGTCCTGAATTTTATCTGCTTCTGCTTTGCCTTCTGCTGCTGATCGTCCTGCTCATCCGTCAGACGTCCCTGAGCCATAAACAGGAACAGGATAAAATGACCCAGGAGCATGGCCTGGTCAACCTGGGCAATAGGCTGCTCGATGAGCTCGACGCCCAGCACGACGAAGCGGCAAAGTCCATCTATGAAGCCAACCAATCCCTCATGACCACCCTGTCCCAGATGGGCCAGGGTCAGTCCACCCTGCTCGAAAGCATGCAGCGCCAGGTCCTCCTCTCCACCCGCAACCAGGAGGAGAAGATCAACGACCTCCGCCTGGAGAACGAGCGCCAGCTCACCGAGATGCGCAAGACCGTCGACGACCGCCTGTCCGAATCCCTGGACAAGAAGCTCGACCAGTCCTTCGCCCAGGTCAGCGAGCGCCTGGAGTCCGTTTACAAGGGTCTGGGCGAGATGCACACCCTCGCCTCCGGCGTCGGCGACCTGAAAAAGGTCCTGACCAACGTCAAGACCCGGGGCATCTGGGGCGAAATGCAGCTCGGCAACCTGATCCGCCAGACCCTGGCTCCCGGCCAGTATGAGGAGAACATCGCCGTAGTTCCCGGCTCCGCGGAGCGTGTGGAATTCGCCGTCTGCCTCCCGGACCAGTCCGGCAGCATGATCTACCTCCCCGTGGACAGCAAGTTCCCCCAGGAGGACTACATCCGCCTTTCCGACGCCGCCCAGAGCGGTGACGCCGCCGGCGCGGAAGCGGCCCGCAAAGCCCTGGTTCAGCGCCTGAAGACTGAAGCGAAGAAAATCTCGGAGAAGTATATCTCACCGCCCCATACCACGGATTTCGCCATCATGTTCCTGCCCGTGGAAGGCCTCTATTCCGAAGCCCTCCAGACCACGGAACTGGTGGAATCCCTCCAGCGGGATTACCGGGTCGTCATTGCCGGTCCCGGCACCTTCTCCGCCATGCTCAACGCCCTCCAGATGGGCTTCCGCACCCTGGCCATCGAGAAGCGCTCCGGCGAGGTCTGGCTTCTCCTGGGTGAGATCAAGAAGGATTTCATCCGTTTTGCGGAAACGCTGGAGAACACCCGCCGCCGCCTGGACCAGGCCGGTGAATCCATCGACTCCGCCGTTTCCCGTTCCCGCTCCATCCAGCGGAAACTATCCTCTCTGGAGGATACGCCGGTGATTGACAATTCCGAAGAAAACCATAAAATGGTAGAGGAATAACTGCGGTTGTCATCTCGACCGAAGCCGAAGGCGAGCGGAGAGATCTTATAACATTTCAAGGAGGACATTACTATGTGGACCTGGATCGTAAAAATCGCCCTGTGGGCCCTGTCCGGTGTCGCAGCAAGCAAAATCATGAACAGCCCGAAGCCTAACGGCTGGCTGATCAATATCCTGCTCGGTATGGTCGGCGGCGTTGTCGGAAGCGTGCTGTGCAAGATCATCGGCATCGACGCGTACCATGGGATCTGGAATATACTCGTTTCCATCGGCGGCGCTTGCATTGTCATCTGGCTGGTCAGGAAATTTGCCAGGTGACACCTCCGGTTTTATCCCAGGCAAAGCCGGGGAATCCCGTCAAAAAACGACCTGCTGTATAAAACAGCAGGTCATTTTATATGTTCATTACTCGTCCGCCCTGAACGCGTAGATCGTAGTGGTGTCGTACTTCTCACCGGGCCGCAGGATCGTGGTGCCGGGGAAGTTCGGATGGTTCGGATCATCCGGGCAGTGCTGGGTTTCCAGGCAAAATCCGGAATAATGGCCGTAATCCGCGCCGTCCTTGCCGCCCTTCATATCCAGCGTGCACGCCGTGTACAGCTGGATCGCGGGCTGGTCCGTCAGTACTTCCATATACCGGCCGCTTTCCTCGTGCCATACGCTGGCGGCGGCACCCATGGCCTCGCCCTTGCGCAGCACAAAGTTGTGGTCGTATCCGCCCGCCGGGACCATCTGGGGGCAGGTTTCATACACTTCCAGGCCTTCGCCGATCAGCAGGCCGTCCCGCAGGTCCAGGGGCGTTCCGACAACGGGCATATAATCGCCCGTGGGAATCAGTCCGCCGTCAACCTTGGTGATGACGTCCGCGTCGATGGACACTTCATGGTCCTTCACCGTGCCGTGCTTGTGGCCGCCCAGGTTGAAATAGGTGTGGTTGGTCAGGTTGCACAGGGTGGGCTTGTCCGTGGTGGCTTCGTACCGGATGATCAGGTCGCACATATCGTTCCAGGTATAAGTGACCGTCACGTCCAAGTTGCCGGGATAGTTTTCCTCGCCGTCCGGGGAAACCCGGTGGAAGGAAACGGAATCCTCATGCTCGCCTTCCTTGGCAGTGCCGGTCCAGAAGTGGGCGGAGAAGCCCACATTGCCGCCGTGCAGGTGGTTCACACCGTGATCGTTCAGAGCCACCTGGTATTCCTGGCCGTCGATGGAGAACTTACCGGCGCCGATCCGGTTGCCGTAACGGCCCACCGTATCGCCGAAGCAGCCATGCGGCCCAATGTAGCGGTCCAGGGAATCAAAGCCCAGCACCACGTCGTCCATGTTGCCGCCCGCGTCCGGAACGACGATGGAAACGCAGATCGCGCCCCACTCCATCACGGTCACGGAGGCGCCCATGGCGTTGGTCATCGTAAACTTATGAACATCCTTACCTTTGGGGGACTTGCCCCAAACTTCTGTTTTGATACTCATACTATTTCTCCTTCATATGTCATCCCGAGCCAGTCGAGGGATCTCCTCGCCGCAGCGACGTCTCCCTTAATTATGAATTCTGAATTATGAATTATGAATTGACCTTACATCTTCTCGTCAACCAGCTTCTTCAGCTCGTTCATGAACGTTCCGACGTCCGTGAACTTCCGGTACACCGCGGCGAAGCGCACATACGCGACGTCGTTCAGTTCCTTCAGTTCGGACATAACCATATCGCCGATCTTCTCGCTCTGGATCTCTCCGTCCATGGAAGCATAGGCCTTCTGCTCCACCCGGGTCACGATCTCGTCGATCTGCTGCATGCTCACCGGCAGCTTGTCGCAGGCGTGCAGGATACCGGCCTTGATCTTCTGGCTGTCAAAGCTTTCCCGGCGGCCGTCCCGCTTCACCACAAACAGGGGACTCAGTTCCACCTTCTCATAGGTCGTAAACCGTCTGCCGCAGTTCGTGCATTCTCTTCTGCGCCGGATGCTGTTTCCGTCATCTGTCGGCCGGGAGTCAATGACCTTGCTGTCCAGACAGCTGCAATACTGACACTTCATTAATCAAGCCCTCCCAGTTCTTTATACAGCTCTTTATTCGCTTTATAAAGATCTGTAAAAACTTTATATACCTTCGCATATTTCGGGACATTCTCCGCGATCGGATCCTGCGCGGGATTGACCTTGATCATCGCGCGGCACGCTTCCTGCACGCTGCTGTACAGTCCGGCGCCAACGCCGGCCAGGATCGCCACGCCCAGCGCGGGGCCTTCGGTATTCACCGTGGTGGCCACGGGGCAGTTCATCACGTCTGCCAGCATCTGCCGCCACAGGGGGCTCTTTCCGCCGCCACCGCAGGCCAGCATCGTCTCAGGCGCAACGCCCATGCCGGCCAGTACGCCCAGGCAGTCGTTCAGGCTGTAGGTCACGCCTTCCATGACGGCGCGCAGCAGGTCCCGACGCTGATGCATCGCGCTCAGGCCGAAGAAAATGCCGCGGCAGTCGCTGTCCAGGTGCGGGGTCCGCTCGCCCATCAGATAGGGCGCATAGATCAGTTTGTTCGCGCCGATGGGGCTCTGGGCCGCTTCCTGGTTGGTCAGTTCATAGGTATCCACGCCCATCGCTTCCGCGGTAATCTTTTCTGCGCCGCAGAAGTTGTCCCTGAACCACTTCAGGCTCAGGCCGGCCGCCTGGGTCACGCCCATCACATGCCATGCGCCGGGCACCGCGCAGCAGAAGGTATGCACGCGGCCCTTGGGGTCGATGGCCAGCTTATCGGTATGGGCGAACACAACGCCGCTTGTTCCGATGGTCGTGAAGGCTTTGCCGTCTTCCACAACGCCCGTGCCCACGGCAGCCGCCGCGTTGTCGCCGGCGCCGCCGACCACCAGCGTTTCCGTGCTCAGTCCGGTCAGTTCCGCGGCCTTCGCGGAGATATGCCCGGTCACTTCGCAGCTCTCATACACCTTGGCCAGCATGTTCTTGTCGATGTCCAGGATGCCCAGCAGCTCGTCGCTCCAGCAGCGGTTCGGCACATCCAGCATCTGCATGCCGCTGGCGTCGGAAACCTCCGTCGCGAAGTCGCCCGTCAGCACGAAGCGCACGTAATCCTTCGGCAGCAGCACATGTCTGCAGCGGGCATAGTTCTCCGGCTCGTGGTTCCGCACCCAGATCAGCTTGCTCAGCGTGAACCCCGGCAGCGCGGGATTGGCAGTGATCCGGATCAGGTTTTCGTATCCTGCCTTCTCCGTGATCTCCTCGCATTCCTTCGCCGTCCGCTGGTCGCACCAGATGATGGAGGGGCGAATCACTTCGTTCTTCTCGTCCAGCATCACCAGGCCGTGCATCTGGCCGCTGATGCCCAGGGACACCACGTCTTCCTTGGCCACGCCGCTCTTCTCCAGTACGGTACGGATCGTGCTGACCGCCGCGTTGTACCAGTCCTTGGGATCCTGCTCCGCCCAGCCGTTCTGCGGCTGATACATCGGATATTCCACCGTTGCGGAGGCGATACCCTTGCCGTTCTGGTCAAACAATACAGTCTTTGTACCGGATGTTCCCAGGTCAATACCAAGCAGGTACTTCATATGCTACTTTCCTCTCTATCCACAAAATATAGTGGTTATTCACTAAATGCTATTATAGTCTTGTGGTTATACCCTGTCAAGCAAAAAGGACCGGCGTTTTGCCGGTCCTGGTCATTGCCTCGGGCGCTTTTACTCTGTTGCCGTAATCGCGGTGATCGAAAAATCATGAAACTGTACATCGCTATCCTTTACTGAAATGAAGTACTCCGTTACCGGATTGGAGGTCGCGATTTCATAGGTAAAGCGGCCTGCTTTCAGTGCGGCCGTATGGTCTGTATCCGCTGAAATGACGATTTCCTGGTCCACCGGGCTCTCAATCTCCAGGCTGATCTTCACGGGGTGGGTTAACCATTCCTCGTTATAAACAATCAGTGCATATGTGTCTTTTGCGCCTTCTTTCGTGGTCACCTTGGTCAGAACGCAGTCCACAATCCGCGCTCCGCTGGGAAATCTTACGACCTCAAAACTGTCTTGCGAAGAAATAAACTTCGAAGTGTTTTTACTGAACCTGTATTTCTGATAGATGTTTTCACTGACAATCAGCAGATCTGTATCCGGCGTTTCGTTAATCGCGTTCATACCCCTGGATGAAGAAGGAACAAACGGAGAATAGTATCCGTGGGTCCTCAGGATACAGTTCATGAAGTCCGCTTCCGTTACCCAGCAGATATTCTGCCGGCTGTTGATATCCAGACCGTAATCACATTGATCTGCGGCGTATACATATACAAACTCTTTGTCCCCGATCAGCTGATGAATCTCCGTCGTTTCCTCTTCCAGCTTCCAATTGGTGTTTCTGCCTGTCGTCAGATAAGCTTCGAGATTATTCACGATTGCCAGAACAACCAGGATTACACTGCAAGCCTTTGTCATCGTTTGTCTTTCGGTCTTCCGGAAGAGCAGGAACAGCGTCAGCCCCGCAAGAAAGATGACGATGATGTTGGCAATGCCCATCACATTTCGGGTAAACAATGCCGCCAGTGAGATCAGGAAATGTGTTTCCTTAGCCTCCCCGATGCCCGTGGTACTCCCCCAGATCACCGTGCATGCCGTCACATAAGCGAGGAGCATAAAACACAGGACTTCCGTTGTTCTGCGGGCCCTGCCGGAAATTTCCCTGCTTTCTCTCTCAGGGCGTATACTGAAAACGAACAGGATCGGCAGATACATCTCCACATACCGCAGGAAAAGAATGTCTTTCTCTTCCGGCCGGTTGGCAACCCACGCCGTTCCGATCATCGTCAGCAGTGAGCTGAGGATCACCAGCAGGTAGTACTGTTTATCCTCCCTGTCATATTCCGGAAAGCGCCATACAGAAACCAGGGTGGGCAGAATTCCGCCCGCAAGAATGTAGTAGTACGGATATTTCCCCAACGTCCTGAAAAAGTATTCGTTCCCGATGGTTTCCGCAAAAGACGCCTGATAATCATAAACAGACAGCAATGCGCCGCTGTAGCCCAGCGCCTGTTCTGCAATTAACTTGATGGCCAGGAACAGTACCGCCAGGCAGCCCAGCCCGGCCAGCACCTGAACGCCGTTCCGTCCGGATTTCTTCCTGATGGCCTTTCCGCCAAAGAGCAGCAGGGCCAGCACAGCCGGAACGACAGCGCCTGGTTTGGTATGATACAACAGCGCACCCAGAATGCCTGTCCACACCGTGTATTTGATCTTATCCTCTCTCAGATACCGATAAACGCAGTACATCAGCGTGTAGAATAGCGGATAGATGACCGCCTCGCTGAAAACAAACTCTCCCAGAATGAAACAAGGGAGCGCCATGAACAGCCCGGTCAGCCACAGTGCTGTTTTCCGTTTCTGAACGATTGCATTGCACAGTCCATAGATTGGGAAAACCGACAGGGACATAATCAGGATATTCCACAATTGAATCGCCCTGAAATAGTTTGTACCGTGGCTGAACAGCAGATAGATCGGGGAAAGGACTAACGGGTAGATAATATAATTGTATTCTGCCGGCTGTCCGTAAAGAAGCAAAGAGCCTTTCGTCGCAACAGAGCGTCCCAGGCTGTAATACAGGTATTCGTCAATATACACCGTCGGGAAATTCTTTGTCGCCAGCGCAAGGATATAACGAACGGCCACGCTGCAAATATAGATCAACAGCAGCCATAAAATGGTTTTTCTCTTTTCCAGACGGTTTGCTTTCTGCATGGAATCGTTCCTTTCCGGAATTCATTCTTAAACAGTATTATATCCCTTCATCCTTTTTCTGTAAACCAAATGAGCATAATTGAAAGGGGCTGGCATTTGCCAGCCCCTGGATTGTTGTTTTTACCAGAAGCAAATCACGCCTACAATGGTGCTGAAGGTGGTCCAGGAGGGCAATCGGAAAGCCTTCCTGGCCTCTTCTCTTAGTCGAAGCAGTCGCCGACGTGGTTGATCATCACATTGACACCCAGCGGGGTCTTGTAGTCTTCCAGTTCCTCTGTCGGGTTGCCGTGCCTCGGCGTGTTCGTTTTGGTCGTGGTCGTATTCTTGGTATAGACATAGCTGTTGGTGAACGTCGTCACGCTGCCGGCTGTGCTCTTTTCAGTCATGTTATAGTTGAGCACCTGCTGTTCTGTCCAGGTGTATGTGACAGGCTGCCCATTCACCCTGGTCGGCAGATCTTTGATTGTAGCGCTCCAATTGTTCTCCGCACTCAGAATCACGACCGTGCCATTACTCAGCGTCATCGCAATGCTGGCAGGACGTTTGTTCGCCGCGTCGTTGTTGTCTACCCAGATCTTGTTCACCGTCACACTGGTCAGCTCAGGCTTGTAGTTGTTCCGGATGTTGAAGCCGTTGATCTCTGTTTCATACCATTCAACCGCATCTTCGGTAATGGTATAGACGATCTTATCCTTCTCTTCCGTCAGCCTCGGCATTCCGGTGAAGGTATAGCGCCACTTGTTCGCCTCCGTCAGTTGCGCGTTCGCGACTTCCAGGCCATCCGCATACAGTCTGACTGTGATGAACTCAGGCCTGTTGCCGTCCTTGTTGTCGTTGTCGTTCCAGGTCTTGATGACCGGAATGTCCATCGGGCTGTCATCCGGCCCGAAGGGCTCCCAGGGCTCGATGGCAAATTCCTTCTCGATAACCAGTTTGCCGGTATCGTAGGTGTTCTTGATCACGAAGCTCTTCTCGCCGTCTCTGGTAATCGTGCTGATGTAGTCTTCCGGAACATTCAGCTCAGCAACCGTATAAACGATGTCGCGGCTTCCGTTCTCGTCCTTGCACTTCTTCAGTTCAGTCCAGCTGGTGCTCCACTCGTTGGCAGCGCTCAGATCGACGGTCTCGATCGCTTCGCCGTCAGCATACAGCTGTACGGTAATGCTCGTCGGCCGCTTCTTGGCCTGGTCGTTGTTATCTTCCCAAACCTTTCGGACCTTAATCTCAACCTCTTCAGGTCCATGGGTGTTGGTGATTGTAGTGAGCGTACCGTTCGTGACGTTGCCGGTCATGGTGTAGCCTTCAGGTACATCTTCACTCCAGGTGTACTTGATCTGCTTGCCGTTCTTCATCTTTTCCAGTCCGCTGATCTGGTCGATCCAGTTGTTCTGATCGTTCAGCGTCACCTTCTTACCTGTGTCTACGCCATCCGCAAGCAGATGGACAATCACAGGCTTACGCAGGCCGTCACGGTTCTCGCCATCGTTCCAGACCTTCTTCACGATAGCGGAGATAATCTCTGTTTCGTTTATGACATCTCCCGTGATGCTGCCTTTGGCAAGATCCGGTTCGAAGGTGATTTCCTGTGCAGGCACTTCGCCTTCCTTCACATTGTCGCCCGTCAGAGCGGTCAGGATCTTGGTTCTCTCTTCGGTCTCCCAGGTATCCTTATGCTCTGCCTTGACTTCGAAGGTAATGTCGTCGATCGGCTTATAGCCATCGGGATGTTTGATTTCCTTCAGCACATAGATGCCATCGTCCAGACCAGTGAAGGTGAACACGTCTCCGCTCTCAGCTGTTACGCAGTCAACCAGTACAGGATCGCTGTCCTTGATCTGCTTGTACAGCTCGAACTCGGCGCCGGTAAGAGCATTGCCGTCTTCGTCGACCTTGTTCACAACCGTCTTGTAAGTGAAGGCGATGACGGAGTCTTCTTCAGTCTCTTCCTCGGTCTTCTCATCCTTGTGATCTTCATCCAGCTTGCCGTTCTCGTCAACATTGCTGTTGCAGCTGTAGATCAGCTTGCCGGTGTTCACATTGCCCTGGTTACCCAGCACAGCATCCTTATTCAGGATCGCGGTGAAGTACACTTCAACCACAGCCTTGTTCAGATCAAGCTTGATCTTCTCGCCGTCTGCACCCTTCCAGGTCAGCGTCAGGTTGAAGCCGTGCCCGTCGGAAGTCAGTTCATAATCTTCAGACTTCACTTCCTCACCCTTCACGGTCACCTTGTCGATTCCGTTGAAGGTCAGGCCTGTCTCCATCTCATCCTTGAAGGTGATATGGTAGTTCCTGTAGTCGGTCACGTTGTCCGCCAGGGTCGCTGTCAGCCTGTACGGTACAGCATCGCCGATGTCATAGTCAGCGCTGTCCTGCCAATCGCTGGTCTCGCCCGTGGAATCGTTCGTGTCCTTGATCTTCTTCTCGAACTCAGGCTTCTCGGCTTCTTCGTTCTTCACATCGCCGGTCAGAATGCTCAGATCTTCATCAGCTTCAAGCTTCAGTGTACCGGTCGTCACATCGCCTGTCAGGCCGGTGAGGACATCTTCCCGGGTGTCTTTGACTTCAGCATCACTGCTCACGTTCCAGACAATGTTATGTTCAGCCGTTACTGTGAACTCGATCGGAGCGATCGCCTTCATGCCGACCGGTACGTAGGTCTCAGTCAGCACATAGTCGCCGTCGTCCAGACCGGTGAAGGTGAAGGTTGTGCCGTCGTTCACTTCAACACAGTCGATCAGCTTCTTCGTGTCGTCGGCCAGCTTCTTCTCCAGCGTGAACTTCGCGCCGGTCAGGGCCTTGCCGTCCTTGTCGACCTTGTTGATATCCACCTCATAGGTGAATGCGATGACGGAGTCTTCTTCAGTCTCTTCCTCGGTCTTCTCGTCTTTGTGATCTTCGTCCAGCTTGCCGTCCTTGTCAACATTGCTGTTGCAGCTGTAGATCAGCTTGCCGGTGTTCACGTTGCCCTGGTTGCCCAGCACAGCATCCTTGTTCAGGATCGCGGTGAAGTAGACCTCAATCTTTGCGCTGTTCAGGTTCTTGTCGGCGATCCTCTCACCGTTCTCACCCTTCCAGGTCAGCGTCAGGTCGAAGGTGTGCGTATCAGAGTTGAGCTTGTAATCGGTTACCTTCGTACCGTTCATCATCACCATCTGGATGCCGTTGAAATCAAGGCTCTCTTCCATCACATCGTGGAAGGTGATGTGGTAATTCCTGTAATCGGTTACGTTGTCAGCCAGTGTTGCGGTCAGTCTGTACGGTACAGCATCGCCAATGTCATAGTCGGCGCTGTCCTGCCAGTCACTGCTCTTGCCCGTTGTATCGTTCGTGTCCTTGATCTTCTTCTCGAATTCGGGCTTCTTGGCCTCTTCGTTCTTGATGTCGCCGGTCAGCGTGCTCAAATCCTCATCCGCCTCAAGCTTCAGTGCACCGGTCTCTTCGTCGCCGGTCAGGCTGGTCAGGATCGTCGTACGTTCTTCGCCTTCCCATACTGTCGTATGCTTGGCTTCGACCTCGAAGATAACGGGTTTGATTGCCTTCATGCCAACCGGTACATAAGTCTCAGTCAGCTTGTAAATACCGTCATCCAGTCCGGTGAAGGTGAAGGTGTTGTCTTTCACCGTCAGGCGGTCAACCGGTTCGAAGCTGCCATTGGCCAGTTTCTTCTCCAGCTGGAATTCAGCGCCGGTCAGGGCCTTACCATCCTTGTCGACCTTGTTGATCGCAACTTCGTAGGTGAAGGCGATGACGGAGTCTTCCTCAGTTTCTTCTTCGGTCTTCTCGTCCTTGTGATCTTCGTCCAGCTTGCCGTTCTCGTCAACGTTGCTGTTGCAGCTGTAGGCTAGCTTGGCCGTGTTCACGTTGCCGTAGTTGCCTAGCACAGCATCCTTATTCAGGATCGCGGTGAAGTACACTTCAACCACAGCCTTGTTCAGATCAAGCTTGATCTTCTCGCCGTCTGCACCCTTCCAGGTCAGCGTCAGGTTGAAGCCGTGCCCGTCGGAAGTCAGTTCATAATCTTCAGACTTCACTTCCTCACCCTTCACGGTCACCTTGTCGATTCCGTTGAAGGTCAGGCCTGTCTCCATCTCATCCTTGAAGGTGATATGGTAGTTCCTGTAGTCGGTCACGTTGTCCGCCAGGGTCGCTGTCAGCTTGTACGGTACAGCATCGCCGATGTCATAGTCGGCGCTGTCCTGCCAATCGCTGGTCTCGCCCGTGGAATCGTTCGTATCCTTGATCTTCTTCTCGAACTCAGGCTTTTCGGCTTCTTCGTTCTTCACATCACCGATCAGCTTGCTCAGATCTTCGTTCGCTTCGAGCTTCAGTGCTCCGGTCGCCACGTCGCCGGTCAGGCTTGTCAGGACTTCCGTCCGATTCTGATCCTTCCAGACAATGTCGTGCTCAGCTGTTACTGTGAACTTGATCGGAGCAATCGCCTTCATGCCGACCGGTACGTAGATCTCAGTCAGCACATAGTCGCCGTCGTCCAGACCGGTGAAGGTGAAGGTATTGTCTTTCATCGTCAGCCGGTCAATCTCTTTCTTGGTGCCATCTACCAGTTTCTTCTCCAGCTTGAATTCTGCACCAGTCAGAGCCTTGCCGTCCTTGTCGACCTTGTTCACAACCACTTCGTAGGTGAAGCAGATGACAGTATCATCTTCGGTCCTGTCAGTGTCAGAGCCGTCTTCATTGTTCGCGTTGCAACTGAACTCGAGGTAGCTGGTGTTGATATTGCCCAGGCTGCCCAGGTTGGCGTCACTATTCAGCTTCGCGGTGAAGTACACTTCAACCTTAGCGCTGTTCAGGCTCATGTCAGCAATCTTCTCACCGTTCTCACCTTTCCAGGTCAGCGTCAGGTCGAAGGTATCGCCGTCTGTCGTTTCGTTGATCAGCGCGTAATCGTCCGCATCCACATCAGCACCGTTCAGGGTCACCTTGTCAATTCCGATGAAGGTCAGGCCCTTTTCCATCTTATCATGGAAGGTGATGTGATAGGTCTTGTAGTCGGTTACGTTGTCCGCCAGTTTCGCAGTCAGTTTGTACGGCACATCGTCGCCGATGTCGTAGTCAGCGCTGTCCTGCCAATCACTGGTTTCGCCCGTCGTATCGTTCGTATCCTTGATCTTCTTCTCGGATTCAGGCTTCTCAGCCAGCTTGTCGTTCAGCAGCAGCGTGCCGTCTTCGCTACGGAGCTCCAGACCTTTGCTGTAGGTAATCATGCCATCTTCGTTAACCGTGAAGGTGGTGTCATCAGCAAACTTGTAGTACGTCTTATTGTCGTACTTCGGAACGACAGTTTCCTTCAGCGTGTATTCGACGCCGGCATCCAGGCCCTCAACTTCATGTGCCTCGCCTGCCACTGTGGTCCATGCGTCAACCGGTTTGGTTCCGTTCGGTGCCCAGACTTCAAGATAAGCTTCGCCCAGGCTGATGGTTTTGCCGTCAGGCGTGTTACCGAGTTTCTCGATTCTGGCAACACTGTTGATGAAGCTGATCTGAGCAAAGTCTTTGTCCGGCGTTGCTTCGATCGTGCCGTCTCCGTTGTCTTCCAGATCAACATGGATGGGATAGACCTTTGTGTCATAAATGATGGTCGGATCGGTGGGCTTTACTTCATTGATCGTATAGTCATATGCGCCGATGCCATTCACCAGGTCATTCAGATCATAGGAGATCGTATCGAAGGTGACATTGCCGGCCGCGTCGTTCGACTTGGTCTGGAGCACTGTGCCCTTCGCATTCCTCAGCTCGAAGCTGAAGTCTCCGGCAGCCAGCTCCTTCCTGACTATCGTCTTCTTCGCAGTGAAGGTAATGGAACCGTTTGCTGCATAGGTGTTGGTCCATACCGGCGTTGTGAAGCTGTCGTTGCCGTTATACTTCACAACCAGCATGCCATCAGTGTTATCCTTCACCGTGATTGTCACGGTTTCGATGTGCTTGTCGTAGGTCACACCGGGCAGCGTGCCTTCGACTTCATTGATCGTGTAAGTATAGGTTCCCTGAGATTCAACACCTACATATTCGAAGGTCTTGAAGGTCGCCGTGTCACCCTGCATGATGTTGTCGATCCGATCGATCGTCTTGCCGCTTTCATCCTTCAGGATGAAGCTAAATGTACGGCTTCCCAGGTTTTCGCCGGCTTTCTGCGCGCTCAGCGTTGCGCTGCCCTTCGTGTTGTACGTGTTCGTGAAGGTTACGACCTCGCTGCTGTCATCCACAACAGCCTTCATCTCGCCCGTCGTCTCGTTATACGTTACAACTACCTTCACATCGCGGGTAGCGTCCTTATCGTTCGTAACACTCGGTACGCTGCCGCTCTCGGTTACAGTGTAGGTGTAGGTCGTTATTGCCGCGATCTTACCGCTCGTATCGGTGATGTCTTTCAGTTCGTATTTAATCTCGCCAAAGTCGAACGTTTCAGTCTTCCCGCTCGTCGGTTCAATTGTTACCTTGTCGTTCTTCGGCAGATTACCCTTGTCGGACGTCACCGTAAAGATCCAGCTGTCGCCGTCCTTAAAGTCACGGTTCTCAATTGCCTTCTGGCCGCCGAAGGTCGTTGTCGCGAATGTGTCGTACGTGTTCGTGAAGGTCACAGCGTCGCTGTCCTTATCCACGTACGCCTGCATGTCACCTGTCTTTTCGTCATATGTTACGACTACATTCACAGTACGCTCTGCATTCGGGTCGTTCTGGACTCCGGCCACTGTGCCGCTTTCCTTTACGGTGTACGTGA
>CAZUXV010000052.1:0-16711 GCA_964624445.1 uncultured Oscillospiraceae bacterium | reverse complement strand
AAAGCAACTGGGAGTCCCTGGTGCTGACAGGTATCTGGCTGCCCAAGAGCGAATATTACTACACGACTGAAGAAGGCATCAACGCCTGGCTGGGAAATGAGAAGTATCCTTACAACAAGGACATGGAAACCGGTAAAAAGGTGCTTGTGGATTACACCATGAATTACGCCAAACCTGCCTGCTGGTATTTCACTCCCAATACACAGATCACAACCAATGATATCCTGTTCCACGCGCTGCAGAGCGTATGGAGCGGTGAGCGTACGGCGGAAGACGTGATCAATGAGATTTATCCGGAGCTTTGCGAGGCAATCCTCGTGGATTAACCTTGCAGGATTTTCTTCAGCAGGGGAACGCAGGCGCGTTCCCCTGTCTTCAAAATAACAACCTGTCTGGAGGGATGATGCGATGACTGTGCTTACTCAAAAGCATAGAATCCGCTACAACCGGGCGGAAACACGGGCGGCATGGATTCTGCTGCTGCCGTCGGTAATCGGCCTGGTCTGCATCACCTATCTGCCTATGATCGCTTCCTTTGCCCTGAGCCTGTTCAGCTGGAACGGCCTGGGAGAAATGAAGTTTATCGGCTTGGACAACTATATCCGGCTGTTCACACAGGATACAAAATTCTATGGTTCCTTGTTGACGACGCTGGAATACGCGGGCATTTCCGTGATCGGAAGCATCATCTATTCCATGATCATCGCAATGCTGCTGAACCGGAAGGTACCGGCCCGGGGTTTTTTCCGCGCCGTTTTTTACCTGCCCTATGTGCTGCCGGCACTGGCTGTGTATCTGGGGTGGAAATGGCTTTATGATTATAACCACGGTCTTTTCAACTACCTGATTAAACTGGGCGGCGGCACATCGGTCAAATTCCTGGATTCCAGTGGCATGGTCACACCCTCCCTGGCATTGATTGCTGTCTGGCTCAGCGGTAACCTGATTGTTATTTTTCTCGCCGGCCTGCAGAATGTTCCCCGAACCTATCACGAAGCCGCGGAAATTGACGGGGCCAATGCCTGGCACCGGTTCTGGAAGATTACCATTCCCTGTATGACACCAATCATTTTCTATAACCTGCTCATGAGTCTTGTAAGCAACCTGCAGGTGATTACCCCGGCTTTGTCCCTGACCCAGGGTGGTCCCGGCACCGGCAGTTATTTCATGTGCTACATGCTTTATACCCAGGCTTTCAAATCCCATAAATATGGATATGGCAGCAGTATCGCAGTCATTCTGTTTGTCCTCATCGCGATTTTTACGGGCATCCTGTTTGCCACCAGCAAAAGCTGGATCTTCTATGAAGGGGATGATAAAGAATGAGCACATATACCGTCAAAACATCCCGCGGGAAACGGATTATGTCCAAATCCAGGAAGGAAAAAACAGTCGGTATCCTGTGCCTGATTCTGCTGATCTTACTGAGCCTGGTTGTTATGTTTCCCATTTACTGGATCTTCCGATCATCCCTGATGACCAACGGTGAACTGTACGCCTACCCACCGGCTTTTACTCCGCCGGCGTGGCGGTTTGAAAACTATGCGGAAACGCTGAAAGCTTTTGATTATTTCAAGTATTTAGGAAACACGATGGCTATTTTACTGCCCGCGGTGTTCGGCGCGGTAGTCACGGCCACCATGGGCGGATACGCTTTCGCCCGTCTGCGCTTCCGGGGGAAAAAGTTCCTATTCACGCTGTGCGTGGGCTCTATGCTGCTCCCCAGCATGGTAACGCTGATTCCTATCTTTATCGCCTGGTCAAAACTCGGCCTGGTCAATACTTACTGGCCGCTGATCCTGCCTCATTTCTGCGGAGGCGGTGCGTTCAATATATTTCTGATCCGTCAGTTTGTGAAAACCGTGCCCCGTGAACTTGATGAAGCGGCCACCATTGACGGCTGCGGTTTTTTCAGGATCCTGATTTATATCATTGTGCCCGCCATCAAGGCGGCTATGATCGTAGTTGGGCTGCTGAAATTCATTGAGCTGTGGAATGATTTGCTGCAGCAGGTGACTTATATCACACGACGGGATCGCTATACCCTGGCACTGGGCCTTAATATTTTCCGTGGTTCATTCAATGATGACTGGTCCAGTATCATGTGCGCGACCTGCCTGTCGTTCATTCCCGGTATTGCTTTTTATCTGTTCGGTCAGAAGTATTTTGTGGAAGGCATCGTCATGACCGGGATGAAGAACTGACGGAAGGAGGGAAAGAATATGCCGATTCAGGAAATATCCATGAGAAATGTACAGATCGCTGATGATTTCTGGTCTCCCCGTCAGAAGCTGGTCACAGATGTAACTATTCCGTATATGGAAAAGATTCTGCGGGATGAAGTGCCTGAAGCAAATAAATCCCATGCTATCAGCAACTTCCGCATGGCTGCGGGTGAGGAAACCGGATCTTTTTACGGCATGGTTTTTCAGGACAGTGACGTTGCCAAATGGCTGGAAGCGGCTGCCTATTCTCTTTCCTTGAAACCGGATAAAGCACTGTCCGAACGGATAGATCAACTGGTGGCGCTTATTGGCCGGTGTCAGCAGCAGGACGGATATCTGAACACTTATTTCACAGTAAAAGAACCGGAAAACCGCTGGAAGAATCTACTGGAGTGCCATGAACTGTATTGCGCCGGTCACATGATGGAAGCTGCCGCTGCGCTGCATGAAGCTGCCGGAAAGGATGATCTACTGCGGATCTGTATCCGTCTGGCGGACCATATATGTGATCGCTTTGAAAAGGAAGATGGTATTCCGGGACATCAGGAGATTGAAATCGGACTGCTCCGCCTGTTTCATGTGACAGGGAACATACGTTACCGGGATATGGCGCTTCGATTCCTGAATCTGCGGGGAAAGGATCCGGACTGGTTCATAAAGCACACGCCATCCCATCCGGGAATTCATTACGGCGGATATGACATCAATCCGGCAGACACAGCGTATAACCAATCTGATGTTCCGGTACGTGAACAGACAACAGCCCGCGGTCATGCAGTACGGCAGCTGTATATGCTCACGGCGATGGCTGATACTGCAGCCGAGACGGGAGATCAGGCGATGCAGAAGGCCTGCCTTCGCCTGTTTGACGATATTACACAGAAGCAGATGTATGTAACGGGTGCAGTCGGTGCGTCGGCATGGCATGAGGCATTTACCGTGGATTATGATCTGCCGCCGGACCGCTGCTATGGGGAAACCTGTGCGTCTGTTGCCATGGTCTTTTTTGCTCATAAAATGCTGAAAAGCAGGCCGGACGGCCGGTTCGCCGATCTGATGGAGCTGGAACTTTACAATGCGGCTCTGGCAGGAATGCAGCTGGACGGAAAACGCTTCTTCTATGTTAATCCGCTGGAAGTTGACATACGTGTATCCGGCAAAGCACCGGGATATGCACATGTACTGCCACAGCGCCCTCCCTGGCATGACTGCGCCTGCTGTCCGCCTAATCTTGCCAGGCTGATCGCCTCTTTGAGCGGATATCTCTGGGGCGAAGATGATGATACCGTATACAGTCATCTGCTGATTGGCAGTGAAGCGTCTACGCAGTTTGGCCGTATCCGTCTGGAAACCGGGTATCCATGGCGGGGAAAAGCTGATTACACGATAGTGAATGGCGGGAATTTTACTTTAGCTGTTCATATCCCGGGCTATGTGTCAGATTATACCGTTAATGTGAATAATCAGGCGGAAGAATCGCGTGTCCGGGATGGATATATTTATATCCAGCGCATTTGGAAGGCAGGAGATACGGTTTCGTTGAGCTTTGATATGTCTGTCCGGAGACTGCATGCGGATGTTCGCGTGCGCAGTTGTGCGGGTAAAACCGCATTGGCGCGAGGTCCCTTCATCTACTGCTTCGAAGAAACTGATCAGGAAAAACAGCTTTTATCCCTGTCTCTGCCCCTGAATGCTGTTGTTGAACCTGTGCATTCATTTCCCGGTTTACCAGGGGATTTGATTTGTTTGTCCATGCAAGGAATTGCGGACAGCACTCCGCATAATCAATACAGCCCTGATCAACCTGTAAGAACCGCCTGCCCATTGAAAGCCATTCCGTATTTTGCTTGGGCAAACCGGTCTCCTGGAAATATGCTTGTCTGGATCCGCGAAAATTCCTGAGGTTAATTTGTGAGACCATGGATCGGCTTTTTGATATAGAAACAGGCAGAGAAAGTGCTATTCCTCTCCGGAAGCTTCGGCTTCCGTTTTTTCATGTACGCCGGTATTTGGCATTTTTGTCGTAATATGGTATCAAGGGAAAACGAATATGCTACCATCAGCTTTCACCTCTGTATTATTGTTCGACGTTTGCGGGCTGTTCACCTTTTGGCTATTCATGCTTTTGCATGATTATGATTTAAGAAACAGACCCTAGCATCTGAATGGGTAATAACAAACAAAGAAAAACTACTATCTTGCTGGGATAACTATTCTATTTCTGCAATGACAGTTATGACAAAATCGCTTATAAACACGGACTATGATAAGTGAGGAAGGGAATGTATAGAGAATAGGAATATGTTAATTGTTTTGTCATCTATAGCATAAGGATGTACATTCTGGCAGATCGTTTTCTGGGTGTTTTATACCCTTACTTTTACCCTTATTGGCGTGCTTTACGCTATACCATGTTATTTTTGGGAAAATCATATAGATTCACCTAATGGCATGAAACGCTTGAAAGGAAAATGAATAGAGGATTCGCTGTGTCATATAAAATCACCCAATTATGACAAAAAGCGAATTCAGAATTATGGTTACTTTGAGCCTGCTGTAAATCATATTGCTACGCAAATAATCCTCCTGTTGACACATTGCTGCCTGCAGGAGGTATTTTTTGTCAGTATATTTCATTATGAATTGTGAATTATGAATTATGAATTGAGAAGAATTCATCATTCTGAATTCTTCTCTCCCCCCGCCACGCGGTTTCGCAGTGCGAGCAGGTGGTCTGAGGGCAGACAGCCGATCTCCTGCTGGAAGGCACGGCGGAAGGTGCGCATGTTGGTAAAGCCGCAGGCGTCGCAGATCTCGGTCAGAGTCAGGTTCGGGTCCCGCATCAGCAGGCGGGCCCGCTCGATCCGGATCGCGTTGATGAAGCGGCGGAAGTTGGTGTGCATCCGCTCCGAGAAGAAATGGGACAGGTGGGAGGCGCTGATGCCCAGGGCATGGGAAGCGCTCTCCAGGGTGATCTCCTCAAAGGCGTGCTCGGATATGTAGCTGATGATCCGGTGACCCAGGTCCCGCTCGCTGTAGTCGTAGACCGGGCGGTAGGTGAGGCTGTGGAGGACGCAGGCCAGCAGCACATGCAGATAGGCAATGCACATGGGCAGGTGATCGTCCATGTTCAGGACGCCCAGGCGCTCCACGGCAAAGCGCTGGTCCAGGCTGCTCTTTTCCGCGGGCAGCATCGGGTTTTCCGGCTGCAGGCCATGGAAGGTGCCGGCGTATTCCGGGATTACGTCCGGCGGAAAGATGGCGATGACGCCCTTGGAGTCTTCGCTCAGCCGGTCAAAACTGTGGGGAACCAGGGGAAAGATCACCGCCGCGTCCCCGGGGGTGAGCCGGTACTGCATTTCGTCGATGGTGAGCTCGGCAAAGCCGCGCGTCACGACAACCACTTCCGCCATGGTATGCACATGGGCCGGAACGGGATATTCGGTCATGCCGCCGATAAAGAGCCCATCCGGCCGCTGCTCGTAAAATGAATTCATGGGATTTCCTGCCTCCGGCGCTCCGAAAGAATTTTGTCCTTCGAAAGCAATGAATACGGTGTCTTTTGTCCTATTGTAAACCAAAACAAACAAAAATCCAATAAATTTTAACTAAAGAATTGCAATTTTTGTCCCCTCAACAAAAGAAAATGGTATTGTGAGCCTCTATAACGGATGCTAAACTATAAACGTTTCGAGTTGCAGAAAAATTGAAAACGCAAGTTGTGAAATCCGAATGCGGGAGGTGAAACCGATGGACCGGGAGTGGAAACGGGCGCGGAAACTGGGCCCGAAACAGCGGCGTTCCTACATTGAATTCCTCTATATCCTGCCGTTCATCCTGCTTGTGGTGCTCATGTCCTATTTCCCGCTGTACGGCTGGAGATATGCTTTTCACGACTACGAGCCGCCGTTCCCGATTACGCCGGAAAACTTTGTGGGCCTGAAGTGGTTCAACTATATCATTTCAAAGCCCGCCCGGGTTCAGGACGTCCTGCGCGTGCTCCGGAACACCTTCGCCATGAGCGGCATTTCCCTGCTGTTCTCCTGGTTCCCGATGATCTTTGCGGTGTTCCTCAATGAGATCAAGTGCAGGCCTTACCGGAAATTCGTCCAGACAGCGACCACACTGCCGAATTTCATTTCCTGGGTGCTTGTGTTCTCCATCGCGTTCAACGTGTTCAGCTCCACCGGCGCGGTCAATACAGTCCTGATGGACCTGGGGCTGATCCAGGAGCCGATCGCGTTCCTGAAGTCTTCGGAGCACGTCTGGTTCCGGATGTGGCTGTGGCTGACCTGGAAGAACGCCGGCTGGGCCGCGATCATGTACCTGGCTGCCATCTCCGGCATCGACGAGCAGATGATCGAAGCAGCCAAGGTGGACGGAGCGACCCGGATGCAGATCATCTGGCGGATCACGATCCCCAGCATCCTGCCCACATTCTTCGTCATCGTCATGCTGAACATCGCCAGCTTCCTGAACAACGGCATGGAACAGTACTACGTCTTCCAGAATAACTTCAACAAGGAATACATCGAAGTGCTGGACCTGTATGTGTACAACATCGCCCATCAGGGCACGGGCAACTATCCGCTTTCCACGGCGATCAGCATGCTCAAGAGCATTGTCAGTATCGGCCTGCTGGCCGGCGCCAACGGCCTGTCCAGGCTGATCCGCGGAGAGAGCTTTATCTGATACGGAGGAGGTGAATCGCTTTGACCGCTCATGTACAGCCCAGAAAACGCCATATCCATCGTACCTTCAGCGACCAGCTGATCAATGTGATTACCTACATCGTATATGCTTTCTTTACCTTTGTCTGCCTCTATCCGTTCTATTATCTGATCATCAACTCCATCAGCGCGAACAATCTGAGCGAGCGCGGCAAGGTCATCTTCTGGCCACTGGAGATCCACTTTACCAACTATAAGAACCTGGCCACGATCCCGGGCCTGACGGACGCCGCTGTTATGTCTGTCCTCCGTACTGTGGTCGGTACGGTCATGACGGTGATGATCGCTGCCTTCCTGGGCTATATGTTCACCCGCCAGACCCTGTGGAGGCGGAAACTCTGGTACCGGTTCGTAGCGATCACCATGTACTTCAACGCCGGTATCATTCCGTGGTACCTGGCGATGAAGACCATCGGCCTGACCAACAATTTCTGGGGATACATTCTCCCGACGGTGATCCAGCCGTTTTACATTATCCTGTGCAAAACCTACTGTGAATCGGTGCCTCAGGCGCTGCAGGACGCGGCGGAGATCGACGGCGCCGGTACGCTGAGGATCTTCTTCCGCATCATGCTGCCGGTCATCAAACCGATTCTGGCGACAATCGCGATCTTCGCGGCCGTGAACCAGTGGAACGCGTTCCAGGATACGCTGCTGCTCATGCGGGACAAGAGGCTGTATACGCTGCAGTACGTGCTGTATCAGTACATCACTCAGGCCAGCAGTATCAAGATCAGCGCCAGCACGACCACCACGGATATCGCCAGCGCGCTGGCAACTTCCGCGACCGCGACTTCCATCCGCATGACCGTTACGGTCGTGGTTGTGATTCCCGTCATGATGATCTATCCGTTCTTCCAGCGGTTCTTCACGAAAGGCATCATGATTGGCGCTGTAAAAGGATGAACCTCTTTTGACCCGCAGTGCGGGAAATCTCAAAAGAGGTGAATTCAACCGAAACGAGCGAGCTCCGCAGTGCGGAGTCGCGATGATTGAAGAATTGTCCAAATCTTTGATTTGGGTAACAATTCGAATGCAGAGCTGAGGTTGCGGATACCGGGAGGGCGCACCCTCCCGGAATAGGAGCCAAACGCTGTGAACCCCGTGGCACAGTTGCCACGACGACTGTGGAATAAAGGCAAGGATGCCTTTATCATAAAAAAAAGGAGGACTCTAGTATGAAACGGTTTCTGTCTGTTCTGCTGACGCTGACTCTGCTTCTGGGCATGGTTACTGTCAGCGCGATGGCTGAGGGCGAAGCCCCCATCACCATCACTGTCTACGATGCAGCGGCCAACTACCATGGCATCCAGAAGGGCTGGTTCGCCAAGGTTGTGAAGGATCGCTTCAACATCGAACTGGACATCATCGCCCCGCAGGTTGCCGGCCAGGAAATCTACGCGACCCGCGCTGAAGAAGGCGACCTGGGCGACATCGTGATCGTCGACAAGAGCGAATTCCCGAACATCGTCAAAGCGGGCCTGGTTCGCGAAATCGATGAGATCGCAGGATGCGAGAACCTGATGCGGTTCAAGGATCAGATCGATCATTACAACAAGGAACTCACCGGTGAAGACGGCAAGTACTTCGGCATTCCTTCCGAAATGGCCGATACTTCTCCCTCTTCCCTGACTGATGACGTGGTTCCGGACAGCCCCCAGATCCGCTGGGACCTGTACAAGGCCATCGGCACCCCCGAAATCAAGGACCTGGATGACTTCGTTGAAGTGCTGGCTCAGATCCATGAAGTCCACAAGACCACGGACGCCGGCGATCCCTGCTACTCCGTCACCCTGTGGGCTGACTGGGACAACAACGACGACATGTCCGGCCCCGCCAACGTCACCCACATCACCACCTGGTACGGCGAAAAGATGAAGCGCAGCGCCCTGCTGCAGGCTGACGGCAAAACCTTCCTGAAGGTTTATGACCGCGCCGGCGCCTACTACAAGGCCACCCGTTTCCTGAACAAACTGTATCAGAAGGGCCTGGTGGATCCGGACTCCGGTTCCCAGGACTGGAACTCTGTCATGAACAAGTGGATCAACGGCCAGGCTGACCTGCTCTGGTACAACTGGTCCACCGGTTTCACCAACAACAACAAGGACGCGGACGGCGTACCGCTCAAGTCCAAGGGCATGACCTACTTCTTCGTTCCGATCGCCGATTCCAAGTACTACGCTGAGGCTGACGCCTACTACGGCACTGCCCGTATGTTCGGTATCGGCTCCAAGGTTGAAGGCGAGAAGTACGATCTGCTGCTCAAGTTCCTCGACTGGTATGCCAGCCCCGAAGGAATGACCTTCCAGCATGTCGGTATCGAAGGCCTGAACTACACCAAGAATGCCGACGGCACCTTCGTTCAGCTCCATGACGACGCCTTGTCCGCCAACCTGCCGGTTCCGGATGAATATGTGGGCGAAGACGGTGTTGTGGGCTACAACGACGGCAACAACGCGATCAACCAGTGGATCGGTGGCGCTATCTGCGTGAACCCCGATAACGGTGAGCGTTTCTCCGCTAAGTTCTGGTCCTCCTACAAAGCCAAGGAGAAGGAAGAAGACATCACCAAGACCGAATGGCAGGAGCACTTCGGCGCTGAGAACGCTGTGGATTACATGCTCAAGCACGGCATGCTGGAGCCCAGCCCGAACGTAGGCTTCGCGCCCACCCCGGACGAAGGCGAAATCAAATCCCTGCGTCCCGAAATCAACGGCAAGCTCTGCGAATACACCTGGAAGGCGATCTTCGCCAAGGACGACGCTGAGTTCGAAGCGCTGTGGGATGAAATGATCACCGCGCTGGACGGCTTCGACTATGACAAGCTGTTCGAGAACGACGTGGCTGTTTACACCCAGGAAGTGGAAATGAAGCAGGCTGCTCTCGGCAACTGATTTTCCGGATCAAACCCCTTTCGGGGGCGCTCCTCGCGGGAGCGCCCCCGATTTCAGTCCATGGGCCATGTACGGTGAGAAAAATACAACATGAAATAAGGAGAATGGTATGAAACAGGATCTGTCAGCCCTGCTTCCGGATGGGAATTCGTTTGAATTCTGGGAGAAAGAGACCGTATGGACGCGGGAGATTCACGTCAGCGCGTCCGATCCCGCAGCGTCGGATGACAATGACGGCAGCGCGGCGCACCCCTTCCGGACCATTAACCGGGCGGCGGCGGAAGCGGAGCCGGGCACCCGGGTACTGATCCACGCGGGCCTGTACCGGGAATGCGTGAAACCTGCCCGGGGCGGTACGGATCCGGAACATATGATCTCCTACGAGGCCTTCGGGGACGGCGACGCGGTGGTCAGCGCTTCGGAGGAAGTGAAGGACTTCATCCCCAGCGAGGGCTGGATGCTGTTCCGGGGCTGGGGCGTGCAGCCGGAAAGCGGGGCTTCGGTCTGGGAATACGACCTGGATCCGGACCTCTTCCGGGGTTACAATCCGTTCTGCGCGGTGAACATCCTGCATGACAGGCTGTTCATCGAATATGACAAGACGGATATGACCACCTACCTGAACCGGCGGGGCTGCGTCTTCTGTGACGGAAAACCGCTGAAGCAGGTGCCGCTGTACAACGGCCTGGGCAGAGAGGACAACACCTACTGGGTGGAGGCCAACGGCCAGAAGGTTCATTTCCGGCTGGAGAACGACGAGGACCCGAAGGACCATCGGATCGAGGTGACCGTGCGGGAGCAGTGCTTCGCGCCGGATCAGGAATTCCTGAACTATATCCGGGTCAAGGGCCTGGTCTGCGAGCACGCCGCCACCGGCGCGCCGGTGCCCCAGCGGGGCGCGATTTCCGCCCATCGGGGACACCACTGGATCATCGAGGACTGCACCGTTTACTGGACCAACGCCGTGGCTATCGATGTGGGGAACGAGTGCTGGCACCATACCCATCGGCCGGACGAGGTGATCGGCTGGAGCGTGATCCGGAACTGCACCATCCAGGACGCGGGCGTCTGCGGCATCGCGGGCCTGTTCGCGGAGCGGCTGCTGATTGAGGGCAATGTGATCGAGGGGACAGGCTGGCAGAAGATGGAACTGAGCTGGGAGGCCGGGGCCATCAAACTGCACAACAGCGTGAACGGCCTGATCCGGAACAATATCTTCCGGAACACTTTCCGGGCGGACCATCTCTGGCTGGACTGCGGCAACATCAACAACCGGATTACCGGGAACCTGTTCATCAACGGCATCGAACAGCGGGAAGCGATCTTCATCGAGTGCACCCGGGAAGGCATCAATCTGATCGACAACAACGTCATCTGGAACGTGGAGGGCCGGTTCGATCCGGCGAAGGTACCGGCGGAGCCCGGTTCCTCCGGCTGGTATAAACTCCGGGAGCATGACGTGGTGAACGGCTACGGGGTTTACGGCGAGGGAACGGACCGCCTGCGGGTGGTGCACAACCTGATCGGCAAATGCCGCCACAGCGGGTATTACCTCAAGCCCGTACCCTTCCGGATGCACGGGATGATGCGGGGCGGCACGTCCCGGGACGCCCGGATCATCAACAACATCTTCTACGACTGCGGTGAGGCGGCCATCGATTTCCCGACCCGGGACAACACGGCGGAGGGGAACCTGTATGTGCGCATGCAGGGCGGCTATCTGCGGGTCATGTATCCCGAACCGGAAGTCTGCCTGGATCTGCCCTCCTGGCAGGAGTTCTGCGGCTTCGACAAAGAAGGGCAGAACGGATGGTTTGACATCGACGTGGACGAGGAGACCGGAAAGATCTCCTTCTCCTGCGCGGAGGACAGGCCCTTCGGCTTCCGCAACGAACTGGAGAAGCTGAAGATGATTCTGGACCCGAAGGACATCAAACCGGTCCGGGCAGCAAGCGAGATTCCGGGAGAGACCAGAGAAACAGTTCTGCCCGGACCGATTCCGGAATTCACAATTCATAATGCATAATTCACAATTATAAATGGTGAATCTGAAAAGGCGGAATAACCGTGAGCAAGCAAATCCAATTCTGAATGATGAATTCTGAATGATGAAATATTATGGAGGACAGGATCATGTTAAGGCAAGTCAAGACCGAAAACGGCTGGGTACGGGGCATCGAGGCGGCGGACCCGCGGATCACGGCGTTCAAGGGCATTCCTTTTGCCGCCCCGCCGACGGGAAAGAACCGCTGGCGCGCGCCGCAGCCCTGCGAGAACTGGGCGGGCGTCCGCGACTGCAGCCGCTTCGCGCCGATCTCCATGCAGTGGATTCCGGGCCTGGGAGACGATATCTACTGCCGGGAATGGCATGTGGATCCGGAGATTCCCATGGGTGAGGACTGCCTGTATCTGAATGTCTGGACGAACGCGAAAAAGGCCGGCGAGAAGCTGCCGGTCCTTGTATGGTTCTTCGGGGGCGGCCTCCAGTGCGGCTATCCGGCGGAAATGGAGTTTGACGGCGAGCGCATCGCCCGCCGCGGGATCGTTGTGGTTACGGTCAATTACCGCGTCGGCGCCCTGGGCTTCCTGACCCATCCGCAGATCAGCCGGGAACAGCCGGAAGCGCCGGCCAACTTCGGCAACCTGGACCAGCAGGCGGGCCTGAAATGGGTGCAGCGGAACATCGCAGCCTTCGGCGGGGATCCGGAGAAGGTAACCATCGCCGGCCAGTCCGCCGGCGGCGGCAGCGTCATGTCCCAGGTAGCCTGCAAGGCAAACGCGGGGCTGTTCCGGAACGCGGTGGTCATGAGCGCCATGATCTTTGATCCCTACCTGCGCCGGGAGATCGGCCGTCCGGAGCTGCTGAAGGACGCGGAAAAGAAGGGCGAGGATTTCTTCGCCTGGCTCGGCGTGAAAACCCTGGAGGAAGCCCGTGCCGTCGACGCGGTGAAGCTGCAGCGCAGCTATGAGAAATATATGGAATCCCATATTCCGTTCTTCACCGTGCAGGATGACCTGTTCTGCGTCGGCGACCCGATCGCCCTGTACCGTACCGGCAACTGCGTGGATGTGGTCATGATGGCCGGCAACACCGCCGATGAGTTCCACAACACCGTCGACGCGAAAGACGAGGCGGAGCTGAAGAAGGAAGCGGAACGCCTCTTCGGAGACGGCGCGAAGGAATTCCTTTCGTTCCCGGAAACGAAGAAGGCGGTCCCCGGCCAGGGCTATGCCCCGGTCAGCGGCATCGAGTGCACGGTCAAGGGCGTGCTGGGGGATGTGGCGAAGAACGGGAAGAAGGGTTACAGTTACATCTTCAGCCCGGATATGCCCGGCTGGGACGATCCCGGCACCTTCCATTCCTCAGACCTGTGGTTCTGGTTTGAAACGCTGGCCAAGTGCTGGCGCCCCTTCACCGGGCGCCACTATGACCTGGCCCGGCAGATGTGCGACTATTTCTGCAACTTTATCCGCACCGGCGATCCGAACGGCAAGGATCTCTGCGGCCTGCCGCTGCCCCGCTGGGAAACCTGGTCGGAAGAGAAGCCCTGCACGATGATGTTCCTGAAGGACGGCGCCGCGCCCTCGGCGGAACCGCTGAGCCCCTTCAAGGCCTTCATCCGCGACAGAATCATGGACCGGATGCGTAAAATCCTGTAAAATCGCAAGAAATGAGTGTACGTAATACAATTTTAAGGAATCCGAAACAAACAATTCACACTTCCCGTTGACAGATAAAGCTTTGACCGATATATTACAAATACATAAAGAACTCTGTGGCGCGTGTAACAAACAATGCGATAAACGAACGCCACCGCTTGAATGCGGAGATCTCCGCATTCCCATGAAAGGGTGATCATTAATATGAAGTCAAAGTGCTGGATCAGGCTGATCTGCCTGATACTCTGTCTGGCGGTGCTGCTGCCAAGCGTATCCGCCCTGGCGGAAACCACCAAGGTCGCAACCTATATGCTCCGCCTGAGGGAAAAACCCTCCACCAGTTCCAAGGTGCTGGACGCCTATCCCCGGGGGACCAAGGTCACGATCCTGAAAAAGGGAGAGGAATGGACCAAGGTCAAGGTCGGCGGCAAAACCGGCTACATGCAGTCGGACAAGCTGGCTTACGCGAAGTATAAAACCAAGACGGAACGGGAAGCCATCGTTTCCAACAAGACGACCACGAAGAAAACGGGGGTAACCTCCGGCGAAACGGCATATGTTATGAAGGGTGTCAAGCTGAACCTGCGGGCGGAGGCAAACAATACCAGCGATATCCTCGCGTCCTTCCGGGGCGGCACGAAGGTGACCGTAATTACGAAGGGCAAATACTGGTCGCTGGTGGAGGTCAAGGGCCTCCAGGGCTACATGAGCACGGATTACCTTACCAGCGAAAAAGAATAAATGAACCGATCAGGCGGCTGTCCGGAAGGACAGCCGCCTTTTATTCGTTTTGTTTATATCAGCTGCCATCCGGGCCATGGCATGCGTATAAACTGATGCAAACACTGACAATCCATTGAAGGAGGAAAAAACCATGACCAAGAGATTCCTGTCGATTCTGACCGCGGTACTGCTGCTGGCGGCGCTGATGATCCCGGCGATGGCGTCCGCGACGGAAACCATGTATGTTTATACCCAGAACGGAAAGGGCCTCCATATCCGCTGGGAGCCGAGCACCAACGCCGAGATCCTGACGGACGCGCCCTTCGGAACGAAGATCACCGTGAAGAACCACCTGGGCAACGGCTGGACCGCGATTTACTGGGGCGGCGACGATGTCTTCTATGTCCAGACCCGTTTCCTGGTTTACAATAAACCGACCAAGCCCGCTGCCAGGACCGCGACCACGACCACGACCACCGTGGCGGCAAATACGGGCATGGACGACCTGAACAGGATCTTCAAGACCTACCGGGCGGTGAGCAATTCCTATGTGGTTACGGCCCGGCCCACCAGCATCAGCGGCTGGGTGAACGTCCGCTTCGCCCCCAGCAAGCAGGCGGAACTCTTTGCCACCAAGCGGGACGGGGAACAGCTGTATGTGCTGGCGGAACTGCAGGGCTGGTATCAGGTGCAGGATCCGATCTCCGGCTATATCGGCTATGTGGACGCGAACTTCGTCGTGCGATAATCGGACAGAAAGAATGAAGGAGGATTCATCCCTATGAAAAAGATATTTGCTCTGATGCTCTGCCTGGCGCTGCTGGTGTGCAGCTGCGCGGCTTTGGCCGAAGCTCCGGAAGGTGAGAAGGAATCCATCGGCGTGATCGGCGTGGAGGACAGCTTCGATATCAAGTGCAGGCTGCCGGAAGGCTACCAGGTGGCGATTGCCGCCGCCGACGCCACGTCCATTTATGCGGACGTGACTTCGAAGGATCCGGAGAAGCCGGTGCTGACTGTGGCGATTGCGTTCAACGACACCTATGTGCAGGATGGAAAAGCGCTGAAGCTGAATGACTTCTCCGAGGAAGAGATCGCCCTGCTCAAAGAATCCCTGGTTGAGATGATGACCGACAGCGAGATCGAGGACGCGGAGACCGCTTACGGCACGAAGCTGATCATCGTCAAGGGCCATATCCTGGAAAGGACCATCGTGCAGGTCTTCTCCGTTTATAAGGCTTATGAGGTGAGGGTTGTGGCGTATAAAGGCCAGGAAGCCTCCGACGTGACCCTGACGGACGAACAGATTCAGATGATCATCGACTTCCTCAGCGAAATGGATTTCGTCGAAGCCTGATCACAGGCGATCAAAAAGAAGCACCGCAGCCGCGATGCTTCTTTTGTTATTTCTTCTGGATTTCCTCGATCATCTGCAATACCCGTTCTGTTCCGTTAGCCGGCGGAGCGTTTTTCAGCGCCTCCGTCAGCTGATCCCGGTCCGCCCAGGTCGTATGGATCCCTTCCGCCAGCGTGTCGACGGTCATGTCTTCCTGCATCAGCACGCGGCAGAGTCCGCGCTTTGCCAGACTCTTCGCGTTCAGGATCTGGTCGCCGCGGCTGGCGCCCTTCGGATAGGGAATCAGCAGCATCGGCCGGCCCAGGGCCTGGAATTCGCACAGGGCGTTGGCCCCGGCCCGGGAAAGCACCATGTCCGTGCAGGCAAGCACGTCCGGCAGTTCCGCGTCCAGGAACTCGATCTGCTTATAGCCGGGGGTATTGTTCAGCATCGGGTCCAGGTTGCCCTTGCCGCAGATATGGGCGATATCGAATTCGGTCAGCTTCGGCAGGGCCTCCCGCAGGCAGGCGTTCACGCTCTGGGCGCCGGAGGAGCCGCCCATCATCAGCAGTACCGGCCGGCTTCCGTCAAAGCCCAGCAGTTCCAGGCCCTTTTCCCGGCTGCCGGTGAAAAGTTCCGGCCGCAGGGGCGTGCCGGTCATCTCCGCCTTCTTTCCCAGCGCTTCGGCGCATTCCGGGAAGGTGGTGGCAAAGCGGCTGGCAAAGGGCTTGCACAGCTTATTGGCCAGGCCGGGGGTCAGGTCGCTTTCATGGCAGAGCACCGGGATCCGGTGCAGCCAGGCGCCGAACACCACCGGCACCGCCACGAAGCCGCCCTTGGAGAACACCACGTCCGGTTTGATCTTGCCCATCAGCCGGGCGCTCTGGAACGCGCCGGCGATGACCCGGAAGGGATCGGTGAAGTTCTGCCAGCTATGATACCGGCGGAGCTTGCCGCTCTTTACCGCGTGATAGGTCACGCCTTCCACGGCGCGCATCTTCGGCGCTTCCATGCCGTTTTCCGTGCCGATGTAATGGATCTCATATCCGGCTTCCTTCAGCCGCGGAATGATGGCCAGGTGAGGCGTCACAACCAGCAGGGTCTTGCCGCCTTTATGAATGACAGCTTCGATCTTCCGTTCGATGC
>CAZUXV010000051.1:0-16722 GCA_964624445.1 uncultured Oscillospiraceae bacterium | reverse complement strand
AGAACCGAGATGATTACGGCCTGAGCTTTTTTCATGCCTTGCCGGGCAGCTCGTGAATCCTTTGAATCCGGTGGACAGGATCGTGCTGTAACATATATAATACCCATACAGAAAACAGATTGAGAGACGGTATATGATGAATCATGATGTTTATCTCTTCGGGCAGGTGCTGGGGACCCATTCTTTTCTGCTGAAAGGCGGTTTCCTTCGGCCGGACGAATATTCGGAAATCGCGGATCAGTATTTCCTGCCCGGCGGCGAAACAGGTACGGCGGCCACGGTCCTGGCGTCCCTCGGCGTGTCCGTCAAAATGGACGGCACCTGGATCGGCACGGAAGTCGCGCCGATGCTGAAAGCCTTCTATGCGGACAAGTCCGTGGATTTGTCTTCCATGACCTTTACGGACGAACCCGGCGTCATGGATTATGTGGTGATCGCCGATCTGGTGCGCTCCCCCATGGGCCGGTTCCAAACGCTGTTCGGGACCGGGAAGAGATGGTGGAGCGTCCCGATGGAAGCGGATATTGCCGGCTGCAAAGCGGCCGCTGTGGATCCTTACTTCCGGGAGGAATCCCTGCTGGCGGCGGAGCTGTGCCGCCGGAACGGCGTACCCTTTGTGACTATCGACAGTCCGCATGATTCTCCCCTCCACAGGCTGGCCGCCGTGAATGTCGTTTCCAAAGAATGTGCGGCGGAGCATTATGCCGGCATGGAACCCGAAGCAATCGTTGAAAAACTGCAGCGTGAAACAGACGGCCTGACCATCCTGACCCAGGGCGGCGGAGACATGCTGTATGCCCGGAAAGATGAACCCGTTCACCGGATGAAACCGTTCTCCGTAACCGTTCGGAGCACCCTGGGGGCCGGCGACACCTTCAAGGCCGGCTGCGTATACGGTCTGCTTCACGGGATGAAGGACGCGGATCTGGTTCGCTTCGCCAGCGCCTGCTCGGCGATCGCCATTTCCCGTTTCCCGCTGCCGCTGAATCCGCCAAGGCTTGAGGAAGTACAGACACTGATCGAAAAATAATGGCTGTTTATGGAGAGATGCTTATGGACCTGACCTTCCGGAAAGCAACGGTCGACGATCTCGACCTGCTGACAAAAACACGGACCGAAGTACTTCGGGCTGTCAACCGGCTGCCTGACGGCACCGACATGAGCGACGTGGAGAAGCAGTCCCGTGCGTATTACGAAAAGGCTCTCCGCGACGGAACGCATACCGCCTGCCTGGTCTTTGACGGGGACCGGTGGGTCGGCGCCGGCGGCATCAGTTATTATCAGGTGATGCCGACATATCACAACCCCAGCGGAAAAAAAGCCTATATCATGAATATGTATACCCATCCGGAATACAGAAGGCGCGGAATCGCCTCCGGGGTGCTGGATCTCCTGGTGGAAGACGCCAGGTCGAAACAGGTTGCCTTCATCTCGCTGGAGGCTACCGCCATGGGCTGCCCGGTGTATGAAAAATACGGATTTGTCCCGATGGATGATGAGATGATCCTGCCGGACGAATAACCGTCTTTTCCCCTTCTCCGTCAATATGGTATGATAGAAAAAACAGGTTTGTTCAGAGAACGATCGTAAGACTTTCGGAGGAACAGCGCATGAGTAAGGAAACGAAACTGTTTGACATCTCCCAGGAAGTGTTCTCCTGCAACGTCTATCCCGGGGATCCTGCCCCCGAGAAGGCGCCGAAGCAGCGGATCGCCGACGGCGCCCACTGCAACCTGACCGCGTTCAGCATGTGCGCCCACAACGGCACCCATATCGACGCGCCGTTCCACTTTATCCGGGACGGAAAGACCGTTGACCAGATCCCGCTGGATCATTTCACGGGAGACTGTTTCCTGGTCCGTCACGAGGGGGATGTGTCCGCCGAAGACGCCGCCGCGATCCTGCGCCGCGCGATTGACGCCGGAGCGTCGCAGCGGATCCTGATTGCCGGAAAGGCGACCGTCACGGAGGGCGCCGCCCGGATCTTCGCCAGCGCCGGGCTCCTGCTGCTGGGCAACGAAAGCCAGACCGTCGGCCCGGAAAGCGGACCCATGCAGGTGCACCTGATCCTGCTCGGCGCCGAAGTCGTCCTGCTGGAAGGGATCGTCCTGAAGGATATCCCCGAAGGGAAATATTTCCTGAACGCCGCGCCGCTGAACCTGGGCGGCATCGACGGCGCGCCCTGCCGCGCCTGGCTGATGGGCTGACTGCTGTCTGAAAAAAAGAACATCCGGACCAATCACGGTTCGGACGTTTTTTCAATTCGCTCTTCCACTGCCCTGCAGAACTCAGGCCTCACCCGTCTCATCCGGACGAACTTCCCTTCCCGGTCCAGGAACACATGTTCCGAGGTTCCGCTGAAAACCGGCTCATCGTTCACCCGCATGTCGTACATCATGGTGATCACCACCCCATCATGTCCGTTTCGTAATACTGCACCTTACGCTTCATTGTCCGGTTCCCCCGTCTCTTTCTCAGGAAGGCCGGCTGCCGCCCGTCTTCTTTTTTCCGCTTCCTCCCGGTTCCGTCTCGCCTTGTTGAGCGCGTGCATCGCCTCAAAGGGCCCGACGATCGTCGAGATGATGATCAGGATCCAATACCACGGCATGATGCTTCCTCCGCCATCTCCGGATGCTGTTTCAGGTATTCCGTGAATTCCGGCGTCCGGGACCAGTATCTGACACCCCAGTTGTCAAAATTCCATTCTTCCATGTAGTCATTGCATTCATAGTCAATATACCAGATCAGCCCGTCCCGGATCACGAAATTGGTCGGAAAATAATCGATGTTCAGTCCGGCCTTTTTCGCCTGCATCTCCATCTCCCGCACCTGTTCCAGATACGGTCCGGCGTCTCCGCCGTCCCGGACCAGTTCAAAGACGGTCCGCCCTTCGATGTATTCCTTGACCACCCGTTCCGCTTCGTTGTCCACGGCGATCATCCCGGGGATCCGGATCCCGGCATGCCGCAGCCGCTCCAGGTCGTGGCGTTCCGCTTCGATCTTGTTGCCGAAGGCATAATAGTCGCAGGGCTCATGGTGGATCTGCTTGAGCACGACCACTTTCCCGTCCGCTTCCGCCAGGTAGGAATAGCCGCCTTTGCCGTGGCCCAGCAGCCGCAGGATCCGGTAATCCTTCCCGCAGGCCAGCAGGTGCATCCCCTCCGCCAGTTCCGTCAGATCCCGGACGATCCGGTCTTCTTTCCCGGTCGGCTCCACGCAGGAATCCTCCGGCAGATACAGGATCGCCTGCACGCTCGCGTCCTTCGCGCAGAGCACATCCAGCGTCCGGTCTCCCACATAGGCGGTCTTCATCCGGTCCAGGCCGTATTTCTCCAGCAGGTATGTGACGCCTTCCCCGGAAGGCTTCGGCCTGAAGCCGTTCTCGGAGGTCACGATCTCCGTAAAATATCCTTTGATCCCCAGCCTTTCCAGCAGTGGCCTGCTGGTCGCGCCCCGGTGTGTGTAGACAAAGTGCTGGGCTCCCTGATCCTGCAGGGCTTTCAGGGTCTCCGCCGCGCCCGGGATCAGGATGATCTCCCCGTCCTTGGCATGGCCGACAGCCCGGTACATCTGATACAGCGCTTCGGTGCTCCTTCCGCTGCCGGCGGACAGGTCCCGCAGGTATCCGGAAACCGATCCCTGTTTGACCGCCTTCAGGATCTCTTCAGGAGGATCCGCGGCTCCGCATGCCCGGGCCACATCGACCAGGCTGGACACAATGGCGCCGTAGGAATCAAACAGCGTCCCGTCCAGGTCCCAGATATACGCTTTCAGTGTTTCCATGCTGCCATCCTTTTTTCTTATACTTTCCGCCTGAACAATCCGTGGCGGTTGCAGTAAGTATACACCCATCCGCCGCCGCGGAAGAAAAACCGGGCTTCCGCGTTTCCTTCCGGATACAGGGCTTTGATCTCGCAGTCATCCGGCGTCATATAGGCGATAAAGGAACAATAATGGTCCTTGCTCATCGGGTGGTCCGCGGAGACATAGATCTCATCTTCCACCCGTTCTGCTTTCACACCGTGCGCCTCATCCGGTTCCTCCGCCTCCAGGGGCGGAAGCTGAATGCCACAGCAGGAGATCATGGTTTCCCCTCTCGCGAAAATCACGTTTCCGCAGACCGGGCAGACATAAAACCTGCTTTTCAGCATATTGGCGGATCGGTTCCCGTTTACGATCGCCTGTCCGCACAGCAGTTCCGGAACGGAAATCCGCAGCGCCTTTCCCAGCGGTTCCAGCAGGGACACATCCGGGAATCCCCTGCCCGTTTCCCATTTCGATACGGCCTTGTCGCTCACACAGAGTTTCTCCGCCAGCTCCGCCTGCGTCATTCCCTGCTTCTCGCGCAGCGCCCTGATGACGGCGCCTGTCACATAGTGGTCCATTGTTCACCACTCCTTTCACGAAAAGCATACTGCCTGTTCCGGGCATATACAACCTACGCTCCGTAGAGCGCTATCTGACCTTCAGGATCAGGAAACCCTTGATCACCAGCACGGCAAAGAAGATC
The DNA here is from genome assembly GCA_964624445.1 of uncultured Oscillospiraceae bacterium. GTDB lineage: Bacteria > Bacillota > Clostridia > Christensenellales > Aristaeellaceae > Aristaeella. Next base: position 12,212 of record CAZUXV010000051.1, on the reverse strand, counting down.
AGGCCCGCATAGGGCTGCCGGGTAATCAGGAACAGGGCGGACCCGAGAATCGTCAGCGCAATGCCGGTCACCAGGCGGTGCCTGTTCCAGACCGGTTTGTCAAAATTGCTGATCACCGCCGCGCAGATCCCGTTCAGCACCGTCAGGGAAATGACAATGACAAAGAGAATCCGGATCCAGGTACTGATGCCGTCCAGGCCGGACAGGGCCACCGTTTCACGGGATCCCGCCCCGTTTCCGAACGCCGGGATAAAAAGCAGGATCGCGGGCAGAAGATCCAGCACGCCGCAGATCAGCGTCAGATACCTGCTGACGAAGTCTTTTTTCTCGTTTTCCGCGGCGGAGATAATCTCCTCCGGGCAGATCAGCTCGTCCACCGTCACGGAAAAAAAGCGGGCGATTTCCTTCATGGAATCGATCCCCGGATAGCCCCGGCCGGACTCCCATTTGGATACGGCGGTCCGGGAAACAAACAGCGCTTCCGCCAGTTCCTCCTGCGTCAGCGACCTGCTTTTTCTCAGTTCCTGCAGTTTCTCATGAAATTCCATTGCTTGCTCCTTCCGCCTTCCTTTGGTTCGCCCGGGCAACCGCGGTGCGGTACAGCAGATACAGGCCACCGCTGAGCATCACGGACCCGATGATATCCGTGATCCAGTGCACGCCGGAGACCAGCCTTCCGGTCACCATAAAGGCGGAAAACAGGATCACAAACCCGGCCGTCAGGCGCCGGATCTTTGCGTTTCCGCACCGCCGGTCTGTCTGAAACTTCAGGGTTGGCATCACGCTCAGAACCAGCAGCGTCGTGGAGGACGGATAGGATGCTTCCAGATATCCGTCAATCAGCACCGGCCGGTAATTGACCGGTACCATCTCAAAGAACAGATATCCGAAAATCACCAGCAGGTAGTACGCGCCGAGCAGCAGGATATCCGCGTCCACCCTGGGCAGTTTCTTCCGCCGGATCCACTGGATCAGTCCGAGGATCCCGTAACATCCGCAGATCAGGATCGGCACCAGCCCGAGCCAGTCCGTGACGGTATAAAGCAGCCAGTTCACGCCGGTCAGCGCATGGAACTGTCCGTTCAGGCCGGCAAACCCGACCGCGGTTCCCTCCGGTCCGATCGGCTGCACGTCGATGTACATGATCGCTGCGGTCCACAGGGCAAACAGGACCAGCAGGCCGGCGGCGGCCGTCAGGATCTTTTTCTCTCTCATAGTCTTTCCATCCTTTCCGTCCCGTTTCCGGGGCAGATGGAAAGGTAGCATACCCGCGCCGCGGAGAAAAGAATCAGTCCGTCACATCCGTGACACGATTCGTCACATCGCGCTCAGGCGTTGCAGAGGAAGGTTGTGAAGCCCAGGTCGTATACGGTGATCTGCTGCCCGAAGAATTCCACCTGATGTCCTTCCGCTTCCCCGTTCAGGATGCTTTGGGCCCCGTCATGCAGTTTCCGGATGCACCCGGGGGCAATCGGAAGGTCCGCGTGGGACGGCCAGATCTCGTCGAACTCCCCGGTCCGCTTCTCCAGTTTTTCCAGGCTGAGGATATAATCCCGCATGTTCCGGTGTTCGCCGAACATAAAGATCCTTCCGTGCTCCTGGATGGGGTCTCCGCTGATCAGCACCCGGTATTTCTCATCAAGCACCGCGACGCTTCCGGGCGTATGCCCCGGCAGATGGATGATCTTCAGTTTCCGGTTTCCTCCTTACGGTTCTTTCCAGAATCCGCCTTTGTGGAAGTTCTTGTTCCCCAGCGGTTTCGCGGTCAGCCGGAACAGAACGCAGCCGTCCGGACAGACGATCGTCTTGGTATACTTGCTGTCCCCGCCCAGGTTCTCCAGGTCGCCGCCGCTGCGGATGGCTTCCATCAGCGGATAGAGCATCATCATGGTCTTGGAGCATATGCCCTCCCCGTCCTGGTTTACCGGACAGCCGTACGTGCACCTGTAAACGTCGCCGGGCTCCTCCCCGTTGCGGCAGTACCGTTCCGTATGGTCGCCCCGCAGAAATCCGGTCACTTCGACCGTAAACTCATACTCCTCGTCATACCACTTTTTCATCGGTTCCTGTTCCTCCTTTTCAGGTGTCCCCGTTAACATTGCGGATGTAGTCTTCCGCGGAAATCATCGGCGTTTCCAGCGCCGCGACTGTCTCCGCGGACAGTTTCAGGCTGGCGGCATATTCGGCGCCGGCCTGTTCAAAGCGTGCCAGCAGCGGATCCGCCACGACAGCCGCCGCGGGCACGTTCAGCAGCGGCGTTTCCGGAACGCATACCATGGTCGGATCCCCGAAGCAGGTTTTGCACATCATCTTCAGGCCGTCAAAATTTCCTTCCCAGTGCGGGAAACCGCAGCCGCAGATCACCAGGGTATGGATCCGGGAAAAATCGGCCAGCGCCTCATGGCGCACCGTTCCGTCCGCCTCCTTCACCATTTTCATCTGAACCAGCGGGATCGTCCTGTCCAGGAAGGCCTTCAGGTGGGAAGGCATGCCGTAGCAATACAGCGGGAAGCTCCAGATGATCACGTCCGCGTCCCGGTACAGGTCCAGGATCCCGTTCTGGTCGTCCTGGATCACGCAGTGGCCGTCCATGCGCTGCCAGCAGCCGAAGCACCCTCTGCAGGGTGCGATTGTTTTGTCAATCACGTTGATCACACGGATCTCGTGCCGGTCCGTCCCCATGCCCTTCAGGAACGCTTCCGTCAGCCGGAATGTATCGCTTTTCTTCTTGGGGCTTCCGTTCAATACCAGTACTTTCATCTGCTTTCCCTGCTTTCTTCGTCTTCCGTCATTTTTCTGCGGGGAATACTCATTCCCTGACCTCTTCGTACCATTTTCCGTTTCGGGCCGCCTGCCGCAGGAACCGGTCCGCTTCCCCGGTCAGTTCCTCCACCAGGTCCGTGTCGATGTTGTGTCCGCAGTTGGAATACATGACCAGCTTGCAGTGCGGCAGGCACTGGGCCGTTCGGATCATCAGGGCAGGCGTGCTGATCGGGTCCTCCGTGCCGCCGAGGATCAATACCGGGGTCCGGATGCTCTTCAGCGCCTCCTGCAGCTTTTCCTCCGAGCCGAGGCCCATCAGGGGCCGGCCGTAGTCGACGGCCTTTTCCCGGGGATCCGCTTCCGGCAGGTTCTTCAGCCATTCCGCCCGTTCCGCGCGCCGCGCCTCCCGGGCTTCATCCTGCTCAATGGGCGGATCAAAGGGCGGCGGCGCAGAGATGATCCCCTGCATCAGCATCTGCCGGTAGGACATGGCCCCCTCCGCCAGGCTGTGAGGGCCGGGCACCACCGCGACAAAGGCGGCCACCCGTTCCGGGTACCGGAGGGCCAGATGCCAGCCGACGCCGGCGCCGTGGGACGCCCCCATATAGCAGAATGTATCCAGTCCCAGTTCATCCGCCAGGCAGGCCACGTCGTCCGCGAACCGGTCATACCAGCCGGTGCCGTAATCCTCCGTCACAAAGGATGAAGGGGCAAAGCCGCGCAGCGTCATGCAGTATACATGGTATCCCTGCTCCGCCAGGCTTTGCTGCAGGCCCTTGGGATAGAATCCGGCCTGCGCGGAGAGGATCACCCTGTCCCCGGTTCCGTATTCGTCATAGTGCAGCGTCAAACCGTCCGCTGTGGTGAATTCATGCTCTTTCATGGTCCCTCCGCGTTATTCCGGCTGTTTGCACACGTCCACCCATTCCGTGTAGCCGCTGCATTGTTCCAGCTCCGGAATGGTCAGTTTCACGCCGCTGTGGTCGTTGCCCACCGCGGGATAGACGATCTCATGCTTCCGCAGGCTCTCGTCCAGGTATACGGTCACGCCCTCGTTCGCGCCGAAGGGGCAGACCCCGCCGATCTCATGCCCCACCAGTGGTCCGACCAGATCCGCCGGGATCATCTTTGCCTTGCAGCCGAACCGGTCTTTATACTTCCGGTTGTCGATGCGGGCAACGCCGTCGGCCAGGATCAGCACCGGCTTTTCGTCCTGCAGGAAGGACAGCGTCTTGCAGATCATCGCCTCTTCGCAGCCGATGGCCTCGGCGGCTTCCGCCACCGTCGCGCTGCTGTGTTCCGTTTCGATGATCCGGTCCGTCAGGCCGAACCCGTCCAGGTATGCCTTTGCCTTCTCAAACGCCATGGTCTTATGCTCCGTTTCTTTCGTCATAACATGAGTATTGTACTGCCCGCCCCGGTATCTGGCAACAGAAAAGAACGTCTTTTCCGAAGAAGAGACGTCCTTTGTCCGGATCATTTCAACCCTTTCGCGAAACGATCATCAGGTGCTCCGTATGCGTCAGGTAATCCCGCTTTTCACAGAACCGGAATGCGTAGTCATACCAGGCCATCCGGATCTTTTTCGGCTGCTTCGCCAGTTCATTCCTGTAGGGTGCAAGGATGCTCTCCTGGCCGAAAACAGTCTCCGTACTCAGCCCCGGAACGGATGCCAGCAGCTGTTCCGCGTCCCGGACCGTGGTCATATACGAATAGGTAAACGCGTCAAACGCCAGGCTTTCATCCTTCGCGGCCACTTCAAAATACTGCTGTTCCTGCGCCATCAGGATCGTTTCTTCCAGTTCCCGAAGCCCGTAGATCACACCGCCGAACATCAGGATAAAGCTGCTGAACAGGCATCCGCCGGGCTTCAGCACGCGCTTTGCTTCCTCAATGGCCCGGATCCTGCTTTCCTCGTTCATCAGGTGATACAGCGGGCCCATCAGGAAGACGGTATCAAACGAATCGTCCGCGAACCGGGAAAGGTCCGTCGCGTCGCCCTGCTCCGCGGCAATCTTCACACCGTACTGCCCGGCCTTCTTTTTCGCAAAGCGGACGTTCTCGTCGCTCAGATCCAGCAGCGTCACGCTGTGCCCCTGCTTCGCGTAATGGATCGCGTAATGCCCGGGGCCTCCGCCGATGTCCAGGATCCTGTCGCCGGGTTTGATATACCGGTCCATCATCCGGATCGTGATGTATTTTTCATACGGATGCTTTTTCTTCAGCCGGTCCCATTCCTTCTGCGGATTGGCGTTGTAATAGGACCGGATCTCATCCTTTTTTTCATGCATTGTCCTTTCCTCCCTTTATCCGGGCGAACGGGTCATCGCCCTGTCCCCGGCGGACGCGAACCCGTAATGCGCATAGAGCCCGTGGGCGTCCCGGGTCAGCAGGAGCCCGCGCTGCCATGAAAACTGCGCTGTGATATGGGATACCAGGGCTTTCCCCAGGCCCTGTTCCTGGTATTCCGGATCAATGATCACGTCGCACAGGTACCAGGTGGTGGCATAGTCGCTGATCACCCGGGCAAAGCCGATCAGTTTCTGGTCTTCCTCGCTCCGGATCCCGAAGCAGGCCGAGTTGCGCATGGACTTTTCAATAGTTTCCGGGGTGCGCTTGTCCGCCCAATAGGTCATCTTCAGCAGTCTTTCGACCTCACTGACACTGATCCGGTCCGCGCCTTCAATAATCCTGTATTCCATGGCTGCCTCTCCCCTTATCTTTTCATTTCCCGGATCATACAGTACTCGTTCAGCAGCGTGCCGTCCCTCAGCCGGATGGCGTTCGGGTTGACGCCGGTGATCCGGAAGCCCATCTTCTCATACAGCGCCCGGGCCCGGGTATTGCCCTCCACGAACTCCAGCTCCATCTGGATCAGGTTCTCATTTGCCTCCGCGATCCGGATCATCTCTTCAAACATTCTGGTTCCGATGCCCTGGTTCCAGAACTCCTTCAGCAGCGCGATGGCCACGCTGGCCCGGTGCCTTGTTTTGATCCCGGTCTTCCACGCGATCTGGCAGTTCCCCGCCACCTTCCCGTCGACGATGCACACAAGCATGGCCTCGTTGTCGGACGCGTTGATCCGGTCAAAGAGGGCTTTCTCTCCCTCGTATGTATATTTGCCGCACTCCTCGGGATAGCGGAGAATGAATTCCGTCTCCCCCGCGGAAACATACAGATAATCCAGCACGCCCCGGATATCCTCGTCCTTCGGGCTGCGGAGCAGGGCCTTTCGGCCGTCCTTCAGCGTAAACGCGATATCTTTGATGATCATTTGAACAGCCTCCTGTACAGTTTTGCGGGAAGTACTTCGCTCCCGTCCAGTTTCCGGATCTCCGCTTCACCAGCGTAGGTCATGCCGAGCTTTTCCATTACGCGCCGGCTTTTATGGTTTTCGTTGGCGAAGCTCCCCTGGATTCCCCGGACTTCCCTCTGTGTTCTGACGTATTCCAGGACGCCCCGGATCGTTTCTCCGGCATACCCGTGTCCCCACTGGTCCTTCCGCAGGTTGTAGCCGATCGTCCACAGGTCGTCTTCCGGCTTGTAAAACAGCCCGCCGCTGCCGATCAGCTCCCCGGTTTCCTTCAGGACGATCCCGGCGTCGTAATCATCCGGATCTTCCGGATTCAGGCTTTCCAGCCAGGTCCTGACGTCCTCGGCCCTGGTATAAACAGGATAGACCATATACCTCGCGACATCCGGGTCGCCGCACCACCTGAATGCCACCTGCCAGTCGTCAGGCGTCAGGTTGCGCAGGATCAGCCGTTCGGTTTCAATATGGATTTTCATGGTCTTATCCTCCTGTAAAACAATATATCAAAAAACCGCTTATCTGTCAGAGATAAGCGGCAGTTGATCGATATACGGATATACCGGCTACGCTTCTCTGACGGTTGGATAAGGGTATACGGAAATAGAGCGGACATGGTCTTCAGTGTTCGCCGGCAGGACATTGACAAAGCAGAACCACTTCATGCGAAGATCCGCTCCTTTCTGATGAATTGCACAGACTATACAACGAAAAAACAATTTGTGTCAAGCAGTAATTTTCGGGATGCCCTTATTCTTCCGCCTGCTGATTCTGATGCTTCTTCTGGATCCTGCGGCGGACCGCCTTTTCGGTCTCCACGATCGGGATCACCGCCAGGGCCAGCGCCAGGGCGACCAGGTATTCCGTGATGCTGATCGGCTGGAAGGAGAAGGCTTTGTTCAGGAACGGCACAAAGATCACGGCCGCCGTCACCAGCAGGGAGAAGGCCAGCGTTCCCCACAGCCACAGATTCTGCTTCTTCAGGCTGAACAGGGACTTGTTCCGGGAACGCATGTTGAAGGAATGGAAGATCTCGATCATGCTCAGGGTCAGGAAAGCCATCGTCATCCCCGCGGAAGATTCCGCGATGGCCCAGGTGCCGCTCTCCATCCGGTGGCCGGCAAAATAGCTGAACACCGTGATCGCGGCAATGACCAGCCCCTGGAACGCGATGTCGAATCCCAGGCCGTCGGCAAAAACGCTTTCCTTCCGTTCCCTCGGCGGCCGCTCCATCACGTCCTTTTCCGCCTCTTCCATACCCAGCGCGATGGCCGGCATGGTGTCGGTGATCAGGTTGATCCACAGGATGTGGACGGGTTTCAGGATGGAGAAGCCCATCAGCGTGGCGGAGAACACTGCCAGCACCTCCGCCAGGTTGGCGGAGAGCAGGAACTGGATCGCTTTGCGGATGTTGTCATAGATGCGGCGGCCTTCGCCCACCGCGGATACAATCGTGGCAAAGTTGTCGTCCGTCAGGATCATGTCCGCCACGGACTTGGTCACGTCGGTACCGGTGATGCCCATGCCCACGCCGATGTCCGCGCTCTTGATGGACGGCGCGTCGTTGACGCCGTCGCCGGTCATGGCCGTCACCTTGCCCAGGGCTTTCCAGGCGTTCACAATGCGGACTTTATTCTCCGGCTGCACGCGGGCGTAAACGGAATACCGCCGTACGTCGTTCGCGAAAACCTCGTCCGGAATCGCGTCCAGCTCCGCACCGGTGATCGCCATCTGTCCGGGCTTCAGGATCCCCAGTTCCCGGGCAATCGCTGTGGCAGTATCCTTGTGGTCTCCGGTGATCATGATGGGGCGTACGCCCGCGTTGCGGCATTTTTCGATCGCGTCCTTTACTTCGGGGCGGATGGGGTCGATCATCCCGCACATGCCGATCCAGGTCAGATCCTGCTCCAGCTCTTCCGGCGCGTTGGTTGCGGGCCGTTCGTCATAGATCCGCTGGGCAGCGCCGAGCACCCGCAGGGCCTGATCCGCCATGGTCTTGTTTGCTTCCAGAATCTGCTTCCGCTGGGCGTCTGTCAGCGGCACAGCCTGCCCTTTCTGCCAGATCCGGCTGCATCGGCGCAGCACCTCATCCGGCGCGCCTTTGGTAAACTGGATAAACCCGTCTCCGGCGCTTGCCCGGTGCAGGGTGGTCATCATCTTGCGCAGGGAATCGAATGGCGCCTCGTCCACCCGAGGCAGGTCCGCGGCCAGTTCGTCCTTGGGCAGCCCATTTTTGTTCGCGTCGTTGACCAGGGCGCATTCCGTCGCCTCGCCCACTGCCTCGCCCTGCTCCAGTTCCGCGTCGGAGCACAGGGCCATGGCGGTCATCAGCAGTTTCTCGTCCCCGGTCACTTTCCGGACCACGGTCATCTTGTTCTGGGTCAGGGTGCCGGTCTTGTCCGAGCAGATAATCTGTGTGCAGCCCAGGGTTTCCACCGCCGTCAGTTTCCGGATGATCGCGTGGTTTTTGCTCATCCGCGTCACGCCGATGGACAGCAGCACCGTCACCACGGCGCTCAGTCCTTCGGGGATCGCCGCCACTGCCAGGGATACGGCGATCATGAAGGTATCCAGGACGGCCTTCCCGCCGTTCCGCACCAGGTTGATGATGAACACAAAGGCGCAGATCGCCAGGATCATGGCGGACAGTTTCCGGGACAGCTCATTCAGTTTGACCTGCAGCGGCGTTTCTTCTTCCTTCGCGCTGGTCAGCGCGTCGGCAATGGCACCCATCTCCGTGTCCATACCGGTGCCGGTCACCACGGCGTGTCCCCGGCCGTAGGTTACGATAGAGCCCATATAGACCATATTCTTCCGGTCGCCCAGGGAGACTTCCCCGTTATCGGCAGCCGCAAGCGCTTCGCTCTGTTTTTCCACGTCTGTGGATTCCCCGGTCAGGGCGGCTTCCTGGGTCTTCATGGAAGCACATTCCACAATCCGCGCGTCCGCCGGAACTGCGTCCCCGGCTTCCAGGATCAGCAGGTCCCCCCGGACCACTTCGTCTGCCCGGACGGTTTTCTGGTGTCCGCCACGGATGACCTTGGCCGTTGCCGCCGCCACCTGCTGCAGGGCCTCGATGGCGGCCTCCGCCTTGCTTTCCTGGTATACGCCCAGGCAGGCGTTGACCAGTACGACAGCCAGGATAATCGCTGTGTCCGTCAGGCTTTCATGGGCGTATACGGCGGTCACCGCGCTGACGATTGCCGCGATGATCAGCACGATGGTCATCGGGTCCTTCAGTTCCCCGATGAACTTCTTCAGCAGGCTGTCCTTTTTGGCTTCCCTGAGTTTGTTGGGACCGTCGCGGGTCAGCCGCGCGGCGGCTTCTTCGTCGGTCAGGCCTTCCATGCCGGAACCGGCTTCAGCCAGTACCGCTTCTTTTTCTTCCAGATACGGTTTCAATCGATTTGTCCTCCAATATCCGGCCCTCAGAATAGTCGGGTCGTTTGATCCATCAGTTTATGATACCGGTTTGATCGGATGATCAGCGGGCGCTGCTTTCTCTTCCGGTGCCTGGTCCAGCAGCATCGCAAAAGTCATCTGCGCTTCATCGGTCTCTACTTTCTTCAGCCGGTCAAAGTACTGCTTATGCGTATCCTCCAGCACTTTTCTGTAAGCAGCGTCCCCGTTCTTGTCCAGCGTTTCCAGGAACAGGTGTTCTCTGGAAGCAAGTTCGGGATGGATGCGGACCAGCGTCGCCATACCGGTATTGGAACAGGTACCCGCCACCCGCTTGTATTCCGCCATCAGGTTGGAAAAGATCGCGTCCGCCAGCAGGGAGCATTCCCCGGCGCTCATCCGGTTGAAATGGTTTCGCGTCATTTCGTTGATCAGGTCGGTCACAACATGAACCTTCGGTTCAATGACGGTCGCCGCTTCCTCGCTGTGCTCTGCAAAGGCTTTCTCCGCGTCATCCAAAAGATCCCGGATCAGTTCCTGGAGAACTGCCAGTTCTTTTTTACAGGTGTCGGAAAAGCCGGTGTTATTGTCGGACAGTTTTGCCGCGATCCCGGCAATATTGACCGCCTGGTCTCCCAGCCGTTCAAACTCTGTGGTCACCTTGTAATACTGGTTCAGCATCGAAACATGGAGCTCACCCTGAAGGTGCGGAAGCAGTTCCACCAGGTAGCGGCTCAGATGGTCTGTCAGCCGGTCGACCTGCATTTCCCTGGCCGCAATCTCCTCCTGCCTGGCTCCGTTGTATTCTTCCATCTGCAGCTGTGCTTTTTCAAGGTTTTCTCTGGAAAGGCTGAACATCGTCCTTAGCACGTTATAGCAGCTCTGGAGCGCCAGCGCGGGTGTGGCAAAGAACACCGGATTCAGCGCCTTGATCAGTTCCCCGTGCGGGTCTTCTTCTTCTTTCTTCTTACGGACAATCTTGTCGCTCAGTTTTTCAAAGACGCGAAGCATCGGCAGCAGGCTGATCGCGCAGACCAGGTTAAACACCGTATTGGTATTGGCAATCATGCCGGAATTGACCGTGGCGTCCCATAACCCGTCCAGCAGGCCGAGATGATGGATGACGGTGATGACCACCAGAACCATTGCGGATTTACAAAGGTTGTACAGAATATTCACGATGCCGACCCGTTTTGCTTCCCGGTTCGCCCCGATGGAGCATACGATGGCCGTGGTTACGCAGTCGCCCAGATAAACGCCGACAATCACGGAATAGATCGCCTTGAACGTCAGCAGGCCGCTGGCGGAAAACGCCTGCAGGATACCAATCGTCGCGGAGGAACTCTGCAGCGCGAAAGCCACGCCCGCGCCGGTCAAATAGCCCAGGAAGGGGTTGTCGCCAAGGCCCGTAAACAGGTTATCCACGGCGCCGGATTCCTGCAGCACACGGACAGCGCTGGTCATATTCAGCAGGCCGGAAAAAAGAATTCCGAATCCGATGGCGATATTGCCGATGGATTTGGAATTCCGGAGGATCCCGGTCATGATCAGAACAATTCCGATGATCAGGGCAATCGGAGCAAGGGTGGACGGTTGAAACAGACGAAGGAATGAAGAACCGGACGCGTTGATATCCAGCAGCCGGATAATCTGCCCGGTCACGGTCGTGCCAACGTTCGCCCCGACAATAATGCCAAAAGACTGTCGCAGTGACAGGATCCCGGCTCCGACAAGACCGGAAGTGATGACGATTGTCGCCGTAGAAGACTGGATCAGCGCGGTCACCGCAATCCCCAGCAGGAAAGCTTTCAGCGCGCTGTCGGTCACTTTCTCCATCACGACTTTAAATGTTCCCGATGAGTTTTCCTTCAGGGAATCTCCCATCAGGCGCATGCCGTAAAGGAACATCGCCAGGCCGCCGAGAAGCGACAGGATATCAAAGAAATTCATAAAGCCTCCGCTGTGTACCGGTTTCCGATGCCCGGACTGATCCGATGCGAGCCTGCAGCTTCATCATTCCGGCTGCCGGGAGTCTGTATCCTCCTCCGGCAGGCGGATCAATGCGCTGTTATCTGATATCGTATCACCGTATGATGCCGCTGAACAGTTGTTTTGGCATTATTTAACACAAATTTAAGGCTGCCTGGCCGCAAACAGTTCATGAGGTGCGTTTCCGCACCTCATGACTCCGGACAGTTCTGTTGTTTTCAGCAGCATCCTTTAAACGTACCCGTACTTCCGGGACGCGTGATACTTTTCATCCTCATCCGGGAACTGAATCACCGGCACGTCCGCAGCCATCGCGGCCGTCCGTGCGTCCCTCTCCAGCTCTTCCGCCAGGTCCCGGATTTCCTTTGCTTCCCGGGTATCGCATTCCGGCAGCGCGTAAACTTCCCAGCTGCCTGTCTCTGCCTTTTGCTCTTCCCGCGCCGCTTTCCGGGCTTCCCGTTCGGCCCTCCGGGCTTCAGCCTCCGCGCGGATCGCCTCCAGGCGTTCCGCGATCCGCTGATCCTGTTCCGCTTTCCGGGCGTTACGGATTTCCTTCCGGACGGCCCTGGCCGCCTCACGGGCGGTCTTTCTTGCCTTTCTTGCCGTCTCCCGGACGTCTTCCTGTACCCGGTTCATGTCAAAATCCCTGTTCGCGACATAGCCCAGCAGCGCGCCCAGCAGCAGTCCCCTGCGCAGCGCGCGGCGATGATGGTGTCCGCCGAACAGCAGATTTCCCAATGACAGAATCCCC
>CAZUXV010000050.1:0-16777 GCA_964624445.1 uncultured Oscillospiraceae bacterium | reverse complement strand
CTGAGCGGAAAAGACCTGGATCAAAAAGACGGGAGGAAAGGATTATGGCAGACTATAAACTGTGGAACGCGCTTGAAAACGCAAAACATTACAAGTGGGTGGAACTTTCCCACTCCCTGAATAACGACAGTCCGTACTGGTCCGGTATGCCGGAAAACTCCGTGGAGCTTTCCAAAACGATTTTCGACTGGGGCAACCCGATCCTGGAATGCCTGATCCAGTCCTTCCGGTTTCCGGGTCAGTTCGGTACGCATATTGATTTTCCCGGCCATTTTGCAAAGGGCGCGGCCCTGTCGGAGAAGTATGATGTACACAGCCTGATTTTCCCACTGGTGGTGATCGACATTACGGAACAGGTGAAGAAGGATGTGCACTATGCGGTCACAGCAGAGGATATCAGGGCTTATGAGCGGGAATACGGAGAAATCCCGGACGGCGCTTTTGTCGCGCTGAGGACCGACTGGTCCAAAAACTGGCCGGATATGAACGCACTTTCCGGAATTGCCGAAGACGGCTCGGAAAACTTCCCGGGCTGGTCCCTGGAAGCGCTGAAGTACATCTATGAAGTCCGCAATGCGGCGGCTAACGGCCATGAGACGCTGGATACGGACGCATCCGCCGTGGCAGCGGCAGCCGGCGATCTGGTCTGTGAAAGGTATGTGCTTGAGCAGAATAAAATTCAGGTGGAAGTGCTCTCCAATCTGGATCAGGTAACGCCCGCGGGAGCGGTTCTGATTGTCTCTTATCCCAGATTTGAGGGCGCGACCGGACTTCCGGCAAGGGTCTGGGCAATCACTGAATAAAATGCTCCGATGAAAAACCTGCGCTTTTGCCGGCGCAGGTTTTTCGGGTGATTCAGGAATCTGCAGGCAACATTCTGCCTGTGCAAAGGGGAATACAGATGGCTGAAACGATACTCAGTATCCGGAACCTGACCCGGCGGTTCAAGGGTGTGCTGGCGGCGGACCATATACGCATGGATCTGGCAAAGGGCGGGATCTACGGGCTCATCGGCACAAACGGCGCGGGAAAAAGTACTGTGATCAACATGATTTCCGGGAGCATTCCGCCCACAGAAGGCAGGATCCTTTTCGAAGGAAGGGATATCGGGAAACTGGACGCCGCCGGCCGCGCAAGGGCCGGGATCGCCCGGACCTTCCAGAACCTGCGGCTGTTCAGCGGCCAGACCGTGCTTGAAAATGTGGTCACAGCGAGCCAGATTAACAGGAAGTACAGTCTTCCGGAGGTACTGGTCTGCACGCCCCGGTACCGCCGGGAGGAAAAGGAATTTGCCGGACTGGCCATGGAAGCCCTGAAGATCATGGGGATTGAACAGTACACCGACTTCCAGGCGGATAAACTTCCGTACGGCCTGCAGAGGCGGCTGGAGATTGCCCGATGCCTGGCCATTCAGCCGAAACTGCTGATGCTTGACGAACCGGCGGCGGGTATGAATCCGCACGAAAGCCTGAAGCTTGTGGATGATATCCGTGTGATCCGGAGGACATATCCGGACATGACGATCCTACTGATCGAGCATGATATGAAGGTGGTTATGAACCTGTGCGAATACATTTTTGTCATGGCTGCCGGACGGATGATCGCGGAGGGAACGCCAAGACAGATCTATGATTCCGAAGAAGTGATTTCCGCTTACCTGGGCGGAATCGTACACCGGAACGAACAGGGATAAAGGAGCGCATTCCATGCTGAAAGTCAATAGCCTGAGTATCAGTTACAAAAAGATCAGGGCAGTCCGGGAAATATCCTTTGAGATCGACGAGGGAGAGATCGTGTCGCTGATCGGGTCAAACGGCGCCGGAAAGACATCCACCATGCGGGCGATTTCCGGCCTGATCCAGACGATCAGCGGCTCGATTACGCTGAACGGAGAAGAAATGATCGGGAAATCCCCTTCGCAGATCGTCTCCTCAGGCATTGTTCACGTACCGGAAGGCAGGCAGGTTTTCAGCCGGCTGACTGTGGCGGAAAACCTGGAGATGGGCGGCTGGCTGACAAGGGATAAGCAGAAGGTCCGGGAACGCATGGAATATGTGTTTGATCTCTTCCCGGTACTCAGGGAAAGGCTCCGGCAGAAGGCCGGAAGCCTGTCCGGGGGTGAACAGCAGATGCTGGCGATCGGCCGGGGGCTGGTAACAGGTCCGAAAGTCCTCCTGCTGGACGAGCCTTCACTCGGGCTGGCACCGATTGTCGTGGAGCGCGTGTTTGATGTAATCAGGAAACTGCAGGCGGGCGGCATGACCATCCTGCTGGTGGAACAGAACGCGCTGGATGCCATGGCTGTCTCCGGACGGACTTATATTATGGAAAGCGGATCCATCGTGCTGGATGGTCTCAGCAGGGAGATCGCGGAAAACGACGAAGTGAAACGAATCTATCTGGGAGGAAAGGAAACATGGGCTACTTCACTGCTCAGCTGATCAGTGCGGTGAAACTGGGCAGCATCTATGCCCTGGTTGCAATCGGATATTCCATTGTTTACAGCATCATGGGGATGATCAATTTCGCCCACGGCGAGCTTCTGATGATCGCTACATTTTCGCTGTGGGTGCTGCTGAATGCGGGACTTCCCTTTGCCTGGGCTGTTGTGCTGGCGATTGTGATCACGGCGCTGTTCGGGATCCTGATTGAGCGGATCGCGTACCGGTCCATCCGCAACGCCGGTGAATCCACCCAGATCATTACATCGCTGGCTGTTTCCATTTTCCTGGAGGCACTGTGCCAGTCGATCTTCAATTCCAGCAGCAAAGCACTGATCATACCGGACTTTTTTTCGAAAACCTTTCAGGTTTTCGGTACAACGGTATCCGTGATCGATGCTGTTACACTGGCGTGTACGGTGATTCTGACCGTGGCAGTGGTCCTGATTATCCACAGGACGGCTATGGGGAAAGCAATGCGCGCTGTGGCGGATAATATGGAGGCGGCAGACCTGATGGGGATCGACAAGAACCGGGTCATTACCGCTGCTTTCGTGATCGGGTCGGTTCTGGCTGCTGTTGCCGGTATTCTGTATTCCGGCAAATATACTTCCTTCAGCAATGATATGGGATTCATGCTGGGGGTAAAAGCATTCATCGCTGCGGTGCTCGGAGGCCTCGGAAGCCTGACCGGCGCAGTGGCGGGCGGATACATTATGGCGGCGCTTGAAGTCTTTTTCAGCGGCTATCTTCCCCGGGGTGTCGGATCCTATCAGACAGCCTTTACCTTCCTGGTAATGATCCTGGTGCTGCTGATCCGTCCGAACGGGCTGTTCGGAAGCAGCGGCAGGCAAAGGAGCTGATCAAGATGACAAAAGTGAAACTGACAGAGAATCCGCTTTTCAAATTCCTGGTGATCGTGCTGCTGCCGCTGCTGGTTCTGCTGCTGGCCACCCTGACAGGAGGAAGCTATTATGAATCTGTGCTGGTACTGTTCTTCATCAATGTTATCCTGGCGGCCAGCCTGAACCTGACCAACGGTATCACCGGGATATTTTCCCTCGGACAGGCGGGGTTCATGGCGCTGGGTGCCTACGCCAGCTCTCTCCTGACACTTTCGGAGAAAACGAAGAACACCATGGTGAGAAACATGCCGGAGTGGCTGGCGAAAATCCAGATGCCTTTTATTCCTGCACTGCTTACCGCTGCTGTGATTTCTATGCTGATCGCCGGACTGATCGGCTTCGTGATCCTGCGGGCAAGGGGACATTATCTTGCTGTGATCACCCTTGGGATGGTCATTGTGATCAAGAGTGTACTGGATAACGCAAACAACCTGACTAACGGCTCCCGCGGACTGAGCGGAATGGCCCGGTATTCCACGCTTCCGGTGGTGATCATTGCGGCGCTGCTGACGTTGTTCATCCTGTACCGGATCCGGATATCTGCATTCGGACGGGCAATGATTGCATTGCGGGAGGATGAGGACGCGGCGGCGTCCCTCGGGATCAATCACAGGACAATCCGGCTGATGTCTTTTATGATCAATGCTTTTTTCGGCGCCGTCGGCGGAGGACTCTGGGCCCATCTGCAGCGAACTATCGCGCCATCCCTGTTTTATTTCAATGAAACATTTATCATTCTGGAAATGTCGGTGCTGGGCGGAATGGCCAGCCTGTCCGGAGCGATTCCCGGAGCGGCGATTCTGACGTTTTTGCCCCAGGTACTGGCAAACTTCAGCACAGGTTTCACCGTCTTCGGAGTCCGGATTCCCCAGATCAACGGATTGACCAATATCGTGATGAGTGTTCTGTTTATTATCACGATCATCTTCAGAAAACAGGGGATCGCCGGAAACAGCGAATATATTGTCAGTTCTCTGTTTAACCGAAAAACCTATACAGGGCTTTTCAAAAAGGAAACCTATTCCGATTTTGCGGAGGCATTCCGGCATAAACAGAAAGGCTGAATGCTGTATCTCAGAGATAACAATTGGAATGTATGGAAAAAACAGAACCCAAACTTGTCACGATGGAAAAAAGAACACCCGGATTCCGTTGAAGAACAACGGAATCCGGGTGTTTTTACGCTTATTCAAACTCGATGGTGGGATTGTTCTTTCTGCTATAAGTGGTGGCGGGACATCCTTTGCAGATGCTATATCTATACAGATTCTACGTATTCTATCACTTTACTGACTTTTCTGTGCCCGTTCTGCGCCCACGGTCCGGCATTGATTGGTGACCGTCTTGCCGGCTGGAAGGCCGTGATTTATAACAAAGGTGCCTGTACTCGCTTGGTGTGCTTCCCGTATGCTTTCGGAATGTACGGATAAAATGCTCGCTGCTGTCATACCCGACCTGCAGGGCAATATCCATCACACTCAGCGTCGTATCCCTCAGAAGCTGCTTCGCGTTTTCCAGGCGGATGCTGGTCAGCAACTGAATAAAGGTTTGCCCGGTTGAACGCTTGATCAGACGGGAAGCGTACTCCGGGGAGTAATGAAAATCCTCTGCCAGTCTGGCGAGCGTCACACCGGCAGCGTTAGCCTGCAGATAACGGGCCAGGGTTGATGCGATTTCGGAATCTGCCGGCTTGTCCTTCGGCAATTCGCATGAGGACATATATCGCCTGAGAAGCAACACAAAAACCCGGGTCACGATGGCGTTGATCAGTACGGTATAATAGGCTTCCTGGTCAAAAGTTTCACCGCATAAATCAATAAAGGCATAATGCAGATCCGGATCGTTCTGCGCATGAAACAGGAGGTAGTCGATGCCCGATTTGCTGTATAATGTGCTCATAAAAAAGTTGGACAGCACGTTGTCACCCTGCAGGATGCTGTAAAAATACTGACGGAAGGTAGAGCGACGGATCAATACGTCAATGATGATACTTTCATCGTTCACATCAAGGGAATGGGGCACCTTGGGCTGAATCAGGCATAAATCCCCCGCATGCAAAACGGCTGTGTTTTCTCCTACATGGTGAATACAGTGCCCTTCCATCACAAAAAACATTTCAAAAAAATTATGATGATGAGGAATGGCGGGCGTATAGCAGTTGTGCTTGAATACATGGATACCATCCCGCCGGTCTGCGGAAAAATACCAATCCTCCAGATATTCGGGCGGTATCGTATCCTTCCATTCAGGGACCAGTAAGTTTTCCTGATAAACCTTTTTCCTGTCAATCTGTTCCAAATATTCATCAAAGCCGGCCCCGGATGCTTTGGCCAACCGATAATTGCGATAAAAAATCTCACTCTCGTTCAGCTGACGCAAACGGGACAGCACTTGCTGTTCATTCACGGGATACACGGCCCTTCTGCATTTGAATGATTCATAGCATATCCGCAAATCGAAATATTGTCAACAATACCAATGGATTTTGTTCTGCTGTTATGAAAATGGGAGATATAATTCCAGATACGTCATCCTACAATGATAAAAATCAAAAAAAGTCAACATAATAGATTAAATTTAATCATGCACACCGTTTTCTGTTTCGTTATAATGCGTATGAAAGTAAATCGTTGGCAAATGAGGTGACCGCATGGAACCGGTTTTAAGCGTTCGGGGCATGGATAAGACCTTTGGGGCAACCATTGCGCTACGCCAGGTAGATATTGATGTGTATCCCGGTGAAATCCGCGGGCTGATCGGCGAAAACGGCAGCGGGAAATCCACGCTGACTTCCATCATCGCAGGCATTCAGAAGGCTGATGCCGGAGAGGTGACATTCCATGGCAAGCCCTGGCAGCCGGCCTCCATGATCGACGCGCTGGAGCATGGTATCGGCATGATCGTACAGGAAACAGGTACCATCCCCGGGATCACCGTGGCGGAAAACCTGTTTCTGGGCGAAACCAGCCGTTTTCATAACAAGCTGGGGCTGGTCAGCCGTAAAGCCATGGAACAGGAAGCCCGAAAGGCTCTGGATGTAATCCATGCTGATCATATCCGGCCCGACATCGTCACCGCCATGCTGGACCTGCAGGAACGCAAACTGGTGGAAGTGGCCAAGGTGATGGTGAAAAAGCCGGAGATTCTGGTGGTGGACGAAACTACCACCGCCCTTTCCCAGAAAGGCCGTGAGCTGCTGTATCAGCTGATGAACAACCTGAAAAAGGAAGGCAGGGCGGTCATCTTTATTTCCCATGACCTTGATGAGATTAAACAGGTGTGCGATACGCTGACCGTGCTGCGCGACGGCAAGATCATTACCCATTTCAGCAAGGAAAACTATGATGACGACGCCATCAAGGCCAGCATGATCGGCCGGGAGATGCAGGGTGATTACTACCGGCCGGACAACGAACCAACCTGGCAGGAGAATGTGCTGCTCAAAGCCGAGCACCTGACGGGGAGCGGTCTCAAGGATATTTCTTTGGAAATCCGAGCGGGGGAGATCCTGGGAATCGGCGGACTCAGCGAATGCGGGATGCATACCCTGGGAAAAGCGCTGTTTGGCAGCGCAATGCTGACCGGCGGCACAGTAACGGTTGAGGGGAAGCATTACAGCGATCCCCAAAAGGCTACCCGACTGGGCGTGGGTTATGTATCCAAGGAGCGGGACACGGAATCCCTGTGTCAGCAGGCTTCCATCCGCGACAACATTGCCATCGGCGGTTTGCAGCATATACAAAAGAAAAAGCTGATCCTGAAAAAACGGGAAACAGCTTATGTGCAAAAGCAAGTGGATGCGCTGAGCATCAAATGCCGCCATATGGAGCAGCCTGTCAGTGCCATGAGCGGCGGCAACAAGCAGAAGGTGGTCTTTGGCAAGTGGCTTGGAGCCGGAAGCCGGATACTGATCCTGGACTGCCCCACCCGCGGTGTTGACATCGGCGTAAAGCAGAGCATGTACCAGTTGATTGCAAAGATGAAGAATGAAGGCAAGGCCATTCTGATTATTTCAGAGGAAATGACGGAGCTCATCGGTATGTGCGACCGGCTGCTGGTCATGAAAGACGGCGCTGTGCAAAAAGAATTCCTGCGGGGGAATATGAACGAAGCGGATATCATCCGCTACATGATTTAAGGAGGCAGCATTATGGGAAAGCAAACGTGGAAAGAGCGTATCCCGGCTTTTGCCTCCATTCTGGGACTAATGGTGCTGATCGCTGCTTATTATATTGTGGGGGCAATCAGGGACGCCAATGTGGCTTACGGCCTCAAGGCCATCGTCAACCAGAGCGTAGTAGTAGCCCTGGTGGCTACAGGAGCGGTGTTCATCTATACGCTGGGCAGTTTTGATATCAGCCTTGGTGCGGCTACGGGCGTCAGCGCGCTGCTTGGCGCCATGGCCTATAACGCAACCGGAAACCTTCTGGTCATGTTCCTGGTCTGTGTGGGCGTTGCGGTGGTATTGGGTTTCATCAATTCCTCCCTGGCTTCCATTTTTAACCTGCCTATTTTTGTTACGACTGTGGCCATGATGAGTGTGCTCAGTGCTTTCATGCTGATACTGATCGGCTGGAACGGCGCCGGCGATACCATCAAAGTGAAGGCCCGTGATGTCCGTCCGCTGGATAATATCCCCTTTAAAGTGGCAATCCTTGCCGCGTATATTGCCTTGTGCTGGTTCGTGTTTACCCTGCTGCCCACAGGGCGGGAAGCCAAATTTACCGGCGGGAATCCGGTATGCGCCAGGCTCAGCGGCATCAATGAAAAGAAGCTGGGCATCATCGCCTCCCTGATTTCCGCCGTAGGCATCGGTCTCGGTGCATTCGTAACCATTATCTATGCCCCGACGCTCACCAAGGATACCGCTTCCTCCATCGGTATGGACGTGATCATCGCCATCGTATTTGGCGGCATGCCGGTATCCGGCGGGCCCCGAAGCCGTATCCTGTCTGCTGTGGTGGGCGCATTCTCTATGGGCTTTATGACTCAGATCATGTCCATGCTGAACCTGGGCAGCGGATACGGCCAGATGATCAAGGCCGCAATTTTCCTGTTGGTGGTATTCATTGCACTGGGCAGCCAACGCGGCAAGCTTCTCACCAGATGATAACGCGGAAAGCGTTACAATAAACAAATAAAAGGAGAAAAAAACATGAAAAACCTCAAGCGTATCCTGTGCCTGGCCCTTTGCCTGATGCTGACGCTGGCTTGTCTGCCTGCCATGGCCGCCGGTTCCGTCAAGATCGGTGTCCTGGTGGCCGATGCTACCGGCGCGGAAGCCCTGGCCTTCCGTGCGTACTATGAAAAGTACATTGCCAAAGCGTATGATGTGGAGTTCATCTATTCCGAAGAGCTGAAAACAGCAGACGGCGAAAAGGACGCAATTGACAACTTCATCGTGAATAACTGTAAGGCCGTTATCTCCTTCTCCAGTGTGGACCGTCCCGCGCAGATCGAGCAGTGCGACGCTGCAGGTATCTACTATGCTGTAGCCACCGGCACACTGACTGACGAAGAGTACAAGGAGTTCAAGGATTATGAACACTATGTCGGCGCCATCGGTCCCAGCCTGAATACTGAATTCCAGGTGGGTTACAACATGGCCGCTTACTATATCGACCAGGGTATGACCAAGTTCGGTATGTTTGGCGGTGCTGTGCCTTACCGCACCGACATGCACATCTACCGCGCGGCGGGAATGCTCTGCGCTATGGTCGATAAGGGCGGTGAAGGCGCTGCCTATCAGGGTGTTAACAAACCTGACGACATCATCGGAATGATCTACGGAACCGGCACCATTGAAACCGGAAAAATCGGCAATCTGGAACTGTTGGCTTATGTGGGCGGTTATGATTTTGACGACGCCTGGTTTGGCAAGCTGGCCCAGATGGCAGGAACCGAGGGCATTGAGGCTATCCTCACCGTGGGCAGCGGCGTGGATGTGCTGGGCAGTTTTGTAGCGGGCTCCAGCGTGAAACTGGCGACTGTGGACAGCTTTACCCCCGCCATGGGTGAAGCCATGAACAGCGGCATTATCGATTATGTAGCGGGTAAATTCGCCACCTCCATCGGACCGATTTTCATTGCCACCCTGAACGCAGTGAACGGCCAGCCTATTCGGAATGAAGAAGGCTGCGCGCTGGCCCTGGATCAGGGCTACTGGGTCGCCACCAATGCGGAGCAGTTTGCCCAGTATTACGCGGTGGATTCCTCTGAAGAGAATCCTGCTTACAGCAAGGATATTCTTGACGCTTACGCTCCCGCCGGTGTCAGCTATGAAGACTTTGCTGCTTTTGTAGCCCAGTATTCCTTCGAGGAAATCGTAGCACTGAAGAAGTAATGCCAATCCAGCCGGGGCGGATCATCAGGACAGGAAATAATCCGTCCCCGGCGCTCTTTTTGCGGGGACATCCCCGGGGTACCTTCGCAAAAGGAGCGCCAGACCATGCTGTAAGGAGTGACCAATATGAAAAAGCCTTCCCTGATCAAAAGCCTGCTGCTCAGTTTGCTGATTCCCTGTGCGGTACTGCTGGTACTGGAAATCATAGCCATGGCGAAAGGCGTGCGCCTTTTCGCAAACACAGACAGCTGGAAGCTTTTTTTCCGGGCGGTAGCCAATGTGACACTGACCACTTTCGCTCTTTCTGTCAACCTGGATTCAGGCCGATTCGATTTTTCCCTCGGAGCGGTGGCCATGCTGTCAGCTACTATTGCAGGCACGCTGAGCCAGCAATGGAATACAGGCCCCTGGCTCACCCTGGCTGTAGCTGTGTGCGTAGCTGCCGGCCTGGGACTGATCCATGGAGGCATATATGTGCTCACCCGTATTCCGCCTATCATTGTTTCTCTGGGCATGGCTTTGTTTTATGAGGGCTGCGCTTTCGCTTTTACAGGCGGTAAAGGCGTGTCTCTGGTGACCCGTATGGATATCATCGGGTTCTCCCAGATCGGCAATTATATCCTGGTGACAGCTGTCGCTGTGATGCTGGTTGTTCTGTTGTTTGATTACACACGATTCGGTGCCAATTACCGGGCCTTGGTCAGCGGCCAGAAAATCGCAGTGGAGACAGGCATTCATGAGGTGGGGAACGCCCTGGGCTGCTATGTCGTCAGCGGTGCGCTGATGGGTGTGGTAGGCTTCATCGGCATGGCGAATACCGGCAGCCAGCAGATGGCACTCAATTTCGGCTCCATCGGCATCATGTTCACAGCTTTCCTGCCTATGTTTATCGGCGGATGGATCGGGCGTTATATCAATAAGCGGATCGGCATCATGCTGGGAGCGGTTTCCATGGCCCTGATTTCCCTGGCCTATGCCCGTTTTGATACCGCATCCTCTGTGCAGAGCATCATATCCGCCCTGCTGCTGGTGCTGTTCCTGATCTATCTGAACAACGAATTTGCTATTCTTTCCAAATTCCGCAAAAAGCAGGGGGCTAAGGCATGAGCGTTGATCTGAAAGCCAAACCGTTTTGCCTGAACAGCTCGCAGATCCGCTGGGTACAGAATACTCTTTTTTCCATGTCAGAGGATGAAAAGATCGGTCAGTTGTTTTTACCTATTGCTTTCTCATCGGATGAGAACTATCTGCGTTATGAAATACTGCGCTACCATGTGGGTGGGCTGCTGTTCAAAACCAGCCCTTCCCATGAGGTGCGAAAAGCTTTGCAATTCATGCAGGATAACAGCCGCATTCCGCTATTATGCGCCGCCAACCTTGAATTCGGCTCCACCGGTTTTCTGGAGGATGGCACTCTCTTCGGTCAGCAAATGGGCATTGGCGCAACAGACAAGCCGGAATATGCCTACCGCATGGGGTATGTTTCCTGCAGGGAAGCAGCGGCCGCCGGCTGCAACTACGCTTTTGCTCCGGTAAGCGATCTGGACCTGAACTGGCGCAATCCGATTATTAATGTGCGTTCCTACGGCTGTGACCCGGACAGGGTATTGGAAATGTGCAAAGCTTACAAGCGCGGTGCAGACGAAAACCATGTGGCTGTGTCTGTCAAGCATTTCCCCGGAGACGGTGTGGATGAAGTGGATCAGCATCTGCTGGTATCTGTCAACACCATGCCCATCGATCAGTGGGAATCGACTTACGGAAAGATCTACCGCGGTATGATCGCGGACGGAGCCATGAGCTTCATGGTCGGCCATATCGATCATCCTGCCTGGCGTCACAAACTCAACCCGGATCTGCCGGAAGGTACTGTCCCGGCTACGCTGTCCAAAGAACTGATGACCGGCCTGCTCCGGGAACATCTTGGATTCAATGGCCTTATCATTACCGATGCCACTCCCATGGTGGGCTTTAACTGCGCAATGAAGCATGCAGACGCTGTGCCCACCACCATCGCCGCCGGGGCTGATATCTTCCTGTTCAACAAGAACCTGTCGGAAGACTTTGAGTACATGAAAGACGGAATACGTCGGGGCTTACTCACCCGGGAACGGGTGGATGAGGCTGTGACCCGTATCCTGGCCGCGAAAGCCGCGTTAGGCCTCCATGAAAAGCGTATGCAGGATGAAGCGGATATGGCTTGCATAGGCTGCAGTCAGCATCATGCCTGGGCGCGAAAACTGGCGGAGGATGCCGTCACGCTGGTGAAAGACACGGAAGGCAATCTTCCCCTGAACCCGAAGAAAACGAAACGTTTGCTGCTGGAGGTGCTGGGCGGCGCTCCTTCCGAAGGCAGTATCGCCGCTTATATGCAGGATAAGCTGGCGAAAGAAGGCTTTGAAGTCACCCTGTATCAACCGGAAGACTTTTCCACCTACCAGTTCGGCGTCAAACCTTTCACCGATCAGTTCGATGCGGTACTGTACATGGGTAATATCGAGAACGCCAGCAACAAAACCACCAACCGCATCAACTGGTTCACTTTCTGGGGCCATGGCAACAACGTGCCCTGGTTCGTCCACGAGGTACCTACGGTATTCTGCTCCCTGGCCAACCCATACCATTTAGTGGATGTGCCCATGATCAAGACCTATGTCAATTGCTACTCCAATAATACGGAAACACTGGATGCCCTGGTGGAAAAGCTGATGGGCCGGGACAGTTTCCGGGGTGCATCGCCCACTGATCCCTTCTGCGGAAAAGAATACTTGCGATATTGAGGAACAAGCATGTTTGAAGAGAAGAAAACAGAATGGCTGCGCATCGCGGAAAGCCTGAAGCCGACACTGCGCCGGGAAACCGTGCGGCCCATTTCCGGGATTCCGGATCATGCGCTCATGGAAAATGAAAGCATCATTCTGGACTTTGGCAATCATTTCGTGGGGCATTTTACACTGAAACTATCATCACAGGGAAGCCATCCGGACGCTCCCGTCTGGCTGGCGGTCAAATTCTGCGAAAATGCACTGGAGCTGAATGAGACCCTGGATGGCTATGCCGGCTGGATCAGCAAGAGCGGGGTGCAGCAGGAGCAAGTGCATATTGACGTACTGCCTGCCGTTTTTCCCTTTCCCCGCCGTTATGCTTTCCGTTATGTGAAAATCGACATACTGGCCCTTTCTTCTAAATATCAGTTGGTTATAGAGGATGCTTCTGCCGAAGTCACCACCTCTGCGGATGACAGTGTTCCAGTTCCCCTGATCAGTGATGAAAAGGATATTGCCATTGACCGGGCGGCCCTGCGAACGCTGCGAAACTGTATGCAGGATTTCTTTGAGGACGGTCCCAAGCGCGATCGCCGCCTGTGGCTGGGTGATTTGCGTCTACAGGCACTGACCAACAGCGTTACTTTTCATAATTATGATCTGGTGAAACGCTGCCTGTATTTGTTTGCCGCAACCGCTGACAAGGAAGGCCGGATTGCCGCCTGCCTGTTTACAGAACCCAAGGTTGAGGCGGATGATACCTTCATGTTCGATTATTCTCTGTTTTTCATTCCAACCCTTTTGCAGTATATACAGGCGACCGGGGATCAGGCGGCGAAGAACGATTTGCTGCCCATAGCACTGCATCAGTTGGTATTGGCAGATGCACAGTTTGATCCGGAAACGCAATTGATCCGGGATAATGATAAACTGGGCTGGTGTTTTGTGGACTGGGCGCTGCCGCTGAATAAGCAGTTCTGTGCCCAGGCGATCTGGATTTACTGTGCTCAGGCCGCATTGCAGATGAAAGCTGATCCCCTGCTGAAAGAAAAGATCCTTCATCGCAAGGAAGCTGCGAGAAAGTATTGGTACGATCGGGAACGATACTTGTTTGTCAGCGGAGTGAAGCGGCAGATTTCCTGGGCTTCCCAGGTATGGGCAGTACTGGCCGGTATTGTGGAAGGCCCGGACGCCGCTGCCTGTCTGGACGCTGCGGCAGACTGTCCCGACATCGTGCCCATGGTGACACCCTACATGATGCATCACTATGCGGAGGCACTGTGCCGCGTCAGCCGAAAAACACAAGCCCGGCAGGTGATTCGGGATTACTGGGGCGGCATGGTGGAGAATGGCGCGGACACTTACTGGGAACTGTATAATCCCGAAAATCCGGATGAGTCGCCCTATGGTTCTCCCGTGGTCAACAGCTTCTGCCATGCCTGGAGCTGCACACCCGCCTGGTTCCTGAGAAGCGGAATTCTGGAGGAAAACGCATGAAATATAAAGGCATCATTTTTGATCTGGACGGTGTAATCTGCTCCACCGATGAATATCACTATCTGGCCTGGAAGGCCCTGGCAGAGCGGCTGAATATTCCCTTTGACAGGGAGAGAAACAACCTGCTGCGCGGAGTCAGCCGTGCAGCCAGTCTGAACATCATTCTGGAAAAAAGCGATCAGACCTATACGGATGAAGAAAAAGCGGCTCTTGCTGAAGAAAAGAACACGCTGTACCGGGAACTGCTGGGTAATATGTCGACGGCCGATCTGTCCGATGATGTAAAAATCACTCTGGAAGCGCTGCGGAAAACGGATCTGAAACTGGCCATCGGCTCTTCCAGTAAAAACACGCCTTTCATTCTGGAACAGATTGGTCTCAGGAACTTCTTCGATGCCATTGCGGACGGCAACTGTATCACGCATTCCAAACCGAGTCCGGAAGTATTCCTGAAAGCTGCTGAAATGATCAGCTTACCACCGCAAAACTGCCTGGTTGTGGAGGATGCCCGCGCAGGCGTAGAAGCGGCCATAGCGGGCGGCTTTGACTGCGCTGCTATAGGTGATGCGAGGGATGACGAGCGAGCCGGATGGCATTTGAGCCGCTTCTCTGATATACTGAAGTGTCTCGATTGAGACACTTCGCTGCTTTTTGTCTTTTGCTTTGAGGTGGATGATATGAAATATTATCTTGCAGTTGATATCGGCGCGTCCAGCGGCAGGCATATTGTCGGCTGGCGGGAGGACGGGCAAATCCGGACGGAGGAGGTATACCGCTTTCCCAACGGTGTCACGGAACAGGACGGGCATCTGACCTGGGAGATCGAAGCGCTGGAAAAGCATGTGCGGGCGGGGATTGACGAGGCCCTGCGCCGGTACCCCGGCCTTGTCAGCCTGGCGATCGATACCTGGGCGGTGGACTATGTGCTGATGCGGGGCGAAACCCCCGTTCTGCCCTGCTATGCCTATCGGGACAGCCGCACGGAAAACGCCATTCCCCGGGTGCATGAACGGATCCCTTTTTCAGACCTCTACCGGCGCACAGGGATTCAGTTCCAGCCGTTCAACACCATTTATCAGCTGTACGCGGACAAGCTCGCCGGCCGGCTGGAGGGCGTGACGGATTTCCTGCTGATACCGGAATACCTGATGTACCGGCTGTGCGGCGTGAAAAGCCACGAGTACACCAACGCCACCACCGGCGGGATGGTCAGCGCGGCTGCCGGGGAGTACGACAGGGAAATCATCCGGGCGGTGGACCTGCCGGAGCATCTGTTCCGTCCCCTGCAGCGGCCCGGGACCGTGATCGGCCGGTACAGGGACGTGAAGGTTATGCTCTGCGCCACCCATGATACCGGCAGCGCCGTGGAGGGCATTCCCATGGAGGGGAATGAGCTCTACCTGTCCTCGGGCACCTGGTCGCGCTGGTACTGATGATCAAAACGCCCCGGCCCCTGACCGACGAGGCCAGCGAGGCCGCCAATTATTCCAACGAAGGCGGCGTGGGATACAACCGCTACCAGAAGAACATCATGGGCATGTGGCTGGTGAACCGGCTGCGGGAGGAACTGTGCCCCGGAAAGCCCTGGGATGAGATCACCGCGGAGGCGGAAGAAAAGCATTTTGACCACCTGGTGGATGTGAACGATCCGGTGTTCCTGGCTCCGGAGAGCATGAAGGGCGCGTTTGATTCAAAACTTCCTCATCCGCCGAAGTGTACAGCCGGCTATTTCCGGTGCGCGTACCGTTCCCAGGCCCAGGGATACCGGCAGGCGATCGAAGAGATTGAGCGGAACACGGGGAAAGAATACCGGAAACTGTATATCGTGGGAGGAGGCGCCCGGAACCGGTATCTGAACCGGCTGACAGAGGAAACCACGGGGAAACAGGTCATCGCGCTGCCCATTGAGGCAACCGCGCTGGGCAATATCAGCATTCAGACGGAGGCGGAGAAAGCATGAGTTACGAAGAAGCGAAAACCCGTTACACGGCGCTGGGAATCGATCCCGGCGCGGCCATGGAGAAACTGAGGAAGGTGCCCGTATCCTTGCACTGCTGGCAGGGGGACGATGTACGCGGCTTTGACACGGATCCCTCCAAGCCCCTGACCGGCGGAATCCAGACCACCGGCAACTACCCAGGCCGGGCCCGGACGCCGGAGGAGCTGATGGCGGACCTGGACGTGGTGCTGGGACTGATTCCCGGCACCCCCAAGATGAACCTGCACGCCAGCTACGCGATTTTTGAGGACGGAGAGTGGGTGGACCGGGACAAACTGGAACCGAAGCACTTCCGGAAATGGGTGGAATTCTGCAAGGAGCGGGGCCTGGGCTGCGATTTCAATCCCACCTTCTTCTCCCATCCGAAATGCGATCCGCTGACCCTGTCCAGCCCGGATGAAAGCACCCGGAAATTCTGGATCGAGCACGGCAAGGCCTGCATCCGGATCAGCAGCTACCTGGCGGAGGAGCTGGGCCGGCCCTGCGTCATGAATATCTGGACCGGCGACGGCTTCAAGGATATTCCGGGAGACCGGCTGGGCCCCCGTGTGCGCTACCGGGAATCCATTGACGAAATTCTCCGGGAGCCCTATGACTTCCGGAAGGTCAAGCCCTGCATCGAGAGCAAGGTGTTCGGCATCGGCGTGGAAGCCTACACCGCGGGCAGCGCGGAATTCGCCCTGACATGAAGAATTATAGTCCACATTGAGGGTAGAATTATCTACATAAATTATTTGGAATTCTGCGTTGTCCCTCATCCTCCATGTATTGGGTTAGCCAAAAAGTTGGTCCATAAGATGTTACAGAAAAACCTGAACGAAAGTTTT
>CAZUXV010000049.1:16053-16947 GCA_964624445.1 uncultured Oscillospiraceae bacterium | reverse complement strand
CCAGCGGTCGTAGGGATGCATGACGATCAGGTCGGCTTCCACGCCGATGGCCTGCAGGGCCAGGATGCATTTTTCCAGATGCTGAAAATGCTTCGGGTTCGGCCGGGTGAAGTCGAAGTGATTGCCTTTGCTTCTTCCGTCGTAGTTTCCGAAGTTCTCTTTCGTCAGCACGGTGGAATCCATGGGCGTGCCTTCAAAGGGATAGGTCCGGGGCTCGCCCAGGTTATAGTCGTAGTGTTTGGGCGGGATGCAGAAGCGGATCTTGTTGAAGCGCGCCGCCTTCAGGGATCGGAGGGTCTCTTCGATCCGTTCATCCGGCTGCTGGGTCCAGACGTAGCAGGTGGTGCCCAGCGGGTAAAAGGGCGTGCCGTCCGCATAGGCGAAGTGGTACCGGTGCTTTACGCGCACCGGACCGTGGTTGCCTTCGGAGGGCACCGTGACGGTGAAGACGCCGGAAGTTTCAGCGTCCGCAAAGGAACCGGAGACGGTGTACCGGTATTCCCCGGTGAAGGAGGGCATGAAGCGCACCTTCCAGACCCCGTCCCCGTCATAGAAGCCGGGGACGGCCACGTCTTCCTTTTCGCCGGTAAACCGTCCCCGGATCTCATAGTCCGTGAAGGGGTTGCCGGCCGCCTTTCCCGGCAGGGAAAGCTCCAGCATGCCCCATCTTTCCACAATCAGCTGTTCCATAGCGCTCCTTATCCCAGCAGGGCGACGGCTACGTCGTTCACATTGGTGCCGGTGGGCCCGGTCATGATCAGGCCGCCGGTCTTTTCCAGCGCGTGATAGGCGTCGTTGTCCTGCAGGACCGCGTCGACGGTGAGGCCGTGCTCCAGCAGTTCCCTGCAGGTGTCGCCGTCCGCGTAGCCGCCGGCGGCGTCGGTGGGCCCGTCG
>CAZUXV010000049.1:0-16043 GCA_964624445.1 uncultured Oscillospiraceae bacterium | reverse complement strand
AGAACACGGCTGCCCGGGGCATGCCGGCGATGCCCGCCGCAGCGGCCAGGGCAATTTCCTGGTTCCGCCCGCCCAGGCCGTGGCCGGTGAGCTTCACGACGGTTTCGCCGCCGGCGATGAAGGCCATGGACTTGCCGTCCGCGGCGTGGGTCTTCAGGATGGAGGCGAGGAAGCTGCCGGCTTCCTTCGCCTGGCAGCAGAGCTGGTCCGTGAGCATGACGGGATCATAGCCGAGCTGCCGGCAGGTGACGGCCGCGGCGGCGCACAGTTCCCGAACGCTGCCGTTGATCTGGGTATGCACGTTGTCCAGGGTCTTGGGCGTTTCGACACCCAGCAGCGCTTCCGCCGCTTCGGACATGCGCAGGCTGTATTTCTTTTTGATCCGGATCGCGTCCTCCGCGGTGGCGGTATCCGGGCAGGCGGGGCCGGACGCGATCATGTCCAGCGGATCGCCCAGGATGTCCGAGAGCACCACGGCCTCCACGAAGCCGGGCCAGCAGTACTGGGCGAAGCGGCCGCCCTTGACCTGGGACAGGCGCTTGCGGATGGTGTTGATCTCCACGATATCGGCGCCGCAGGCCAGCAGCTGGCCGGTGATATCCTGCAGTTCCTCCGCCGGAACCAGCGGTTTTTCAAACAGCGCGCTGCCGCCGCCGGAGAGCAGGAAGAGGACCGTATCCTTTTCGGTCAGGTCCGACACCAGGTCCAGGGCCGCCTGGGTGCCTTTGAAGGAATTCTCATCCGGCACCGGATGGCCGGCCTCAAAGCAGGTGAAGTTCGCGATAGGGCCCATGACGTGATTGTATTTGGTGACGACCACGCCGTTCTCGATCCGGTCGCCCAGGAAGTCGGAAGCGGCTTTCGCCATCTGCCAGGCAGCCTTGCCGGCAGCCACGAGCAGCACCCGTCCCGGGAACTTCCTGCCAGCCAGGGCACGCTGCACCGCCGCGTCCGGCTGGACGGCAGCGATGGCTTCCCGGACAATCTGATCTGCGTGATCTCTTAATTGCTTATTCATATGAACCTCCGGAGATGAAATGCCGCGCACCATACGGAATGGTGCGCGGTTGGATTTGATGGTTGTCAGAAGATGAGACTGAGAATGAAGATTTCGATCATGGCGGCGATGCCGATGACCAGGGTCATGAGGGTCTGGGTTTTGTAACCCTCCTCAGGCTGCATTTCGCCGAAGTTCGTGACTACCCAGAAATAGCTGTCGTTGGCGTGGGACACGGTCATGGCGCCGGCGCCGATGGCCATGACCACCAGGGCGATTTCAACGGGCGTGGCAAAGCCCAGCACCGGGAGCAGCGGGGCCACGATACCGGCCGTCGTCGTGATGGCGACGGTGGAGGAACCCTGGGCGCTCTTGAGGATCGCGGAGAGCAGGAAGGGGAAGAAGATCCCGATCGCCTGCAGGGAGGTCGCGTTGTCCTTAATGAAGTTGACCATGTCGGAGGAGGAGATCACCTTGCCCAGGACGCCGCCGGCCGCGGTGACGAACAGGATCGGACCGACGGTCTTAAGCGTTTCGTTGGTCATGGTGTAGAAGTCCTTGCTCTTGCCGGCGGTGAACAGCTGGATGATGGCCAGCACGGTACCGACAGCCAGGGCCATGATGGGCGTGCCCAGGAAGGCCAGCAGGTCAGCGATTGCGCCGGTCCAGCCTGCCATGGAGGAAACGGAGGAGAGGGCCATCAGCAGGATCGGGACCAGCAGCGGCGCCAGCGCGTTAAAGCCGCCCGGCAGCTTGCCGAATTCGGCCTTGAGTTCTTCATAGGTCTTGACCACTTCGCCGCTGTTCCCGGTTTCGTCGGCGCTCTTGATCTTTTTGCCGATGAACTTCGCATAGATCAGGCCGGCGATCAGCGGGAAGACGGAGCACAGCACGCCGATGCCGATGACCAGCAGCAGGGAGTCGCCTACGCCGAGGGTCTGGGCTGCCGCGATGGGGCCGGGGGTCGGCGGGATGAAGACATGGGCAATATACAGGCCGGCGGAGAGGCAGACCGTCATCGCCACGGAGGAGACGCCGGTACGCTTGACCAGGGCCTTGCGAATCGGGTTGAGGATGACGAAACCGCTGTCGCAGAAGACGGGGATGGAAACGACCCAGCCCATCAGCTCAATGGCCAGCTGGGGATTCTTCTCGCCCACGAGTTTAATCACCATATCGGCCAGCTTCAGGGCGGCACCGGTCTTTTCCAGCACCGTGCCGATGAAGGCGCCGAGGATGATCACGATACCGATGGAGGTGAACGTTCCGGAGAAGCCCTGGCCGATGATGCCCGGGATGTCCTTCAGCGGAATGCCCGCGACGATGGCCAGCAGCAGCGAGACGGCCATGATCGCCAGGAAGGGATGAACTTTCAGCTTGGAGATGAGCAGGATCATCAGCACGATCGCAACGACGAACGCGATGATGAGCGGAAGACCGGTCATAGAACTACCCCCTTCAAAATATAGAGTTGTAACGGACAACAAAACACCATATGCAGTGTATCACTTCCTTAATATAAAGTCAATGGGATTGTCAAATTTTTCCAACGGCCGGCGGCGGCTTGCCCGTGCCGCCCCCCGCGTGATATCATGAACCGGCGGCTGTGTTCAGGCGGCCGGAGAAACGGAGAAATGAAGAAGATGGCAACCATACTGCTGGTGGAAGACGACGCCGTCCTGCGGGAAGGGCTTACGGAGCTCTTTGCCCGGGACGGATATACGGTGATCACGGCCGGGAGCCTGCGGGAAGCCCGGGAAAAACTGACGGACGCCGTGCAGGCAGTCGTGATGGACGTGGGCCTGCCGGACGGCGACGGCGTGAGCCTGTGCCGGGAATGGCGCGCGGCGGGAGAAACCCGCCCGGTGCTGTTCCTGACGGCCAAAGGCGAGGAGTTCGACGTGGTCCGGGGCCTGGACAACGGCGGGAACGACTACGTGACCAAACCCTTCCGGATGCAGGAGTTGCTCAGCCGGGTTCGGGTGCTGCTGCGCGGCGCCCAGCCGGAGAAGCAGACGGTCAGCCGCGGCGGGTTCACCGTGGACCGGGAACGCATGCAGGTGCTGAAGGACGGCGAGACGCTGCCCCTGACGCTGACGGAATACAAAATCCTGGCCATGCTGATGGAACACGTCAGCGTGGTTCCCCGGGACCGGCTGCTGGAGGTCCTGTGGGACGACGGCGGCAAATTTATCGACGATAACACGCTGTCGGTGCATATGAGCCGGCTGCGGGAAAAGACCGGGGCGGAGCATATCCGCACGGTTCGGGGAGTGGGGTATCAATGGTCAGATACGTGATCGGCGGGATCCTCCTGCTGGCCCTGGCGGCGGCGCTGGTCCGCCGGTATCTTGATATGAACCGGCTGGAAAAGCTGTCCGGGAAGATGGAGGATTATCTGACGGGCCACGGCAGCCGGCTGCCGATTTCCCTGAAGGAGGACCGGATTGCCCGGGTGGAGAACGCCGCGGCGGAGATGCAGAACCGTATCGAGGTGGCGGAGGAACGCTTCCGGCTGGAGGCCGGGCGGACCAGCAACCTGACCGCGGACATTTCCCACCAGCTGAAGACGCCCCTGGCGTCCCTGCGCCTGTTCTGCGAGATGGACCGGAGCGCCCACTGCGAGCAGCAGATCAGCCAGATCGAGCGGATGGAGACGCTGATCTCCAGCCTGCTGCGGCTGGAAAAGCTCTGCGCGGACGGATACGAGTTTGTCTTTGAGGAATGCGATATCCGCAGGCTGATCGAGCTGGCCTGGCAGCAGCTGCAGCCCCTCTGGCCGGACCGGACGCTGGTGTTGGACGGGGAGGCGGTGATCCGCTGCGACGAAAAGTGGCTGTCCGAAGCCTTCCGCAACCTGATGAAGAACGCCTGTGAGCATACGAAAGAGGGCGGGCTGATCTATATCAGCCTGGAACAGACGGACCGGACCTTCCACTGCACCCTGGAGGATGACGGCGGCGGCGCCGCGCCGAAGGACCTGCCCCATCTGTTTGAGCGCTTTTACCGGGCAGAGCACCAGTCCGCCCAGGGAGCGGGCCTGGGCCTGGCCATCGTGAAGGAGATCATCTTCCGCCATCACGGGCATATCACCGCGGAGAACGGCAGCCGGGGACTGCGGTTCACGATCTCCCTGCCGCAGATGGAACTGGTCAATAAATAATTCATAATTCATAATTCAGAATTCATAGTTCAAAGAGCCTTTTCTTACGATAGTGTAAGGTAAAAGTCACCTGGGAGTAAGGTTCGGGTGGTAACCTTGCATCTGAGGAGGAAGCATCTTTATGGAAATTATCCGTTGCGAAGACCTGACCAAAATATACAGGAGCGGTTCCACCGACGTCCGCGCGGTGGACGGGGTCAGCCTCTCCTTTGACCAGGGCAGCTTCACGGCTGTCATCGGCAAGAGCGGCAGCGGCAAATCGACGCTGCTGCATCTGCTGTCCGGACTGGACCGGCCGACGGAAGGCCGGGTGGTCTACCAGGACAGCAATCTCTTTGACTACAACGACAACCAGCTGTCCGTGCTGCGGCGCCGCCGCTTCGGTTTCGTTTTCCAGGCGTACAACCTGGTGCGGGAACTGACCGCCCAGGAGAATATCCTCCTGCCGGTGATGCTGGACAACCGCAAGCCGGACACGGATTACATCAACCGGCTGGTGGACATGCTGGGCATTGAAGACCGGCTGAGCCACCTGCCCGGGGCCCTCAGCGGCGGCCAGCAGCAGCGGGTGTGCATTGCCCGGGCGCTGGCCAACAAGCCCGCGATCCTGTTCGCGGACGAACCCACCGGCAACCTGGACGGGAAAACCGGCCGGGAGGTCCTGACCCTGATGCGGACGGTGAGCGGCGAGCTCGGCATCACGATGATCCTGGTCACCCATGACCTGGGCGTCGCCGAGCAGGCGGACCGGATCATCCGGCTGGAGGACGGCCAGGTGGCGGAAGATTCGCTGGGGGCGGTGGACCTGTGAACAGACTCACCATCAGCCGCGTAGCCGACGCGAATATCCGGATCAACCGGAAGGCCTATATCAATCTGTTCATCGGCATCCTGGTGGCGGCCTTCCTGGCCACGGCCACGAGCCTGTGCGCCTGGGGCACCGTCCGCGGTCATGAGGAACAGATGGCCGGACGCGTGGGCTGGATCGATATGTTTATGCTGGGCAACGACGACGTAACGGACGCCCAGCTCCGCCGCACCGGCTTCTTTGAGGAGATCGGCCATGTGACGGTGAGCGCCGTGGCGGAGGGGAAGACCGTCTGCGCCGGGTATTATGACGCGACAGCTGAAAAGCTGCTTAACCGGACCCTGAAGGAAGGCCGCCTGCCGGAGAAGGCCGGGGAGATCGCCGCGGAAGAGAGCGCGCTGATCCGCCTGGGCCTGGAAAACGCGAAGGCCGGCGATACCGTCACCCTGACCATGCAGCCCATCGGCGGCGGCAGCGAAGAAAAGACGTTTATCCTGACAGGCATCCTGAACGAGCAGACGACCTATCTGGAAACCTATTATGAAGAAGAGGGCATGCGCTTTCCGGCACTGCTTATCTCCCCGGAAGAGACCTGGCGGACCGGCGGCAGGCTGGTGCACCGGGTGCTGACCTATGCCCCGCTGATCACCTTCAACCAGGTGCGGCGGAACTGCCCGGTGCAGCTGGACATGGCTTTCGGCGTCAGCCGGGAAGAGGGGAGACTGGTTTACAGCGACTCCGGCTGGGACCGGGCGGCGAATACGCTGAACCGGATCCTGATCTGGGTCGTGCTCGGCGCCGCCCTGATGCTTTCCGCCTGTGTGGCGATCACCACCTCCATGGAGACCCTGCTGGGCCGGAAAACGGAAGATATCGGCATGCTGCGCGCCATCGGCGCGACCCGGAGCCAGATCCGCCGCATCTACGGCATGGAAGCCTGGCTGATGACGGCCACGGCGCTGCCGGCGGGCCTGTGCCTGGGCGTGGCGTTCACCTGGCTTGTATCCCGGATCGCGCCGGACCAGGTGATCTTTTCGCCCAGCCCCTGGCTGCTGATCCCGATCCTGGGGCTGTCCGCCCTGTGCGTGTTCGTGGCGTCCCGTACGCCGCTGTATCACGCTTCCCGCCAGATGCCCATGGGCGTCCTGCGGGACACCGCGCTGCTGCGGAGGGCCGGAAGGGTCCGGAGCCATACGGAATTCAAACCGGACCGGCTGATTGCCGGCCGCCGGACGAAACTGCATCCGCTGCGCCAGGCAGGCGCGGCCGGCATGATCGCCCTGACCCTGCTCTCCACCCTGATGCTGGGCGAACTGGCCATGGGCATGCGGGTTGTGGACGACGGAAATGCCCCCGATTTCCGGATGAACGGCCCGGCGCTGACGTGGATGGCGGAACCCTATTGCCAGGTGATTCCGGAAAACAGGCTCAGCCGCGACGATCTGGAGCAGCTCGGCGCTGTTGACGGGATCGGCCGGATCCGGTCCGTTACGCCGGTTACCGCGAGCCTGCTGGCGGACGAAGTGCCGGACTATTTCCGGACCCATTCCTTCACCCTGCAGGATGAGGACGGGGCGTACATCCGGCAGAGCTGGGGCGTGCTGGACCAGGGGAGCAGCGGGTTTGACTGGCTGTTCTGGAATGAGGAAGAGCTGGCGGAAGCCCGGATCCGGGCGGAAGATGACTGGGAAATCAGCATGAACCTGACGCAGGCCGATGAAGCGGCCATGATCCGGGCGCTGGACGGGCTTGCGAAAACGCCTGTGCCGATCGTGATCTATGTGGCCGACGTGGACGCGGAAGAACTGCGGGAATTCGTCGAGAGCGGCGCAATTGATCCGGAGAAGCTGGACAGCGGGGAACAGGTTCTGGTCTACGCTCCGACCGTCTGCATGAAGGAAGAAGACGGGCACTATTACAGCGACGCTTTTATGCAGCCCCGGGACGTGAAGAACGAAGAATGGGACCTGGTCATAAGCAACGACGTCTTTGAAGCCGGCATGCCGCTGAACCTGCTGGAACTGGCCGGGAAAGACGGGGAAGCGCTTCCCTGGGAGCCGGCGGAAGACGACCTGCGGAGGTATTACCTGGACAAGGAAGCGGTCCGCGTCAGTACGACCGTCGGCGCGGTGCTGAGCGGCCCGGTCCGGATCGTCGACTCCTATATGTATGCGTTTTCGGTAATCACCACGCCCAAAGGCGCGGAAGCCCTGGGGCTGATCCTGCCGAATCCCGAATATGTGAATATCTGGCTCTCCGGCAACCCGAAACCGGAACAGGAAGCGGAGATTGAGGAGAAAATCAGCCAGACCGCCATGCGGGCTTGGATGGACGTGGAAAACCAGCTGGAGATCAACCGGGAATACCAGGCGAAAAAGACGCGCCAGGTGCTGCTCTTCGCCGCCCTGATCCTGCTGTTCTTCGCCGTATCCGTCTTCATGCAGGTCTCCGGGACCACCCGGCAGATCCGGGCTGAGACCCGGACCATCGGAACGCTGCGCGCTGTGGGCGCGGACCTGGAAACACTGGTGGGCTGCTACCGGCTGCCGGTGTGGGTCTGCGCGGCTGCCGCCCTGGTCCCGTGCCTGGTGTTCTACGGCGTTACGGAGATCCCGGGCGCCCGGCTGTTTACCGAGAACCATCCGCTGATCATGATTCCGGTGCTGATTGCCATGGCCGCCTGCGTGGCCGTCGCCTGCATCACGGGCATCCGGGAACGCCTGGCCGCCGTGACGCGGGAATCCATCGTGGACAATATCCGGGAACTGTAAAAATCCCCCGGCGCCAAAAGCGCGGCTGTACAGGCCGCGCTTTTGTGATATAATAATCTATCTGAATCAAAAGGCGGATAAGCAATGGACATCCTGGATTACGAAAGCACGGTCAGGCCGGAGTGGTGGCAGAAGCAGGTCGGGGACTGCGACTGGGCAGGAGCCCAGTATCTGCATACCCTGCTGGCGGAGAACCGTTTCCATGAAATCTGCGGGGAAAAGGCCCGGCTGCTGCTGCTGACGGACGGGACAAAGCTGGTCTCCTTCTGCACATACGCGGAGAAGGACGACATTCCGGGAACGGAGCTGACGCCCTGGATGGGCTTTGTGTATACCCGGCCGGATTACCGGGGCCGGCGGCTCATGGGAAAGCTGATCCACCGGGTGAAAAAGCTGGCCCGGGACGACGGATACGACGCGCTCTGGATCTCCACCGGGGAGACAGGCCTGTATGAGAAATACGGCGCGGAGTACGTTACGGACATGACGGACGTCCGCGGCGGGGACAGCCGGATCTACCGGATGGACACCTACGGATTCTACGGATGGAAAGACGCGGACGTGAAGGCGCGGACGGATGAGTACCCGGGCATTGAAACGCCGAAGGACCTGTACCGGGTCCTGTGGCATGTATGGTCGAAGGAGACCTGCACGGCGCGGATGCGGGCGGACTGGACGGAGGAGAATGCGACCCTGGGCCAGTGCACAATCACCGCGTTCCTGGCGCAGGACATCTTCGGCGGCCGGGTCTGGGGCGTTCCGCTGGGGGACGGGAACTTCCACTGCTTCAATGCGGCAGGGGACCGGGTATTCGACCTGACCAGCGAGCAGTTCGGGAACCGGAAGCTGGATTACAGCCTGCGGTATGAACAGCTGCGCCACGATCAGTTTATGAAGCCCGGGAAACGGGAACGGTACGAAGCGCTGAAGGAAGCTCTGAAACAGGAACTGAAACCGTAACAATATTTGATTTTTGAATCCTGCCTGTGATAATATGCGTATTCCCAAACAAACAAGTGAACCGAACCGATCCGAAAGGAGATACCCGTGAACAGGGAACAGCATGACGGAACCGGCAAACGCCGGGGCGTCCGCCTGAGCCATCTGAATATCATGATGATCTGCATCGGCCTGGTGCTGGCGACGCTGATGATCGTCTCCATGTACAGCACGACGGACAGCGTGAAGCAGATCGTCGGCTTTACCAACAATTACCTGGTCAGCCAGCAGACAGGCGGTATGCTGCGCGATTTCACCGACAACCTGTCCGAGCAGGCAATGGCCTTTGTGCAGAACGGGGAAATCGGTCCCGCCAAAGCCTATGAAGCACAGCTGAAGGTGATCAACGAACAGCTGGAACTGCACAGCGCAGAGACAGCGATCAGCGCCGCCGCGGCCACGGAGTTCGACATGGCGCTGGAAGCGTTCCGCGGCAGGCTCCAGACGGAACGGATCGCCATGCGGATGGCGGCGGAGTCGATGCCGAAACCGATGTTTGAGGCGCTGCCGGATTTCCTGAAGGAAACCGAACTGAGCGAAGAGAACAAGGCGCTGAGCGAGGAAGCCCGGAAGGGCAAGGCGATCAGCCTGCTGACCTCAGAGTCCTATACCGGTCTGAAGGAAACGATCCGGAACGCTGTGGACAAAAGCCACCGGTTCTCCTCCCAGGAAGGCCAGATGCAGGCGGGCAAAACTTTCGACAAGGTCCAGCACATCATGGGCAGCCAGACGGTGCTGGTAATCCTGTTCCTGGTCGTCAGCGTGCTGGCACTGCTGCTGAACCGGTTCCTGATCATCTCGCCGATCCAGAAGAGCGTGGAAAACCTGGACAAGCGGGAACCGATCCCGGAGAAGGGCAGCTATGAGATGCGCCATCTGGCCCGGGTATACAACGACGTGCTGAAAGATAATGAAGAGAAGACGGAGAAACTGACCTATACCGCCTCCCACGACGCGCTGACCGGCGTCTATAACCGGACGGAGTTTGACCGGTATTACCGGCAGATTGAAAAGCAGCAGAACGTGGGCATTATCGTGGCGGACGTGGACCACTTCAAGCAGTACAACGACGAGTTCGGCCACGACATC
Source organism: uncultured Oscillospiraceae bacterium (assembly GCA_964624445.1). Classification (GTDB taxonomy): domain Bacteria; phylum Bacillota; class Clostridia; order Christensenellales; family Aristaeellaceae; genus Aristaeella. The sequence goes on along the minus strand of CAZUXV010000049.1, from coordinate 6,216 downwards.
GGCGACCGGGTGCTGTGCACGGCGGTGGAAGCGATGAAACGGCACTTCCGCACAGTGGACCATATCAGCCGGATCGGCGGGGACGAGTTCTGCATCATCATGCCGCGGACCGGCCAGAAGGACGCTGAGAAGATCAGCGAAAAGATCCATGAGATCAATAAGGAACTGTCCGAAGAGGGTGGCGACCTGCCGCCGGTGACGATCAGCACGGGCGTGGCGTTCTGGGACCGGCCGGATCCGGACGGATCCCTGTTCAAGGACGCGGATACGGTATTGCTGGAATTAAAAAAGACCCGCAACGATTGCTGCGCGGTCTGGGGCATGAAATAAAACATTGGGGGCTTTCCGATCGCCCCCAGGCCCCTTCGGTATGCATGTATAGGGAAGAGATCATAAGATATTGTTCTTGAGGTGGGGATCAGTCAATGCTGATCCCCGCTTCTTCGAATTTGGCCCGCATGGTCGGGTTGTCTTTCGTGAGCTTTTTGATGGTCAGGTCCTGGGCCTTGTCGTTGGCCAGGCGCAGCTGGTTGCCGGAGCGGGTGAGGGAATCCTTGACCTTTTCCAGGTGCTTGATCGTCTCGTCGATTTCGCTGATGGCCTTGTCGAAGTGCCCCTGGGCGATCTGGTAGTTCTTGCCGAACTTGTCCCGGAAGTCGAAGAGCGCCTGGTCGAACTGCCGCACGTCCAGGCTCTGGCGGCGGGCCAGTTCCAGCTCCCGGCGGGACTCGATGCCGGACATGGCGGCGTTGCGCAGGAGGGCGATCAGCGGGAGAAAGAACTGGGGACGGATGATGAACATCTTTTCATACCGGTATTCGGTGACGATGCCGGCGTTGTACAGTTCGCTGTCCGGCTCCAGCATGGTGACCAGGACCGCGTATTCGCAGTTCTTCTTTTTCCGGTCCTTGTCCAGCTTGTCGATGAAGTCTTCATTCCTGTGCTTCTTCTCGGTGGCGTCCGCCTCGTTCTTCATTTCAAAGAGGATGGAGAGCAGGGGCAGGCCGTCATCCGTTTCCTCCCGGAAGACGAAGTCGCCCTTGGTGCCTTCGACCACCTCGTTGTCCTTTTCAAAATAGGCGTGGGGGAAGGCCATCATCCGGACCTGGTTGAAGGAGGTCAGGCAGTGCTGCTCCAGGCTTTCGCCGATCATCTTGGTGGACTGGCGCATCTTGAAATCCTTATACTGCTCCACTTCGGACTCCAGGCGGGCCACTTCGGCCTTGTGGGCTTCCCGCATGCCCTGCTCCCGGATCTCAGCGGCCTGCTTTTCCTGGACGATCTGCCCGCGCAGCGCCATGATCTCCGTTTCTTTTTCCTGCACGGCCATCTTTACGGCCAGTTCCTTTTCCGTGCCGGCGGATTTGGCGCCCTCCCGCAGGCGGAGGATCTCCTGGTCTTTTGCGGCCAGCTCCCGCTCGTGTTTCATGGCCAGCTCCGTCAGGGCGTTTTTCCCGGAGGCTTCCATCTCGCGGCGGAGGGCGGCGGAACGGTCCGCCAGTTCCTTCTCGAACTGTTCGTTATGCACCTGGGAGACGATGGCGGCGTAGCCGGCCTCGTCCACCTGGAAGACTTTGCCGCAGTTGGGGCATCTGATCTCGTTCATGGTCGTTCCTCCCGTATATGAAAGCGGTGTGCCGGTTTTTTCGGATAAGTGATTGTACCATAGGGGCGGGGGAAAGTCCATCGGACGAATTGTCAACCTATAAGAAAAAAAGAAGGTTGACGATCCGCCGGCGGGGTGATATGATCTCCGGGAACCGAAGGGAAGGAAGGATGCAGAGATGACCGTCAGGGAAAAGGCGCTGGAGCTGCTGGCAGCCGGCGGGACCGTGGAAGGCGCGAAGCTGGCCCGGGAACTGGGCGTCAGCCGGAACGCGGTATGGAAGGTGATGAACAGCCTGCGGCAGAGCGGGTATGAAATCGAGGCGGTCACCAACCGGGGATACCGGCTGGTTTCCCCGCCGGACCGGCTGAGCGTGGTGGAGATCCGCCGGTGGCTGACCGGGCCGGGAGCCGGACGGGAACTGGAGATCCATGACCTGCTGGATTCCACCAATAACCGGGCAAAGGCGCTGGCGGCAGCGGGTGCGGCCCACGGCACCGCCGTGATCGCGGACTCCCAGAGCGGCGGCAAGGGCCGGCTGGGGCGGTCCTTCTTTTCCCCGGAGCATGCCGGGATCTACCTGACCGTGATCCTGCGGCCGGACTGCGCGCCGGACCGGGCGGGGCTGCTGACCTCGCTGGCGGCGGTGGCCGCGGCAAGGGCGGTGGAAAAGGTATCCGGCGCGGATGTAAAGATCAAATGGGTCAACGACCTGTACCTGAACGGCAAGAAGATCTGCGGAATCCTGACGGAAGGCGGGCTGGGGCTGGAAGCCGGCCGGCTGGAATACGCGGCGGTGGGCATCGGTATCAATGTGAATCGGATGGAATTCCCGCCGGAGCTGCGGGAAATTGCCACCTCTGTGGGCAACGAGACCGGCACGTCCCCGGACCGGAACCGGCTGATCGCGGAGATCCTGAACGGGCTGGACGCGCTTTACGGCGACCTGGAAACCGGCGCTTTTCTGGAGGAAAGCAGGCGGCGCTCCAACGTCATCGGCCGGGAGGTTACGGTCATCGAGGGCGGAAAGAAATACCCCGCCAAAGCGGTGGATATCGACGGCCAGGGAAGACTGGTCATTGAAACGGAAGAAGGAAGGACCTGCCTGAATTACGGCGAGGTTTCACTGAAGCTATGAAAGTAAAGGATATGACGCTGACCGCCGTGATGGCGGCGCTGATCTGCATCGCGGGCCCTCTGACGATCGCAGCGGGCCCGGTCCCGCTGTCCCTGGCGACCTTCGCGGTCATGCTGGCGGGGGCGGTCCTCGGAAAGAAACGGGGAACGGCTGCCGTGGGGCTGTACCTGCTGATCGGGATCATCGGGATCCCGGTGTTCTCCGGCTTCAGCGGCGGATTCCAGAAGCTGGCAGGCGTGACCGGCGGTTACCTGGCCGGCTATCTGCCCTGCGCGTTTTTCGCCGGGCTAGGTGCGGAACGGGCGGAGCGGGAAGAACGGAAATGGATCCTGCCGGCCATGATGGTGCTCGGTACGGCGGTGCTATATACGGTAGGCACGGCCTGGTTCATGATCCAGACCGGGAACGGTCTGGGCGCGGCGCTGGGACTGTGTGTGCTGCCGTTCCTGCCGGGGGACGCGGTGAAGATCGCGGCGGTGGCGCTGATCACGCCGGCGGTGAAAAAAGGAATTCATAATTTATAATTCAAAATTCATAATTGAAACACTTTAAAAGCGAAACGTTTTGTGTATAATAGAAACATACACAGAACGTTTTTGATAAAGGAGATCACAACGATGAGATTTGAACCGACGTTTGAATCCCTGAGGCAGTATTCCGCTCCGGAATGGTTCCGGGACGCCAAGTTCGGCATCTGGAGCCACTGGGGTCCCCAGAGCGTTCCGATGTTCGGCGACTGGTACGCCCGGAACATGTATATCCAGGGCACCCAGCAGTATGAATATCACCTGCGACACTACGGCCATCCCTCAAAGTTCGGCTACAAGGATATCTGCGCCCTGTGGAAGGCGGAGAAGTTCGATCCGGACGCGCTGATCGATAAGTACTGGAAGGCCGGCGCCCGGTACCTGATGACCCAGGCGACGCACCACGACCATTTCTTCAACTACAATTCGAAGATCAACCGGATGAACAGCGTGAACGTGGGCCCGGGGAAGGATATCCTGGCCCTGTGGAAGGCCGCAGCGGAAAAGCAGGGCATGTATTTCGGCCTGAGCGAGCACCTGGGCGCTTCCTTCTCCTGGTGGCGGGTGAACAAGGGCTGCGACAAAACCGGTCCCTACGCGGGCGTGCCCTACGACGGCAACGATCCGGCGTATCAGGATTTCTACCATGCGAACCAGGAGCACGGAACCGGGGAGGAACTGGATCCCTGGTATACCGGCAACGAGCAGTTCCGGGATTACTGGCTGCGCTGCGTGAACGAAATGATCGACACCTTCCATCCCGACCTGCTGTATTCCGACGGCGTCCTGCCCTTCGGCGACCACTGGATGGCGGAACAGGGAAAACTGACCGACCTGTCCGTGTACAGCCGCGGCCTGCAGGCGTTGGCGAAGCTTTACAATACCTCCATTGCGGACCACGGGGAGAACCGGGCGGTCTACCTGCAGAAGGACCGGCGGGAGGAGATCTTCAGCGTGGGCGTGCTGGACATCGAAAAGAGCCAGCTGCCCGGCATCATGCCCCAGCCCTGGCATACGGACACCTGCATCGGCAACTGGTTCTATGACGTGCATCATCCCTACAAGAGCCCGGAGCAGATCGTTGAGATGCTGGTGGACATCATCTCCAAGAACGGCGTGATGCTGCTGAACATCCTGCAGCGGCCGGACGGCACCATCGACGAGGACGCGGAGTTCATCCTGGACAGGCTGGCGGCGTGGTTTAAGATCAACAGCGAAGCGGTCTACGGCACCCGGCCGTGGAAGGTCTTCGGCGAGGGAGAGACCCGGGTCAAGATCGAAGGCTTCACGGAAGAAAAGACCGACTGGAACCTGAGCGACGTGCGCTTCGTGCAGAAGGACGGCGCGGTTTACGCCTTCCTGCTGGGCGCGAAGGGCGGAGAGACCGTGGCGCTGCGGAGCTTCGCGGATCAGGACGTGCAGGGCGTGGAACTGCTGGGCGCAGGCCCGCTGGAATTCCGGAAGGACTACGGCGTGCTGGTGGCGAAGCTGCCGGAGCAGCTGCCCAGCATGTGCGCCAATGTGCTGAAAATCACAGCCAATTCATAATTCATAATTATATGGTGTCATGCCATTAAAAAACCCCGGACCGGTTAAGGTTCGGGGTTGCTTGATTTGACAGGGATATCAGTCGTTGCGTTTGCCCAGGATCGACAGGATCCGGATAAAGAGATTGGCGATATCCATGTAGATGTCCAGGGCGGAATCCACCGCGTTGTCCAGCGTCTTGGGGTACTGCTGGGACCGGTAGATGTCATAGCCGATGTACAGGGTGAAGATCGCCGCGACGACCCAGTCGATCCAGTACTGCTTCACGCCGAGGATCAGCAGGACGATCTCACAGATCACCATGCCGATGAGGACCATGGAGAGGGCGCCGCCGAGCTTCGAGAAGAAGTTCGGGGCGATCATGACGCAGGCCATCATGGCGGTGGAGATCAGCAGGGTATAGAGGAAGGCCTGGGTGACCACGTTGGAGTTGAGGCCGCCGTAGGTCTCCACCATCAGGGCGATGATCAGGCCGAAGGGGATGACGACCATGTTGTAGCCCAGGAAACTGATCAGGGGATTATGGGACCTGGCGGAGATCAGGATGCCGGCGATCACCAGCACCAGGTATCCGACCAGCAGGACGATGGGGTTCAGGGTGAAGATGGCCGTGCCGACAAACCGGCAGAGCAGGTAGTTGATCAGCAGGCCCCACAGGAGCACGACCACGATGGTGCCGTTGTAGGCACGGTCGCTGATGATCGCCTTCGGGTCCACGACTTCGCTCATCCGGGCAAGACGGGCCTTTTTGCCGATCATCAGGCCGGTGGTGGTCACGGCTTTCGCCGCTTCCGGGACGCCGGAATTCCGGTCCAGGCTGGAGCCGCAGGAGGAGCAGCGGCCGGCGCCGGCGTCGTTTTCAGCACCGCAGTTGGGACATTTCATCTCAGTTCACCTCCGTACAGAATCAGGCGCGTTCTTCGATCTCTTTTTCGAGCTTCGCGACGAACGCTTCCATGGTCATGGACGTTGTCTGGTCTGTGGCGCGGTCGCGGACAGCCAGCGTGCCGTCGTTGATTTCCTTTTCGCCGATGATGACCATGTAGGGGACCTTGTCCTCCTGGCGGGCGTAACGGATCTTGTAGCCGATCTTTTCGTTGCGCTCATCCAGCTCGGAGCGGACGCCCTGGAGCATCAGTTCCTTGTTGATCTTCGCGGCGTAGTCCATGCTCTTGTCGGACACGGGCAGGACCTTGACCTGGATCGGGGCCAGCCACAGCGGGAAGGCGCCTTTTGTTTCTTCGATCAGGTAGGCCATGAAGCGGTCGATGGAACCCAGGATCGCGCGGTGCAGCACCACGGGAGTCTTTTCGCTGCCGTCCTGGTCCACATACTTCAGGTCGTACTTCCGCCTGTGCCGAGGATCTGCAGGCAATCGACCCGGACGCCTTCGATCC
>CAZUXV010000048.1:0-16995 GCA_964624445.1 uncultured Oscillospiraceae bacterium | reverse complement strand
AATCCGCCAGCGCGTCCTGATAAGCATCCAGCGCGGCCCGGTCAGCCAGCAGGTCCAGCTTCTCGCCGCTCTCGCTGTCCGTAAGGCGGACGGCGCCGGCGTAATCCGGCCGCAGTTCCTCCCCCGACAGCACCTGGATCACCGCGGTCTCCTGCTTCAGGTAGCGCAGATAGTCCAGCGCCTCCTTCAGCGCGTCTTCGGTATATCCGTCGGTAATCAGGAAACACAGGCCTTTCTTCAGCCCTTCCGTATGCTTTACGGCTTCGGTCAGCGTGCCTTCGTTCCCGTCCGGCCCGCAGGTGTCCAGAAATCCGGTCAGCCGCGGGAACGCCGCCCGGCCGGAAAGCTGCGGGGATCGCAGCGCCCGTCCGTTTTTCAGGACCTGAATATTCAGCCGGTCGCCGCCCGTCAGCGCCAGATAGCCGACCGCCTCCGCCGCGGACCGGGCCGATGCCCACTTTGCCCCCATGGAAGCGCTGGCGTCCAGCAGCACCGTGACCAGCGATTCCTGTTCCTCCATGAAGAGTTTCAGGAACAGCTTGTCAAAACGGGCATATGCGTTCCAGTCCAGGCGCCGGATATCGTCGCCCGGAACATATTCCCGGTAGTCCGAAAACTCAGCGGAAGAGCCGGTCTGCCGGGACCTGCGGCTGCCGCCCGCCCCGCCCTGCGCCCTTCCGCGCATGGCCAGGCTCAGCGTATCCAGCCTGTTCAAAAAAGCATCTGTCAACATGTTTATTTCTCCGGCACGGCAGCCAGGATGTCCGCCAGCACGGATTCCATATCCTTGCCGGCCGTGACCGCCTCAAAGTTCAGCGCCGCCCTGTGCCGCAGGCACGCCGGCGCCGCGAAGCGGATGTCCTCATACGCCACGTTGTACCGGCCCTTGGCCAGCGCGCGGACCCGGGATGCGGACAGCAGCGCCTGCGCCGCCCGGGGGCTCGCCCCGAAGCGCAGGTACTTCTTCGCCGCTTCCGGCGCGTCCGCTGTTTCCGGATGGGTCGCCAGCACCAGCCGCAGGGCGTATTCCTGCACGCTCGCCGCGATCGGTATGCTCCGGGCTGCCGCACGCATGGCGAGCAGTTCCTCCGCGTCGATCACCTGCTGCGCCTCGCTGCCGCCGTCCTTCACGGTCAGGTCCACGATCGCGCCCAGTTCCTCCAGCGTTGGGAAGGGCACCAGCACCTTGAACAGGAAACGGTCCAGCTGCGCCTCGGGCAGCGGATAGGTGCCTTCCTGTTCCACCGGGTTCTGGGTTGCCAGCACAAAATAGGGTTCCGGCAGTTTCCGGGTCTCCCCGGCCACGGTCACGGAGTGCTCCTGCATGGCTTCCAGCAGCGCCGCCTGGGTCTTGGGCGTGGCGCGGTTGATCTCGTCCGCCAGCACGATGGAGGAGAACAGCGGGCCCTCCTGGAACCGGAAGGCGTTTCCTTCTTCCGTCCGCACCAGGATGTTCGTCCCCGTAATGTCCGCCGGCATCAGGTCCGGCGTAAACTGGATCCGGGAAAACGGCAGGTCCAGTACCTTGCCCAGCACCCGTACCAGATGCGTCTTGCCCAGTCCGGGCACGCCCTCCAGCAGCACGTTGCCGCCGGCGATCACCGCCAGCAGCAGGTGTTCCACTACCTCGCCCTGGCCGATCATCTCCTTGGCGATCTCCGCCCGGATCTTCTCATACTGTTCCGCGAACCGTTCCACCGCGTTCATATTTTCGCTCATGTTATTTATCCTTTCCTTCGGTCACTGTTGTTCCGTCAGCAGTTTATAGTAATCATTGACCCATTGTCTTTCCTGCGTCGTCAGGTTCTCCCGGTCCGCTGCGCGGGCCTCCGTATCAGCGTATTCCTGCAGGGCTTCTCCCCAGGGTACGTCTCCGTTCAGGCTGCCCCTGCCCGGCCCGGTCTCGATCTGCGCGGCGCCTTCGTCGCCCGTCCGGAACTGTTCCGTCATCACATCCTGCTTGTCCTTGTCGATGTGCTCCGGATCATAGATGGTCTCGTACTGGACCTCCTTGTAGCGCGGATCCCTGTTTCCCTTCATAATCCCGTTGCTTGGGGTTCCGCTGCCCTGCTGTTCCTCGTTGGTGGTGCCTTCGCCGGCTCCGCCGCCGGTCTTGCCGTTGGGATTGCTGCCGCCGGCGCCGTTCTGCCCGGTCTGTCCGTTTCCGGTTCCCTTGCCGGCCTGTCCGACCGCCGTGCCGTGTTTTCCTTCAAGGCCCTGGATGCCGTTTCCTGCCTGCAGGGAGGGATTCACCGCGCCTTTCAGGGCGGTCAGCGCTTCCAGGGTCTGCAGCTGCGCGGCGGTTCCGACGGAAGCCGAGGTTGCTGTCCCGGCCTGGCCGTTTACCGCCTGGCCGGCGTTTTCCCCTTCGCCTGTTCCTTCGGCGTTTCCGGTCTTTTCTCCGCTGCCGGCTTCACCCGAAGCGCCGCTGCCGTCCGTCTTGTCCCCGGCTGTCTCCTGCCGCATCTGTTCCAGCCGCTGCTCCGCCTTGTCCAGCGCTACCAGCGCGTCCGCCGCGTCACGGCTCTCGCCCAGTTCCCGGTTCAGGTCCGCGGTGATCTTCCGCAGCTCGCTCTTTTTCTCGTCCGGCAGCCTCTCCTCGTCTTCCTCAGCCGCCTGTTCGATGGTTTTCCGTCCTTCCTGCAGGGTCCTGTTCAGCGCCTTTCGGGCCGCCGCCTCAGCGTCCTGCGCGTTCGGGATCAGCAGCAGCGTACCCAGCAGGACCGCGCAGCCCAGCGCAGCAAGCAGCGTTTTCTTCGCGCTGCCTGGCCGGATCTGTTTCACGTCCAGCCCGTCCAGCGCTTTGCAGGCGTCCTGCCGCTGCAGCTGCCGGATCGGTTCGTCTCCGCCCTCCAGGGCGGTCACCGTCCGTTCTTTCAGGCCGCAGGCGTCCGCCGCCTGTGCCGCCGTCATATCCTTCACGGGCCGCGCCGCGTTTCCCAGCGCGGTCAGCAGCATGACCGCTGCCGCCGCTGCCGCGGCCCACAGGCCCCGGTCGGGAACGGGCACGAAAAACGAGACTGCCTGCAGAATCACGGCAGCCGCAAGCCCCGCGGCCAGCCCGGCCGCGGCGCCCCGCAAAAACCTGTTCCGGCGGATCCGGTGCTTTACTGGTCTCAGCGCCTTCAGTACTTCTTTCATAAAACTCCTGACAATTTATGCGTTGCTCTTTGTCTTGTGCCCTTTGCGGATCATCAGCGACGCCAGGCCGATCAGGATCGCCGCGATCACCAGCATACCGGCCGCGGAGGCCAGCGAGATAAAGATCCAGCCGGCCCGGTCCGCCATGCGCCAGGTGCACAGAATCCGGCCCCAGCCCAGGTACTCGGTATAGGAAGTGAGCACATGCAGCTCGCCCTGGACCAGGGACAGCAGTCCGAAGCCCGGGTTCATATACAGCAGCGGGCTGATCATCATCCTCGCCTCACCGGGGGTCAGCGCCGCGTACAGCGGCCGGTCATAGACCACGTCCGTAATGCTTTGGGGATAACCGAACAGGAACGGCAGCGCCGTGATCACGCCCACCAGGATGATCACCAGGTAGCTGAGCACGCCGCTGAGCACCGTACTGCGGGCAACCGACGAACAGAATACGCCGATCGATACGCAGGCGAACGCTTCCGCCAGCAGGAACAGTTCCCCGATCAGGATCTGCCCCAGGGAAACGCCGCCGGTCAGCAGGCACAGGCTCATTACCGGCAGGCCGCAGACAATCAGCAGCGCCAGCACGGCAAAACTCTCCATCACCTTGCCGATCGCGATCCGGAAGGATCCTGTATTCGTGACCAGCAGCAGGTCCAGCGTCTGACGTTCCCGCTCTCCGGCAATGGAAGCGGATGTCATCGCCGGCGCGATCAGGATGATCAGCGCGAACTGGGCGATCAGCAGCGCCAGATAGCACATCGGGCCCCGGGTCATGGTATTCAGATAGACCGCGTCCGGGATAAAGGAGCCGAGGAACGCCAGCGCGAGCAGCAGCAGCGCCGCCACGTAAGCGATCACGACCAGCATGGTCTTGAAAGAACGCATGCGTCTGGTGGCCGAGAAGGCCATGATCGGATTAAGCACCCTGCGTCACCTCCATAAAGACCTTTTCGAGATTCATCGGCGCGCGGTGGAAATCGCTCACCGGCACGCCCTTCATCACCAGCTGCCTCAGCACGTCCGGACAGACGTCCGCGTCGTTTGTCAGCCGGATCCGCAGCAGGTACGGTTCCTCCCGCAGGATTTCGGTCACCGCGGGCATCTCCTTCAGGCAGCGGACCGCCGTTTCCACGTTCTCTTCGCCGCAGCCTTCCGTCAGGCGGATGTCCAGCGGCGCGTTGCCGTTCATCTTGTCGTTCAGCGCTTCCACGCTGCCGGAGAACACCAGTTCCCCGTGGTCCAGAATCGTCAGGCTGTCGCACATCTCCGCCAGTTCCGGCAGGATATGGGAAGAGATCAGGACGGTCTTCCCCATCTCCCGCAGGGTCCGCAGGATGCCCTTCATTTCCGCCCGGGCCCGGGGGTCCATGCCGGAGGCGGGCTCGTCCAGGATCAGCAGCTTCGGATCATGGATCAGGCTGCGCGCCAGGCACAGCCGCTGCTTCATGCCGCGGCTCAGCGCGTCCACATATTCGTCTTCCTTTTCTTCCAGCTGCACCAGTTCCAGCAGCCGGCGCGTCATCTTTTTCCGCTCCTCCGCGCCGATCCTGTAGCACCGGGCGTAGAAGTCCAGGTATTCCCAGCATTTCAGGCTGTCGTACACGCCGAAAAAGTCCGGCATATAGCCCACCAGTTTCCGGGCTTTCTGTCCATCCTTCACCACGTCCGTCCCGTCCACAAAGGCGGTGCCGGAAGTGGGTTTCATCAGGGTGGCCAGAATGCGCATGGTCGTGGTCTTGCCGGCGCCGTTGGGGCCCACAAAGCCGTGCAGCGCGCCGTCCGGGATTTCCAGGCTCAGTCCTTTCAGCGCGGGAAAAGAGCCGTAGTTCTTCGTCAGGCTGTCAATCTTCAGCATGCTCCACCCTCCCTTCCAGGCTGATCATGGGCGTCGGAATATCCGCGTACATATCCTGGGTGTCTTTCCGGAACTGGATATACAGTTTCCCGTCTTTGTCGATAAAGCGTCCCGGATCCGAAATGTCCGTATTCACGCTGATCTCCTTCCACTGCCGGTCTTCGGCGTTCAGGGCATAGACCTTGGTCATGTTCGCGTAATAGCTGTCAATCACGACCTGCATTTTGTCCACCTTCACGCCGTCCATATCCTTCAGGACGAAGCGGAAGGTCGGGGTTTCGGTCAGGGAATGGTAATACTGCTGTCTCGTGTTCTGGACCAGTTCATCCGTGGGCAGCTTCTGCTCGTCGGTCTCCACCCGTTCCGGAACGTCCATGCCCACGCTGCGGAAGACGACGCCGGTGCGTCCCACCGCGCTGAACGGCAGTTCCGCCGTCAGCATCGTCAGGCTCGTTTGCTGCATGACCGGCTCCCCGTCCACCTTCAGTTCGGATCCCTGCACGTTCTCCGGCTTCGCGGCAAAGAGGAAGATCGCGCTCTCATAGCCGCTGTAGGACCATTTGCCGCCCTGGCGCAGCACGTCCGCCGCGCCGTTGACCATGGAACTGATCAGCTCCCGGTCCCGCTTTTGCTGGGCGGACAGGCTGGATTCGGGCCGGTTGTATCCCGCCGCGTCGTTGATTACCGAATACAGGTTCGGGTGGTCAGGATACAGTCCGCCGTCTTCATACACCTGGTTCTGGGGATCCATCGACTGCCGGGTCATCATGAAATCAGCCTTTTCGCCGGGCGCCAGCGCCGGCACGGAAACATAACCGTAAGTCGTCATGATCCAGCCCGCTCCGAAGCGGGTGTCTGTTTCGTTCACGACCTCGCCGTGCAGGCCGTCCTCTTCCATCCAGAGCGATCCGGTGATCTGCCCCTCGATCCGGGCAGGACTGCAGGCGGACAGATTGATCATCTGCCAGGGCGTCACGCTCTCCGCCGTTACGCTGTTCTCGCCGCCGGCCCTGTAGCAGGTCCGCAGGGTGTCCGGCTCCTCGCGTTTCTTTTCGTCTTCTTCGTCGTCGTAATCCACATAATCATAGTTCTGGATATGCAGGGTCGTGCCGACCACGCTGTAGCCGTGGCGGCCGAATTCGGGCACGGCAACGGAGATGCCGCTGTAATTCCGGATCGTGCCGGTGCTGTCCTGTACCAGGTTGTCCGCGACCACCGCCAGCGGACGGTTGGTCTCCGCGCCTGTGGATACCAGCAGGATGCTGACCGCCGCAATCACGGCGATCACCGGCAGCGTCAGCCACATCCACTGGCGTTTGTCCTTCTTTTTCAGCACCGTCCACAGTACGCAGCTGACCGCCAGCACGCCCAGCACGATCAGCAGACCAGCCAGCAGATGGCTCTTCGCCTCAACCTGCGTGGAATAGCCCGCGTTCACCGTGGCGGAATTATAATTGTCCGAGTTGTTGTACATCAGCGTACTGTAGAGCGACGGATCTTCGTTCACCAGCAGCTGCTGCCAGAAAAAGCTCATCAGGAACTCGCTGTTCAGCCGGGCGTCGCCCGTTTCAAAAGCGGCGGTATAGATCCGCCCGGCGCCGACGACAGTCTGCCAGAGCAGGCCGCACCCGGATTCCGTATCTTTCGCCAGCGGCTCCCCGCCGCCGCTGTATTTCGCCAGCGCGCATACCGGCTTGTTTCCGCTCACGGAACGGTCCAGCAGCTGCTCCAGGTTTTCCAGCACCGTGGAGGAAGACGTGACCTCTTCCATCTGCAGGCCGGTGTATTTGCCGAAATACGCGGCATTCCGCGCGGCTGTTGCGCCGCCTCCGCAGATCAGGATGCGTCCGCTGCGGAGCCAGCTGTCCAGCAGGTCCTGCTGCTTCTGTGAAAGGGACGCCGGATCGACGTCGTCGACCACCAGGAGCCCGAAGCTGTTCATCACGTCCGCGACCTCCGGGAACGTGTCCTGCGTCAGCGGGATCGTTTCCCACTGCTCGAACCGTCCCAGCACGTCGTTGTCCAGGGTGATGTTCAGGTTTTTCAGGCTCTGGGCCCGTGTGCTGAGCACGCCGATCAGCAGCGCGGACGGATTGATCGTCGCGGCCGGCTTCCCGTTCACCGCGCAGACCACTTCGCCGTCCTTCACCAGTTCCGCGGTAAACGTCTTCTGGCGGGCGTATACGCTGACGTCCACTTCAAACTCCCGCTCCGATCCGGCAGGCACAAAGACTTCCTTCTCAAAGCGGTCGTATTCCTTCGTGCTGATATAGGCGTTCACGCCCAGCACGCCTTCAAAGTCCTCCCCGAAGTTCCGGATCAGCACCCGAACGGGCATGGTTTTCCCGTAGATCATCCGTCCGCCGAAGCCGACGGTCACCTCCATATCGAGCGCGTCGTTTTCCACTTCGCGGTGCATGGTTTCCGCCACGGCCGCCGTGCATGCCAGCAGCATACAGGCTGCCAGCAGCATCACCAGCATCCTCTTCATTCCGTTTCGCAACTTACTACCCTCCCCGGGCGGTTCTTTGTCCGTCCTCTTCATCAGACGAAGCATCCCCGGCTTTTGTTCCATCGGGATCGTTTCCGGTCCCGGTCATTCGAAAGCCCCTTCCCTTCATTGATACGTCTCCGGGGAAGAGGCTGGCAATCTATTCATCCTGAATTATGAATTGTGAATCCATCTCAGAAAAAGAATGTTTTTCTCAAATGTGCATGCAGCGGCGGGATCAGCGTGGCGATGAACAAAAACAGTCCCAGCGCCCCGAAGCCGCATACGCAGTACAGCGACCATACCCACATCGGCGTTTTGAACGTGATATGCTGGAAAAACTCGATCAGCATAAAGCTCGCGCCGATCAGCACCAGATACAGCCCCAGCAGCCGCAGCCGGCCCTGGCGGATATACCGGAAGATCGCCACCCCCAGCAGCGTCAGGATCCCCGCGATCCCGGTCACCGGGAACGCAAAGGGCAGGAACCAGTTCTCCCCGTTCTTCACGCAGATATACAGCAGATAGGCGGCCACGCAGCAGAAAGAAATCGGCAGGAAAATCATCGGCCGGTACCGCCTGAACAGCAGCGGGAACATCAGCGTCATCCAGATCAGCCCCGCGGTCATCAGCACATAGCCGGACCAGGCGGCTTCCCCGAGGGTCCGCAGGCAGAAGATCAGGCAGCCCAGGCACACCGCGATGATGACCGCCGTCAGCAGCCAGATCACCAGCGTCACGCCGTGGCGGTTTTCCTTCTCAGGCAGCCGGTCGGAATACAGGGCTTTCTCTTCCGTTCCGGGCGCCGGCGCGATGGCCACGGGCGTCCGGCACAGCGGGCATTCCTTCGCCCCGTCCTGCAGCTTTACTCCGCAATATACACAATACATTCCGTTTTCTCCTCAGTTGCTCTCGATTTCAACAGGGATCCCCAGTTCCACCAGCCTGGCAAAGAACAGCCGTTCCAGCTCCGTCTCCCGAATCCCGCGGATCATGCTGATATAGGTCTTCCCGTTGTAGGTGACCACGGAGCAGTTGTTCGGATAGCTGTACTGCACGCCGATGATAAACTCAAACCGTTCCACCAGCGGCGCCATCGTCTCCGGCACCGTCACCACGCCCATGTTGGAAATGTTCAGGCAGCCCTTGTTCTCCCCGCTCAGCGTATAGACCGTACGCATGCAGATCCGCTTGATGAACAGCGGGATCAGGCGCAGCAGCAGGATGTTCTGCAGGTCCACGTTCTTCGCCACCCGGCCGGCCATCCGCTGGGGAATCGTCTCCGCCGCCAGCAGGTGGCCCATCAGGCGGCAGATCTCTTCATGGCTGTATTCGCCCAGCCGCGGATCGAACCCGATGTTCACCGCCAGGGTGAAATTGCGCATCGTCTTCATGCCGAAGGTCCGCCGCAGGTTGACCGGAATCGTGATCTTGACCGGTCTGGCTTTCCGGCCGGTCCGGCCTTCCGCCTTCTGCTTTTCCCCGACGGCTTCGGCCATCACCGCGGCCAGGTAGGCGGTCACCGTCACGCCCTGTTCATGGGCCTTCTCCTTCAGCACGTCCGCCGGCAGGATTCCCGTGATGATATGGCGGAACATGTCCGTTTCCGGCGTGCCGCTCAGGCGGTAGGCGGTATCCTCCGCCCGGCTGATCGCCCGTTTCGCGCCGCAGGAAAGGAAGCAGTCCCGGGCTTCCTCCCGCTTCGGTGCTTCGCTGATATCCACGATGTTCCCTTCCGCCGGGATCTCCGTCCCGTATTTCAGGGTCAGGTACCGCGCCGTCAGGTTCTGCAGCAGGATCAGTCCGCCCGTTCCGTCCGTCACGGAATGGAAGACCTCCACGGCGATTCGGTTTTCATAATACAGAAAGCGTACGCAGCAGGTCTTCAGTTCCCTGCGCGTCATATGCGTCAGCGGATAGGCAAAGTCTTCCTGCGCCTTCGGCGGCTCCGCGATCGTCTCCAGATAGTACCAGAAAAAGCCGGTCCTCAGCCGGACAAAGCAGGTCGGAAACCGGGGTTTCAGATCCGCGATCGCCCGGTTCAGCACCTCGGGATCCACCGGCTCTTTCAGCGTCACGGAAACCCGGAACACGTTGTTCCAGTTTTTCCGGATGATCGCCGGAAAGATCAGCGCGGCGTTATCCAGCCGGTACCATTGTTTCTTCATCTCTTCCTCCGGGCATACGGGAACGATAATATCCAGTATGTTCCAAAAGATGATATCACGATGCACCCCCTCAGTCAAACCGGCTGAGGGGGTGCGGGGCTCCGTTATTCATTGTGGATTATTCATTCATATTCTTATACAGCCAGCGGTAGGCGCCGGACGGCACCTTCACCGCCCCGGCCTTGCACTTGTGCCCGGTCGCCAGGTCGTTGAACATGCTCACGTCGTGCACCCAGGCCACCTGCGGGTCCTTCGAGAAATTGAACAGCGCCAGCAGCTTCTCCCCGCGGTAATACCGCCCGATGCCGAGCACCTGGTGATTCCCCGTGTTCAGGATCCACACATCCGCGTCGTCGTCAAACACGCCGTACTTCGCCCGGATCTTTTCCTGCCGGCAGATTTCCGCAAAGACCTTCCCTTCCGTGGTGTCCTTGTTCTTCCGCTTCTCCGCCTTTTTCCAGTCCATGTCGCCCCGGTGCAGATACCGGCTGTCCTCCGCCTTCACCGGGTCGTCGTGATAGCTGTAGTCGTTCTCCTGCGCGATCTCGTCCCCGCTGTAGAGCACCGGCACGCCGCTGAGCGTAAACATGAGGGCGTGCAACATCGCGTCCAGGCGGATCGCCTCCTCCATGTCCCGCTCTCCGCCTTCCCTCCGGGCCGCCTCGATTCCGCACAGGGACGCGGTCGTTCCGCACAGCCGGGCATCTCCCAGCCTCGGATCGTCGTTGTACAGTTCGCCCCGCGCCCTGCTGCCCGGGAATGCGCCGGTCAGGTATTCGTTCAGGTATTTCTTGTGCGGCACTTCCTCCCAGCCGAAGTTCCACCGCAGGTAGTCATAATCCAGTCCCCAGCCGATATCGTCGTGGCAGCGCAGGTAGTTCAGGAAGACATATTCCTTCGGCAGCGCGAACACCTGGCCCAGCTGGTGTTCCAGCAGGCGTACGTCCCGTGTGGCCACCGTGTGCCACAGGGTCGCCATCGTCGTCACGTTGTACAGCAGGTGGCATTCCGGCTTTTCCACCGTGCCGAAATAAGGCACCACGCGGCTGGGTTCCATCACGACCTCACCCAGCAGCAGCGTGCCCGGGCACACGATCTCGCAGACCATGCGCATCATCCGCACCAGGGAATGTACCTGCGGCAGGTTGCGGCAAGTCGTCCCCAGCGCCTTCCAGATATACGGCACCGCGTCCAGGCGGATGATGTCCACGCCGTGGTTGCACAGGTTCAGCATGTTGTCCGTCATGTCGTTGAACACCGCCGGATTGGCGTAGTTCAGGTCCCACTGATAGGGATAGAACATCGTCATGACGATCTTTCGGGCTTCCTCGCACCAGGTGAAATTGCCCGGCGCCGTGGTCGGGAACACCTGCGGAACGGTCTGCTCATACCAGTTCGGGATATCCCAGCTGTCATAGAAGAAATAGCGGTTCTGGAATTCGGTCTCGCCGGCCCGCGCCCTGCGCGCCCATTCATGGTCCTCGCTCGTATGGTTCATCACGAAGTCCAGGCATACCGAAATTCCCCGCCGGTGGCATTCATCCGCCAGGTCCGTCAGGTCGTCCATCGTACCGAGCTCGGGCTGCACCTTCCGGAAATCGCTCACAGCGTAGCCGCCGTCGCTCTTTTCCGCCGGGCTTTCCAGCAGCGGCATCAGATGCAGATAGTTGACCCCGCAGTCCTGGACATAGTCCAGCTTCCCTTTCACGCCCTGCAGCGTACCGGCAAACTGTTTCACATACATCAGCATGCCGACCAGGTCGTGGCCCCTGTACCAATCCGGGCAGGCTTCCCGGGCCCGGTCGATCATACGGAGGTTCTCCGGCCGGTTCTCCCAGGCGCGGTAAACCATTCCGGTAAAATAGTCCCAGGCTTTCTGGTCATTGTGATACAGTTCCATATACAGCCATTTCAGTTCGTCCGCGTGGTGGGCGAACCGGACGGCAAATTCTTCCTGCCAGTTCTGCGTATTCATGGCCTGAACACCTCTGCTTCTTTCTGTTTCAGTGGATAAAGGCACTTCTTTCTTTGGTTTTCATTCCAAATGATGAATTATGAATTCTTAATTGTGAATTAATTCTACCATATTCCCGCCCGACCGGCAACTCCGGCATTGGAAAAAAATGTTCTGTCCGAATCCGCCGTTCTGTGTTACAATCATTTCAGAGATAAAACCGCACAGACGACCAAGAGGAAAAATGCATATGAAGATTACAACCATCGGCGAGATCCTGGTCGATATGACCCAGACGCATATTGAAAACGGTATTCCCCATTTCGCGGCCAATCCCGGCGGCGCCCCCGCCAACGTGGCCGTGGCGGCCTCAAAGCTGGGCGTTGAATCAGCCTTCATCGGCTGCGTCGGGGCCGACCTGTACGGCGAACTGCTCCGGAAAACGCTGGAGGAAAACGGCGTGGATGTGACCGGGCTGCAGGTGACCCCGAAAGCCAATACCACCCTGGCCATCGTCATGGTGGATTCCGGCGGCGAGCGCACCTTCTCCTTTTACCGCAAGCCCGGGGCCGATACCATGATCGACGCGGCGCAGGCAATCCGGGATCTCGGGGATACCGGCATCCTGCATTTCGGCAGCGTGAGCCTGACCGATCCCGCCTGCCGGGACGCCGTGATTACCGTTGTCCAGGCCGCGAAAAAAGCCGGAACGCTCATCACCTACGATCCCAATTACCGCGCCGCGCTCTGGGAGCACGAGGACGCCGCCGTCCTGCAGATGCGCGCGGTCCTTTCCCTGTGCGATATCGTCAAGATCAGCGACGAGGAAACCATGCTGCTCTGCGGCGTAAAGGATCCGGAAGAAGCGCTGGAAAAACTGATGGGCCTGGGCATCCGGCTGGCCGTCGTCACGCTGGGACCTCACGGCGCCCTGTAGCGCTGCGGAAACATGTCGGGACGGGTTCCCGGTTTTTCCGTGCAGGTGGCGGATACCAACGGCGCCGGCGATACGTTCTTCGGCGCCTTCCTGAGCCGGATCGCCTGCCGCGGCGGGCTGGACGGCCTGACCGAAGACGAACTCAACGGTTTTGTGCGTTTCGCCAACAAGGCCGCTTCGATCACCACAAGCCGGCGGGGCGCCATCCCGGCCATGCCGACGCTGAAGGAAGTACAGGAATCTTTGGATTGACGGAAAGGAATGAAGGCCATGGAACAGAAACTGATCTTCCTGGATATTGACGGAACCCTGACCTCCCCCGGAAGCAATACGCCGCCGGAAAGCGCCATGACGGCCGTCCGGAAGGCCCAGGCCAAAGGCCACAAAGTCTTCCTGTGCACCGGCCGCAATCCCGCCATGCTCGCCCCGGTGCTGGCGCTGGGCTTTGACGGCGCGGTGGCCGGCGCCGGCGGCTATGTCTTCACGAACGATGAAGTACTCTTCGACTGCCCGATGAAAAAGGAAGACTTCGAAACCGGCATGCGCCTGCTGAAGGAGAACGGCGTCTTCCGGACCATTGAAGCAAAGAACGCCACCTGGGGCGACGAGGATCTGGGCGATTTCCTGGCGGCCGCGGGAGAAGGAAACAGCGAACTGATCCGCTGGCGGAAAGCCCTGGCGGAACAGCTGAACATCCGGCCGATGAACGAATATGACGGCAGCCCGATCTACAAGATCGTCATCATGTGCAAGGAAATGAAGCAGCTGGAGCCGGCCAAAGCCGCGCTGGAGAAAGATTATAACTTTGTGGTGCAGGACCTGGCGGCCCGGGGCTGCCTGAACGGCGAGCTGATCAACCGTCAGTTTGACAAGGGCCGGGGCGTCCGGATCGTCGCGAAGCACTACGGGATCGATATCAAAGACACGATCGGCTTCGGGGACAGCATGAACGACCTGGAGATGATCGAAACCGTCGGTTATTCCGTCTGCATGGCAAACGGCAGTCCCGCCCTGCAGGCAAAGAGCGATATGGTCTGTCCGGCGGTGGAGGAAGACGGCCTGTATCAGGCGTTTGAACAGCTCGGCCTGATCTGACGCCCATTTCCAGTTTTTTGAAATTAGTTGTTTACGGAATGGCGTTTATCCTGTATACTCAAATCAAATGAGACAGCGATCTCTTTGGTTTCAACAATCACATACTACTCAACGACCACACAACAGAACAGGAGGGAACCCGAATGGCTCTCGATTACCGGAAATGTGCGGAGGAGATCTCTGCCGCGATCGGCGGCGGCTCCAACGTCATCAGCGCAGCCCACTGCGCAACCCGGCTCCGTCTGGTCATTGCTGACAACAGCAAGCTGAACAAGGCGGTGCTTGAGAACGTCGACGGCGTGAAGGGCATGTTCGAATCCAACGGTCAGCTGCAGCTGATCATCGGCACGGGCACTGTCAACAAGGTCTATGACGAATTCCTGGCGGTCACCGGCGTGTCCGCCGCCTCAAAGGACGACGTAAAGAAAGCAGCCGCGTCCAAGATGCCTCTGTGGAAAAAGATCCTGAAGACCCCCGGCGACGTATTCGTTCCGATCCTTCCCGCCATCGTGGCTTCCGGTCTGATGATGGGCCTGGTGGAGGCGCTGGCCAAAGCCATTCCCTCCTTTGCCAACAGCGGATGGTTCGGCTTCCTGGATCTGGTTGCCAATACCGCCTTCGCGCTGCTGCCCGTGCTGGTCGCGGTTTCCGCGGCAAGGGTGTTCGGCGGGAACATCTTCCTGGGTGCCGTTGTCGGCCTGATGATGGTCCACCCCGCCCTGATGAACGCCTGGAACGTAACCCCGACAAACCAGCCGGCTGTATGGGACCTGGGGATCTTCAGCATCTCCCAGGTCGGTTATCAGGGCCACGTCATCCCGGTGATCCTGGCCGTACTGTTGATGAGTACGGTCGAGAAATGGCTGCATAAGCATGTACCGGAAATGATCGACCTGTTCGTTACGCCCCTGTGCACGGTGCTGGTCACCGCCTTCGCCACCTTCGTGGTCATCGGACCCATCTTCTCCATCCTGGAGAACTGGGTGCTGCAGGGTGCCGAGTGGCTGGTCACCTCCACCGGCGGTATCGGCGCGCTGCTCATGGGCGCCCTGTATCCCTGGACCGTGGTCATGGGCCTGCACCATATGTACAACGTCATCGAGGCCGGCATGCTGTCCGGCACGCTGGGCCTGAACATCTGGATGCCCATTGCGTCGGCGGCCAACTTCGCCCAGTTCGGCGCCTGTCTCGCGGTGGCGATCAAGTGCCGCAACGCGAAACTGAAGTCTGTGGCGCTGCCGTCCTCTCTCTCCGCCTCCCTGGGCATCACGGAGCCCGCAATCTTCGGTGTGAACTTCCGCTTCATGAAACCGTTCATCGCCGGCGTGATCGGCGGCGCGGTCGGCGCCCTGTTCGGCTCCCTGACGGGCCTGGGCGCAACGACCTACGGCGTAACCGGTATCCCCGGCCTGCTGGCCATTAACAATATTCCGATTTATGTGGTTGAGCTGCTGATCGCTTCCGGCATCGCCTTTGTGATCACAACGGTCATCTGGAAGGAAGAAGTACCGGAAACTGCACCCGAAGCGGCGCCCGCAGCAAAACCGCCGGCGATCGAAGTCCCGTCCGTTTCCGTCATCCGCTGCGCGGCGGGCACGGTGCTCCAGCCGGTCAAGGGCAAGGTCATCGCCCGGGAAGCGATCCCGGATGACACCTTTGCTTCCGGCGTCCTGGGCGACGGCGTCGGCATTGAGCCGGAGGATGAGCTGGTGGTCGCGCCCTTCGACGGCACCATCTCCTCCGTGGCGGAAAGCCAGCACGCGGTCGGCATCGAGTCCAACGGCATGGAGATGCTGATCCACGTCGGCGTGGATACCGTGAATATGCAGGGCGACGGTTTCACCTGCCTGGTGAAGGAAGGCGACGCCGTCAAGGCCGGCCAGCCCCTGATCCGGTTTGACCGGGCCAAGATCAAGGCCGCCGGATACAGCGATACCGTTGCCGTCCTGCTGACGAACTCCGACGACCTGGAAGGCGTCGAATGCGGCGCGAAATAACAAGGTGACTGATCCGCGCAATGCGGATAAGATAAAAGGAGGAACTACACATGAAGTCTTTTGAGTACACGATTACCGATCCCGTGGGCATCCATGCCCGTCCCGCAGGCATCCTTGTGAAGAAGATCAAGGAATTCGCCTCCACCGTCACCGTCATCAAGGGTGAGAAGGAAGTCAACGCCCTGAAGCTCATGACGCTCATGGGCATGGGCATCAAGCAGGGCGACACCGTCAAGGTGACCGTCGAAGGCGCGGATGAAGACACCGCTGCCGCCGCCATCGAGGAATTCTTCAAGGCCAATCTGTAAAACCGACATAAGCAGACGGCTGCCCGCTGGACAGCCGTTTGTTTCATCTGAGGAGGAAAAACCATGATCTTGGTTCAGGGAAAAGGCGTATCCACCGGCGTGGCGATCGGACCCCTGTATTTCTATCAGCGGGCCAAGAACACCATCACCCGGTATGAAGTTGAAAATGCGGACGCGGAGTGGGAACGCTTCAAGGCCGCGCAGGGAAAGGCAATCGAACAGCTGGGTGAACTGGCGGAAAAAGCCAGGGTCGAAGCCGGCGACGAAGCCGCGCTTCTGTTCGAGACCCATCAGATGATGGCGGAGGATATGGAATACGAAGAAGCGATCCAGACCGCCATCCAGGAAACAAAGATCAACGCGGAAGCCGCCGTAACCGACACCGCCGCCCAGTTCGCGGAGATGTTTGCCTCCATGGACGATCCGTATTTCCAGGCCCGGTCCGCGGACGTCAAGGACGTGTCCAACCGGATCATCGCCGCGCTGACCGGCGCGGTACAGGGCGGGATCGATTCCGCGGTGCCGGTGATCCTGGCTGCGGACGACCTGGCGCCCAGTGAAACGGTGCAGCTGGACAAGAGCAAGATCCTCGGTTTCATCACCGAGGGCGGCTCCGGTTCCAGCCACACGGCCATCCTGGCCCGCACCATGGGCATTCCGGCGATCATCGGCGTCGGCGATCAGCTGAAGTCCGAATACGCCGGCAAGGAAGTCATTATCGACGGCAGCACGGGCAGCGTCACCATCGACGCGGATGAGGATACCCGGACGATGCTGCTCAAGAAACTGGAAGACCAGAAAAAGATGCGGGAGATGCTGGAGCGGCTGAAAGGCCAGCCCAATGTCTCCAAAGACGGCCAGAGCGTCAAGGTGTTCTGCAACATCGGCGGCCCGGACGACGTGCCTGCCGTGCTCGCCAACGACGCCGGCGGCGTCGGCCTGTTCCGCAGCGAATTCCTGTATCTGAACTGCGACGACTTCCCCTCTGAAGACGTGCAGTTTGAAGCCTACAAAAAGGTCCTCTCCGATATGGGCGGCAAGGAAGT
>CAZUXV010000047.1:0-17097 GCA_964624445.1 uncultured Oscillospiraceae bacterium | reverse complement strand
TTTCACTCCAGCCTTTATACCTGAACGCGCCAAGAAAGCCGTCACCATCCCATGCCCATGTATGTGTGCTAAAGCCTCTATCTGTTCCCTGATCATACATGTCCCAACGGAGAGTTGAATTGTAATCAGCGTCTGAAAAGCCGATATGACCCGCATATGAAGTTGCCGCAACGGATTCTATATTGCCATTATTATTCCATGTAAAACTACTTGACCAGTTTCCTCTGATAACAACTATATCGCCTTTTTTTATTTGTGTAACATCTGTTATCAGATAAAACTCGTTACCTGCATTCCTGTTTCTGGCAGATTCCACATTCCAAGTTCCTTGTGCCTGATTCGTATCACCTGTATCAATCCATCTGCCGACATGAGCCCAAACAGCAGCAGCTCCATCAACACATTGAACGCCATAAGCGCCATCCAGGTTAAATCTTTTTCCATTAGTCGAGTCTTTAAATGCTTGATAACTATCAAATGATATAGTATCTATATTTGTATAATCAGCTTTTGCAATGGAAAAAAGCACCGAAAGCAAAATGAAGCAAGACAGAAAAAGTATCATTTTTGTCACTTTTTTCATGGAATATTTCGGATACTGCTCATTATGAACCTTGTATGATGATTACGGAAGCGTAATCCATACTTTCCTTTCCTTTTGATTTAAGATACATTCAGATGCTGTGGACTACTGATTTTACCTGTAGCTCAACTACTTTTTGGAATGTGTAGCCGCAACCTTCATCTGAATCGTTAATAGCTGGATGCTGCCGGTGGATCGTGGACGGAATCCCAGAGCACTAATCTCAATCAATGATATCATATTTCCAAATAATAGAACAGACCTTTAAGGCATCTTGCCCCAATAGTCCCGTTTTCTATTTAGTTTATACTCCCATACACAGCATAAATGAAAAAGGCTTTTGCCCTCACACTGCATTCCCTCTTCATCCGGCAACCTCCTCAAAAAGATCTGTCACACACCCGCCGACATTCGTCTCGCGGATCCCAATGCCGCACAGTCTTATTTTTACACGCATTCGGAGACTTTTGTCCTTTGTCCTTTTTGTCCCTCAGGCGTTTCTGACGGAAGTGCTGTCCCTCACAGGTATAAGAAAGAAATATATTACTTCTTTATAAAGGTTCGGACAAAAGGGACAGACACCTCAAAGCCTTACGTCACCGCGTTCATGCCGTCCACCGCCTCCCCGGATAAAACCGGGACAGCGTGACAATTCTTCGGCACCCGCGGATTGACCAGATAATGCGGAAGCGGCGGAAAGCCGCCGATTCCTGGATGATATATCCGTAATCCTCCATGCACCGGCTGTCCTCCATCAGGGGAGCCTGGCATTGGTTGAACTGCGCCTCGTAACTGTTCAGGGGCCGGAGCATCATATTCAACACGGCAGATTCCCACTCCGACGACGTCACCCACCGGGTCGGATCCTCCGAATGGTCGTTATCGCAGTCCAGCGCCAAGCAGTCCGAGGATATAAACCGGTCCAAGGACCGATACCCTCCGCGGTACGAAACCGCCACATGGTCCGTTGCCACCGCGGAGCGCAGGCTCTCCCCGTCCATGACCTCCACCGCCCGGAGATACAGGCAGTTTTTCGCGTTATACAGATGGAAGGCAGGCCCCTTTGTCCCCTTCCGGCCCGCCGCTGTCCCCGGCCGTTCCTCCGCCCGGCCTCTGTCTCCGTTCCAGTTCCTGTAATCCATCGCGCCTCGCTCCTCTCCCTTCACAGAGACTTTTGTCCCTCTGTCCTCTATGTAGTCGAGCGGGGCTTTTTTTCGGGGATAATAAAAAAAGCCCCGAATCGTAGCTCAAAAAGGAAACAGGGGGACGGCCCCGGATCGCTCCGGGGCCGTTTGCGTGTTTTATGGAATGTTTTGAGAGATAGCATCCCGGGTTTCCCCCGGGGCCGCCCTGTCAGTCCTCGCCGGTGTCGGGAATGCATGGAATGTGATGCGCTGCCGCATAGGCATACGCTTCGCTGCCGGCCGGGCAGACGATAGTCACCCCAGTATTGTCAAACGCGTGTTCCGCAATTCGGGTACCCATCCCCGGAATGACGATCTTATACAGGTTCGGGCAGTCGGCAAAAGCATAGGCGCCGATGTCCTGTACCGTTTCGGGCAGCACAACGATTTCCGCCCGGATGCCGCTGAAAGCCTGTTCCTCGATGCTGAAAAGCGCCACAGGCAGCGTAAGGACCTGCTCGCCGGGGCATTCAAGCACCAGCTCGTCATATCGGTCCGGGTTATCCTCATAGGCCGCGCGGACGGTGACGAAGCCGTGGCTGTTCATGGTCAGCACGCCGCTGTCGCTGACCGTCGCAACGCTGTCAGGCTGCGCTGTCCAGATGATGGTTCCCCCTTCGTGGACGGCGGTCAGAAGGACTGTTTCGCCGGCCGCCGCCTGGCGCACCGGGGCGGTGATTTCGATCCGCCGCTCATCGCTGTATACAATGACGGTCGCCTCCGCATAGATGCCGGTATCCGCTGTTGCGCGGATCCGCGCGATGCCCGCGCTGAGGGCGGTCATCCCGCCGTCGGGAGATACGGAGAGAACCTCCGGGTCGCCAGCGGTCCATGTCACCGCACTCTGCGCCGTCACCGGCACAAAGTACACCGAGGCCTGGCTCGTATCCCCGACTGTCATCCGGTCTGGTACGCCGTCCAGGATGACCTGGCTGACCTGGCCGTCTCCTTCCACCGTCACGACGCACTCCGCGGTGAACCCGCCGGCCATCCACGCGGTGATCACAGCCCGGCCCCTGCCGACGGCCGTCACTTCGCCTTCATCCGATACCCGGGCAATTCTGGTCTCGCTGCTGGTCCAGGTCACGGGGCCGCACACCGCGCCTTCCGGCAGGGCAAAGGCGGCCAGCGCTGCCTGCTCCTCCACGGAGAGGGTCAGCTCCGACGCGCTGAGGGCAAGGCCGGTCTGGACGGTATCGCCTTCATTGGTAAACCCGATTCCGTTTTCCGCGGCGAACCGCTCCGCCTCGCTGCCGGTCCGGCCGAAAATCATTGCCTCGGTATTGGCAAAAGCCTTTTCGCCGATGACCGTTACGCTTTCCGGAATATGGATGGTTTTCAGGTTGTCGCAGCGATAGAACGCGCCGGAATCAATCCGCGTGATCTGCTGCGGGATTGTAACTTCCGTCAGCTTTACGCAGCCCCTGAAACAGTTTTCCGGAATCCTGGTCAGGCCGGCGGCGTTCATCTCCGGAATCTGCTGCAGGCCGGTGCATCCCATGAAGCATCCCTTGCCCAAGGACCATACCGAATCCGGCAGGATGATCTGCTGCAGGGCCGCCGCGTTTTCAAACGCGTTCACGCCGATGGCGTAGGTTCCGGCCGCTGCGGTATAGGTGGTTCCAGGCCGCCGGCACGGATACTTCACCAGTGTGTCTTCCACGATGTCATACAGGACGCCGTCCTCGCTCCGGTAATACTCCGAGCCGTCCTCCACATAGACAGCCGCCAGTTCGGTGCAGCCGTTCAGCGCGTTTCCGTCCAGATACAGGAAGCCGGCGGGTAGCGTAAGATCCGTGATGGAAGTATTGGCCAGTGCTCCGTACTCAATCCGCAGGAGGCTGTCCGGCAACTCGATGGCCTGCAGGGCGTCGCAGTTCTTCAAGGCGTTCCGCCCGATCACCGTTGTGCCGCCCAGGGCGATGCTTTCCAGGCTGCCGCAGCCTTCGAAAGCCTCTTCCCCGATGTCCTTCACGCTGTCCGGCAGCCATACCTCCGTAATGCTCTCTTTCCATGCCATGGCCTGCGGGCCGATGGCCACCACGGGATAGCCGCCGGCGCTCGCCGGAATTTCAATCACGGCGTCGTTCCCGTCCAGCCCCGTTACAGTCAGCCCTGTTCCCGCCGCGTTCAGTTCAAAGCGGAACAGGGCGATATCCTCATCGGAAACAGACCATGCCGCATACAGCGTCACGTCCTTTCCGCCTGCTTCATACAGATCGTCGTCCTGCAGTTCAACGGGATGCTCCAGTTTCCGGTCCGTATACCATCCCTCAAACTGCCAGCCGGGCCTGACCGGTTCGGGCAGGGCAATCCGGTCCCCAAAACCGGCGGTCTCGGCGTCCAAGGCCAGGCCGCCGTTTGTCCGGTAATAGATGGTGCTGTGAAGCACCTGCGTGGCGTAGCCGTGCGCAGTCGCATAGGCACAGGCGGCGCTGTCCGGCGGGGTAAAGAAGGTGATGTCTCCTCCGCTGAAAGCGTTTTCCGCTATATCCGTCACGGACGCCGGAATCGTTATTTCCGTGACGTCCGGTCCGAAGCAGCCTGCCGCGATGGCGGTCACCGGAACCCCGTTGATGGAGGAGGGCACGGAAACCTTGCTCCTGTTCAGCAGGTAACGGATCAGGCAGCAGCCGTCTCCCCCGTCCGCTTCCGCCAGTTCAAACTGCTGCCGCCCCGTGCCGTACAGCGTCAGCCCGTGCTGTGGCATCAGCGGTTCATCCGGCAGGAGAACCCGGAGTTCTTCATCTTCATACCAGCCATCAAAGACCGTGTTGTCATCCTCCCAGACCGGGGCTGGAATCACAAGTTCTTTGCCCGCCTGGGCCGTATACATCTTCTCCTCCCCGTCGTCCACAACCGCGGTGACAAGGTAGAGGTTATACAGCAGGCCCGCTTCTTCGCAGTAGTCGGCAAAGGCGCCCGTCAGCGGTCCGTAGTAAACAGCCGCGAGGCTGCCGTTAGCAAAGGCGTATTCGCCGATCTCCGCCAGGTTTTCTCCGGCGGTCACCAGTGTCAGCTGCCCACACCCGCGGAAAGCGTCCGGGCCGACTACGGTCACGCTGTCCGGAAGGTCCAGCGTTTCCAGGCTGGTGTTCTGGAACGCGCCGGCGCCGATATACGTCAATCCGTCCGGAAGGGAGATATTCCGGACCGGCGCGCCGGCAAAGGCGTGATCCGCGATCCGTAAAACGCCTTCCGGCACGGTGCACCAGACGCCCTTGTCCGCCGGCCAGCGCAGCAGGGTGCTCCCGTCCGCGGAATACAGCACGCCGTTATAGGCCGCATACTGGCTGTTCCCGGCCGCGACGCGGAAGGACCTCAGGCTTTCCATCCCGTCCAGGGCGCCGTCTTCAAGCTGGGTTACCGCCGCAGGCAGGCCCAGCGTAACGACCGGCTGTCCTGCGAAGGCTCCCGCCGCGATCCCTGTCAGCGGCTTGCCCTCAACCATTTCCGGCAGGTAGACCGCCTGTTCGTCCGCGCCGCATTCGTAGCGGACCAGGGTCGCTTCGTTATCCGCTAAGGTATATTTCCCGTGGGTACCGTAGACCGCCCAGCCGGCATACAGTACCAGATCCCGGTCCGGCATGGCCGCCTTCCATTCGCTTTGCAGCTTTCCGTCCGTATACCATCCGGTAAAGACGCTTCCCGCCCTGACCGGAACGATCGAATCCAGGAACGGAATCCCGACCGGTATCAGGCGGACGGTGTCCCCGTCCAGGCTTCCTTCGCTGAGGATCAGCGTCAGCCGGTGCAGGTTGATATCCCATCCGGCATACAGCGTCAGGTCCGCCGCGGGCATGATTTCCGTTTCCGTATCAAAGGGCTGCGTGGCCGCCGCGTCCCTGAACCACCCGGAGAACCGCCGGGTTCCGTTCACAGGTTCCGGCAGTGCGGACAGCGCGGACAGCCATGACACTTCACTGGTGATGACGGTCCCGCCGGTTCCGAAGGTTCCGCCGTTTGCGTTCAGGTTCAGGTGATACGGCGGCATCCCTTCGATGCTGAAGGGGACCTGGTTATCGTTCAGATACTGAATGGCATAGGCCGCGGAGGACGGCAGGTACACCGTCAGCTGGCCGCAGCGATTGAACGCCGCCTCACCGATCGACGTGATACCGGCTCCCATGCGCATCCGCTTCAGGGCGGTGCATTCGCTGAACGCACTGCTGCCGATTTTGTTCAGGCTGTCCGGTAAAACGATTTCCCCGAAAGCGCTTGCGTTCGCCAGCGCATTGTACCCGATCTCCCTGACCCCTTCCTCAATAATCAGCTTTGCTGTTCCGGTTCCAGTATCAAAGGGGTAAGCCCCTATCGATCTGTAATAGTTGTATGCAGGGTCCTGAGTTATGGTTAAGAACGCATCCGCCGGTATCACGGTGCTGCCCGGACCGATGGTGACGGTCTCAAGGTTCACATATTTCCCCCATGCTTCATCATAGCAACGGCTCTGGAAAATACTGGCCGGAGTATAGTTACTCTCATCAAAAGCGTCCGACATCATGGCCGCGTTCCCGATATACAGCGTCCGTAGCGCCGCGTCACCGCTCAGTATGCCCTGGCCGAGGGTCGCGGCAGTCCTGGGAAGGTAAACATGTTCCAGCGCCGTACAGTTGCAGAAAGCCCACTGCCCGACATAAGTCACGCCCTCCGGCAGGGCTGCGCATTTCAGGCTTGTACAGTTCGTGAACGCACTGTCGCCGACCTTTTCCAGCCGCTGATTAAACCGGACCTCCGCCAGTCCGCCGCAGTCGGCAAAAGCGCCGTTTCCGATCTGGATCAGACTCTCCGGCAGATCAACAGTCCGGATTCCTGTACATTCCCAGAAGGCATAACCGCCGATTGTTTCCACGGTATCCGGTATCAGGACTTCACCAAGGCAGCTGGCCCGCCGGAACGCGTCATCGCCGATCTCCCTGACCCCGTCTTCAATAATCAGCTTTGTTTTTCCGCTTCCGGTATCAAATGGATAAACCTCCATCACTCTGGTATAGTTGTATGCGGGGTTCTGAACATTCGTTACGAACGCCTTTGCCGGTATCACGGCGCTGCCGGAACCGATCGTGACAGTCTCAAGGTTGACATATTTCCCCCACGTTTCCTCGTAACAACTGTTCTGGAAAATACTGGCCCGGTAAATGGACCCTCCGTCTTCAGCGTCCGAGATCATGGCCGCATTCCCGATATACAGCGTCCGCAGCGCCGCGTCCCCGTGCAGTATGCCCTGGCCAAGCTCCGCGGCGGACCTGGGCAGGTAAACATGCTCCAGCGCCGTACAGCTGTTGAAAGCCTGCTCTCCGATATGCGTCAGCCCTTCCGGCAGGATTGCGCGTTTCAGGCCTGTACAGTTCATGAACGCACCGTCGCCGATCTTCTCCAGTCCCCGGTTAAAGCTGATGTTTACAAGCCCGCTGCAGTTGGCAAAAGCATTGCCGTCAATCTCCCGGAGACTGACCGGCAGTTCCAGCGTGCTGATTTTCGTGCAGTCCGCAAATGCGTTTCCGCCGATTTTCCGGAGGCTTCCGGGCAGAATCACTTTCCCGATGGAAGTCAGTCCGCAAAATGCGTTGTCTCCGATTTCTTCCACGCCCTCCTCAATGATCAGCGTGATACTGCCCGATCCGGTGGCAAACGGTGATACAAAGTGGCTGCTGTACACTCCCGGCGTATCCTCGATTGCCTCCCCGTATTTGTATGCGAGGGTATAACCGTTGATGGTCGGGCTGCCGTTTCCGATGACGATCGTCTTCATATTGGGCATTGCCACATCGTCCGGGTTATATGAATACGCGTCTCCGAAAATCGTATTCAGTCCCGGATTGCTTCCCGTGTAGTTGTTTGTGGTGTTCCCGGCGTTTCCCAGGACCAATGTTTCCAGCGCGCAGTCTCCGTCAAAAAGCGCGACTCCGTATGACGTCACCGTCTTAGGCAGGACCAGATTTTTCAGGCTTGAACAGTAGCAGAAAGCTCTGTCCCCGATTGAAGTAACGCCTTCGTTCACCGTCAGTTCCGTCAGACCCGAACAGCCTGAAAACGCTCCTCCGCCGATCGTTCTCAGCCCGTTATTGAAGGTGAAAGACTGCAGCCCCGAGCAATTACGGAAGGCCCCTGCCTCAAGGGTGGTCACCCTTTCACTGAGTGAAACCGAGGTGAGCCCGCTGCAATCCGCGAATGCATCTTCGCCGATTGTTTTCAGCGACTGCGGCAGCTGGATTGACCGGATGGCGGAACAGCCGTAGAAAGCATCGCCGTCAATAGACCTGACGCCTTCTTCGATGACGACATCCAGGCAGGCTACCCCTGCGAAAACGGAACGGTAATTATGTTCATCATAGTGGGAAACATACCGGTAGGTCAATGCGTCACGGCAGACGTTTGAGGCGCCGTTTCCGATGACAATCCTCCGCAATGACGGCAGCGGATAGATTTCTTCCGGCATGTTTACGCCGTTTCCGAATATATTCATTGAATAAACAGATATGGAGAGCGATTCATCGAAATGCCCGAAACCTGAGTACGAGGCGGATCCCATATTGCCCAGATACAGTTCCTCCAGGGCGGTGTCTCCGGCAAACAAAGCATACCCGAGGTTTGTCGCGGATTTCGGAAGGCGTACATATTTCAATGCGGTACAATCTCTGAAAGCGAAGGGATCGATGGTTTTGACGCCTTCGGGCAGCACCAGCTGCTCCAGTCCCGTCATACCCCGGAAGGCGTTGGAGTGGATGGTGTACAGGTTACTGACCGGTATACCGCCCTCTAAATTACCGAATGATACCTCCGTAATGCCGGTGCAGTTCAGGAAAGCGTCTTCTCCCAGGGAATGAATGCCCTCGGGAATCACCAGTTTTGTCAGCGAAGTACAGCCTTCAAAAGCAGACCGGCCGATTGTGCTAATCCCCTTCGGCAGTTTCACGGCGATCAGCTCCGGGCAGTTGGCAAACGCCCCGTACTGAACTTCGGACATGATGGTCTGGCTCAGGTCCACATATTCGAGATTGGGCAGGTTTTTGAACATTTCCATGGTATCGACGCCGTTCTTCATCTCGAACTTTATGCTCCGGAGCACCTCGCATCCGCTGCTGAATGCGCTTCTCCGGACCTCAAGCACATCATACTGATCGGTCAACGTGTAAACTTTTGCCGGAATGACCAGGTCTATCGGATCGTTTTTAACCCCTGTGATGGAAACACCAAGCACCTCTGTGTTTGAACCCGGTTTGTATATTTTTTCATATTTCAGACGGTCATCCTGATTGTTGTCGGGATCATACCGGTCCAGATCAATGTCTTCCCGATTACCTATATACATGACCGTGGTTGTGCCGCCGGTGTAGGACTCGCCTTCCTGCCATTCAGCATATAGCACCAGCCCGTCTGCAGGAACGGTATCGCTTTCAAAATCCCACGGATACCTTTGTACCGTATCATCTTCAACGGCCAGCTGATACCAGCCCATGAATATATCCTCGGGTTTTTCCGGATCGTCCGGAATCGTCGCGTAGCCGCCCACAGGCACGATTTGCGATGGGATCTCTGATCCGCCCTGGGAATCAAAACGGACCTCCACATTATTTTCCCACACGGCATAAAGCGTCAGCGGTCCCTCTACCGTCATCGGGTCTCCCTCCGGCCCGAGAGGCAGATAGTTTTCCGTTCCCTGTTCGAAGATCCAGTCAGGCGCTGTAGCGTCTTCGCTGGTTGCCCAGCCCAGAAAATGCCCCGCGGTTTCATCGTCTTCCAGGCGATATTCATCTTCGTCCCAGGGAATCGGCTTACCTCTGAAAACCTTCCGTTCCTCCACAAGCTGCGATGTCCTGGTTTCAAACACTACAGTCACCCTGTCGCTGAAAGGGCACATATCCTCGAGATGAACCCTGACGTCCCCGACTCCCGGAACGTCTCCCGGCCAGTAATGTATCTTGCAGGTATTATGGATGAGGACTTCGGTCGGAATTGTTTTACCAAACACTTTTGCCTTTGCTCCCAAGGTAAGTTTATTGTATCCCCCTTCATCGTCTTTGTACGTGCTCTCCACGAATAACCCTGCGTAAGCTTCCAGCGTGATTTCCGGCCCGATTTCAAGCGTGATACACGGAGCGTCATTCGGATCGTCTGTAAACTCTTTTTCCACTTTTGCCTTCAGCGCTAATTCGGCTGAAGCCTCAAAGACTTTAACGATTCGTGCCAGCGCAATCGTACCGGTTACCTTAATATAAAATTTGCCGTTAAACGCAAAGGAAATCTCTGTTTTCCAATCTTTTTGGGATACGTTCCCGTTATCTTCAAGAACGGTCCATTCTCCGTCTGCATAGCGACGTTCCGTGGTCGTGGCATAGGTGGCACTGAACGTCCCCGTAACATCGGCTTTGAGACCTGCCTTCAGGTCAATCCCAATGGTGAACAGTCCGGTCCCTTTCAGTGTCAGTGAGCCGACGTCAACTTCTGTAAAAAAAAGATACTCTCCGTCATCTTTTTTTTCCTTAAGTTTCTTCAGCAAATCGCCTTCATATTTATAGTTAATGAAAGGGAAATTAATATCAATAACAGCGGATTTCGTTTCCTTCTCCGTAAATTCAACTATCTCGCCGTCTATGATTTCAAGATCGTAATCTGTCTTTACTTTAAAGGTAACGGTTATATCATTACTGTTGTATAACGAACTGTTGTATAAGGAATCGTTATCAGATTTAATGCCAGTGTCTCTGGAAATCGGAATCACTTTTGCGATTGTTTTATCTTCACCTTCAACACTGGCCGGAGATTTTGAATCAGCCGGCTTTGCAGCATCGCGCACCCCTGCTGCCGGCGTAAAGTCAGCATCCGTAAAAGTGTATTCCCCTGAAATGTGAGCGTTTTTGACGGTGGTTTTCACATCGGCCGCAGTCACCCCGGCCACCGTCCATCCGTCTTCCTCCGCGAGGGTGGTTACTTTGTAAATACCGGTTATTCCCCGTTCATCCCGGTACCAGAAAACGCTGCCGACAGACAGCCTGCAGCCTTCAAGCCGGGCAAAGCGGATGTAATCCTCCCCGGCCCGGCGGATATGTCCCTTCGGGGCGTCGGAAAAGTCGATAACCCCGGGCATCAGCTCATAATCCGCCGGAACCTCTGTCGGAAAGCCGTTTTCCGCTGCCCAGGCCTGGGCATAGGTCCCGTTCAGCGCCACGATGACCGGTTTGTCATCCCCAAAGGCACCCGGGGCGATGTGCAGGATGTTGCCGTTCAGCCGGACCTTCCCTTTCACGCCGGCCAGGGAACCGGCGGCCAGCCCTGCGACGCTGATTCCATCCCCGACCAGCACCGGAACCCGAACATCCTGCTCAGATCCTTCATACCGG
Source organism: uncultured Oscillospiraceae bacterium (assembly GCA_964624445.1). Taxonomy (GTDB): domain Bacteria; phylum Bacillota; class Clostridia; order Christensenellales; family Aristaeellaceae; genus Aristaeella. Next base: position 5,989 of record CAZUXV010000047.1, on the reverse strand, counting down.
ATGATTTCGGCCCAGCCGTCATCCGCGCGAAGTGCGTAACGCCAGTCGCCCTCGGCCGTTTCCCCGCCGAGTTCGGATTCAGGCAGGGAAACCGCGTCAATCGTCCCGGCCCTGGCTGAAAACGTCTGATTCTCCAGCGCCGCGGTCCCGGTCAGGCACAGCAGCAGGATCAGCATCATGCATAAAGCCCTTCTCATCTTTTCCTTCATGGTTCCCTTTCCTCTCCGTTCATCCGTATTACCGTCAGTCCGGCCGGCTTTCCTTTTCGTATGCGGTCCGTATTGACGCAGTCCGCCATGTTCATCGCGATCTGTTCCGCGTTTCCGGTCATGATTTCCGCCAGATGGTGATAGGGCCAGCCTTCCAGCGCCTCTTCATCTTCGCTGACCACAAGATAGCCGCAGCTGCTTTTCATCGCCCGGACCGTTTCCGCGCCTGCCATGCTGCAGGCGTCCATCCCGATCACGTCGACCTGTACGCGGCTCTGCTCCACCGCCGAGGCGATTTCCGCCAGGGTCAGGGTTTGTTTTTCCGCGGTCAGGTCCGTCCCGATACCGGCGGGATCCTTCATCCCGTGTCCCCACAGGATCAGCACCGTCACATCCGCCGCCCGCTGCTCCGCGCACCAGACCAGGAAAGCCCGGAGGGTTTCCCCGTCGGATATCCGATCCTGCAGGCTGCGTTCCACCGTGATCTTCTCTTCCAGGAGGCGGCTAAAGCAGGCCCGGCTGTCCAGTTCGCCGCTGAAGGTCCAGTGCTCCGCCCCGCCGGTGGCAATAAACACCGCTGTGCCTCCCTGCCAGCGGGCGCGCATGATCTCGTTCAGATCGGCGCTGGCCGCGCCCGAATCCCTTTCCAGATCGCCGCCGAGCATGTATACCGCCACGTTGACGGTCCCGGCCTTCAGCTGTTCCCCGCCCTCCGCGGCGGATGCGCCTGTGCCCTGCCACAGCATTGCCGCCGAAAAGAGCACCGCCAGGAACAGAATCATCCGGCCCGTTCTCTCTGCTTTATCATGGCACTTGTTTTGACTTTTCATTGCTCACACATCCCGGTCAAGGCTCTTCCTGGGTGTCTGGAGTTATTGTACCACTTCGGCAGCTGTTTGAACAGCATGTAAATCCCGTCACAGGCGGTGATCCCCGTCACCACCTTTTTTACGCTTTTTCTCCCTCCGACCGAAAAAAACCGCCTTGCGTATCTTAAATCCAATCCAGAAATAGCCGACTCAATTATCGCATCATCTTGGGTAGATGGCCTTATGCAATCCCTTTCGCCAAATGTACCTCAGCTTCCGGATCATGTTTTTCAATTTGTTTCCAATTCAAATGTCAAGATATACCCTTCCGAAGAAGATCTCTACATGCTTCGTCTTGTCCAGCACGATCTGACAGAATATGCTTTATTTCTGATTCAAAAATGGTCAAAAGTCATCAAAGACTCACACAACCAAGACAGCAAGGACAGAGAAAGATATCTGGGCACATACGGTTGGCGTACAGCTTCCGGGAAAGAATATACTCCAGCAGCAGATCGGCTTGCCCTTGAACTTATTGGGCGAGGTTCACTTTCCACCGGTGCATCTATGCTCGTCAATAGATTCTATTTCTTACTTTTCACTTTTCCCAAACATAATCATAATTATAATACCACAACCAACAAACAGAAAAAGACCTCCGGATCGCTCCGGAGGTTGTAATAAATAGTATTCAATTAGAAGACTTGAAAGCGGTCACAGATACTATTGAGTGAGATCCGCTTCTACTACCGACCAACTACCTACCAATCGTTAATTTTGTCCTGAGATATTTAAGCATGCAAAAACCCTTGAGCCTTATATCTCAAGGGTTAGATGGCGGAGCGGCAGGGATTCGAACCCTGGTGCCGGTTGCCCGACAAACTGATTTCGAGTCAGCCCCGTTATGACCACTTCGATACCGCTCCACGGCAACGGGCGAATTATAGCACACCGCCCGTTTTTTGACAAGCAGAACGCCTGTCAGTCGTCAAAGGTGAAGCGGTCCATTTCCGCCGTCCCTTTGTTCATCCTGAAAACGAAATACACCGCGTGTTTGCCGATCACGCCGCCGTTCAGGGGAATTGTGGTCTCCCCTGTCTTGATGTCCGTCTTCGCGATCTCTTTTCCTTCCCGCGTATCCAGGCGGATGCTGACCGTGCCTTCTCCTTCCGCCTTCATGATGACCGATACCGTCTTCGGCGTTTTCAGTCCGAACTGCAGATAGCGGAAGCCCACGGCGGTTCCGTCCGTGATGTTCTTCACCGGTGCGGAGATGTCATCCCGCTGCTCATACACAGACTCAATCCAGGCAGTCTCTTTCCCGCCGTACAGATGAACTGCGTATCCCGCGGAGATCCATTCTCTGGCGTTGATCCCGTTCACCTGCGGGCCCTGGGAAGTCATCTCCACCGGGCAGGAAGCGACCGGCTCCCCGTCCTTATACAGAACCTTGCCCAGCCAGACTTTTCCGTCTTTTCCCCGGACCGCGTCGATCGGTTCCAGCATTGCCTGGCGGGAATACTCGTCCCGTCCGGTCTGCCGGTGATAGAACACATACCACTGTCCGTTCATTTCCATTACGGATCCGTGGTTGTTCCCCCAGCGGAAGGTCATGGTTCCTTTTCCTTCCGCGTCCTTCAGGATCTCTCCGCCGTTGAAGCTGATATCTCCGCCCCATTTCCATCCGTCCAGCGGATGATCGCTCCATACATAGGACAGGAACCCGTTGCAGTCTTCATAGATGCCCAGTTCTGGCATATATTCGTTCACCCGGCGGGAATAGATATACACATACTTACCGAAGATCTTCCGCGGGCTGGACGCCTCGAAGAAATACTCCCGTCCAAACCCGCCGTCCTCCGGCGACCACGGAGCGCTGCAGTGCGGAATCGGGTTTTCCCGCAGCGTACCGGGCTTAATCGTCGCCATATCTTCATTCAGTTCTGCGCAGTAGCTCTTGCAGAATCCCCAGTAGGCGTATACCCGGCCGTCGTCGTCCACCAGGATCCCCGGATCAAAACCAAGCTCTGTTTTCACCGGATCCGTAAACGGCCCCCACGGTGTCTTGGATCTGGCCACCATGATCCTCGATCCCTTGCAGTCCGCCGCGTACATATACCATGTATCGCCCTTCTGAACCACGTCCGGCGCGTAAAGGATGCTGTTGTCCTCCGCCCGGTAGCAGGTCCCGTGGCATTTCCAGTCGGTCAGGTCCGTTACCGGCGCGGACCAGACCACATAGTCTTTTCCGCAGTATTCCGTTTTTTCCGTATCATGGGATCCGTATACATATACCCGCGTCTCCCCGTCATACGTAAAGACCCGCGGTTCCCCGTCCGGAACGTGCTCCCACAGGGGCATATAAGGATTCGCGCCTTTAACAAAAGCCTTCTGACTCATATGATTGTCTCCTCTTTTCAGATTCGTTATCAGCATATCGGATTCACTGCCGGAAGTCAATGTATATCCTTGTATTCAGCCCCACTCTTTGATATAATAACCCCGTTGCGAATTTGTCCGAACAAGGGACCATCCCTTGCCGTTCCACGAATGGAGATATTGAATGACTCGCTTTCTGAAGACTCTTTTCTGCCTTGCAGTTCTTCTGCTTTTGCTGACAGCCGCGTCCGCCCTGGCGGATCCGTCGCTGACCTTTACCCCGGAAAACCCGCGGGTCGGCGATTATGTGGATGTCACCGTCACGCCGGGCCGCGAAGGAGCCCTCGGCGTCCGGTATGAACTGAGCACGCCGGCCGGCGTCGTCTATAAACCGAAGGACAAGGATAAGGCGAAAGCGACCACCACCCATTACGCCGCCTCTTTCCGTCCCCGGGAAGAAGCGGTCTACACCCTGACCGCAACGGTCGTATATGCAACCAATGACTATGAAACCGTCAGCGTAACCATCCCCGTTTCCGGCACCGCGCCGAAGCAGGAAGGCCCGGACGTCGTCTACAGCCAGAAGGATTACTGGTGGCACAAAACCCCTTACAAGAAATCCTCTGCATCCGGAACGCTCGAAAACGCTGGCTGCGCCATCTTTACCCTCAGCCATATCCTCCAGCGCCTGGGCTATACCGGCGACGGGCTGCAGCCCGATATCCTTGCCTCCAAAAACAGCCGCTTCTTTGTTCAGGGCGGCACGGACAACGGCGGCCTGATCCGCCAGGCAGCTGAAACTTACGGTTTTGTCACCGAGGATGAACTGATCACCACCGAGCGGGAAGCGATCACCTGTCTCCGCCGCGGGGATCTCTTTTCCTTCGGCATCGTCCTGGGCCATATCGCCATGGCGGACGGCATCAGTGAAGACGGCACCCTGATCCATGTAGTGGACAGCGCGCCCGGTGCCACCTTCCCGCGGAAGAATGATAAGCGGATCCGCCTCCAGGGACATATCTATTATCAGAAAGAAGACGGTTCTTTTGTCGAGGCCATGACCGCGGACGAACTGCCCGGTATCCGCTGGTTCTTCGAATCCGGAGAGTACGGCGGCATGGAATACTGGATGGATCTCAATTATGCGCTCCATTACAACAAGCACGCCGGCATGCGCCTTATCCGCCGCCCCTGGCTCCAGGCGGATCTCGGTTCCGGGCTTCAGTCCGTTTCCCTGGAGTATGTCGGCACCATGGTTTCCAAAGTCAGTGCCGGCAGCGAAAGCGAGAGCGTCCGCGTGCCCACGAAGGACCTCACCTGGACTACGGAAGGAGCGGACGGTCCGCAGATCGCCTTGATCACCAACAAGAAGGGCGCAAAACTCCTGGACGGGGACGGCAATGCGCTGGCATCCTTCACGAAAGCACGGCCTGTCGGAAGCATGTTCGCCGTACTCAGCGTGGAAGACGATCTCGTCTATGTTTACTGGAACGACACCTTCTGCTGGCTCTCCCGCAAGAATGTGGAACTGCTTCCGGTTGTACAGGATTCCTGTGCCACTGCCGTAGTATCCAAAAACGGAAAAACCTCCGGCAGCGCCAAAGTAAAGGTTGTCAGTTCGCCGGATAAAAAGCCGGCCAAGGTCACAGAGTGGCCCGTGGGCACACCGGTCACCATCGTGGAAACGGGGAAAAACTACACCCTGGCGGAAGGCAAAGGCTATCGCGGATGGATCCCGAACGAGAATCTGACACTCGATACGGCGGAATAATCAATACAGAATGAAAGGCAGGCACTCCTATGGGAAGAAGATCAACGAAAGAGAATAAATCCATCTGGCAGACAACCCGGGAAGATCTTGGGCTCACCCGTGAAAAGGCCGGTGATCTGATTCCCGGTTTTTCTCCGGAACGTATTGAGAAGATCGAAAACGGCCGGACCCAGATCCAGCCGGAGGATGTACTCCTGCTGGCGGAGTACTACAAGACGCCTTCCCTGCTCAATTATTATTGCTGCAATGAGTGCCCCATCGGCGAATCCCATGCCGTCCGGGCCGAATCCAAGGAACTCAACCAGATCGCCGTGGAGACGCTCAACGCCGTCAACCAGATGAACCGGATCAAAAACCGCCTGCTGGAGATTGCAGAGGACGGCCGCGTCCGCACGGACGAATACGAGGACTTCATGAAGATCAAGAACATCCTGGACCGGATCGCTCAGAGCGTGTCGAATCTGCAGCTGTGGATGGACGAACAGATTGCCGCTGACAAATTCGCAAACCAGTCTCTGCCGGAATAAGTTCTTACACTAAAGGACACATATTCAAACCGAATGTCCAGGACGATCGGAAAGCCCTGGTCGCATCCGCAGATGCGAAACTACAGATAATAAAAGGGCCCTGCTTCACAGCAGGACCCTTCGCCTTATCTGAATTATTCCTTGGCTTCCTCAACCGCTTCCTTGACTTCTTCGACAGCGTCTTCAGCAGCCTTCTTGGTCTTCTTGACGGTCTTCTTGGCCTTTTCAACCGTTTCTTCTACGGCTTCCTTGGCTTCTTCGACCTTCTCTTCAACGGTTTCCTTGGCTTCTTCA